>NZ_JBJQLG010000010.1:0-201943 GCF_046486495.1 Escherichia sp. WS3227_2
GGGGAAGGATTACTCAGCGCTGCGCGCTTCGCCCTTCGGGTCGTTGCCTGCGGCCACGCTCTCTCGCTGGCGCTCGAGTCGAACCTTGGTCGAAGCTTCTCATCCTTCCCCGCATGGGCAGAATATTTAATCGCGGATTCGTTTGAGAGTTCACGGACTTTTGAAAGTGATGGTGGTGGGGGAAGGATTCGAACCTTCGAAGTCGATGACGGCAGATTTACAGTCTGCTCCCTTTGGCCGCTCGGGAACCCCACCAGGGGTAATTCAAATTTTGAGGTAATGCTTGAGATGGTGGTGGGGGAAGGATTCGAACCTTCGAAGTCGATGACGGCAGATTTACAGTCTGCTCCCTTTGGCCGCTCGGGAACCCCACCACGGGGTAATGCTTTTTACTGGCCTGCTCCCTTATCGGGAAGCGGGGCGCATCATATCAAATGACGCGCCGCTGTAAAGTGTTACGTTGAGAAAAATGAACTGGTTGCGTAATTTTCATCCGTAACGGATTAAAGGTAACCAGTTATTTTTGCTGGCGATTAAAGAATAATCGTCCGATTACCGTAAACAAAGACGCGCTGCGCTAGTACTTTGTAGAGCGCGCGACTTAAGACGTTTTTCTCGACGTCACGACCTGCGCGCATCATATCTTCAGCTGTGTAGGTATGATCGACATGAATAACGTCCTGCATGATGATTGGACCTTCGTCAAGATTGTCATTCACATAGTGAGCGGTTGCGCCAATAATCTTCACGCCACGTTCATAGGCCTGGTGATAAGGACGTGCGCCGATAAACGCTGGCAGGAATGAATGGTGAATATTGATGATCTTATTCGGGAAGCGTGCCACAAATTCTGGCGTTAATACCCGCATATACTTCGCCAGCACCACGTAGTCAGGCTGATAAGCATCAATGGCATCCGCCATCTTTTGATCGTGCTCGTTGCGGCTTAACCCTTCATGGCTTACCAGCTCAAACGGAATATCAAAACGCTCAACCAGAGAACGTAAAGTATCGTGGTTACCAATAACTGCCGCGATTTCGACATCCAGGCCGCCGTAATTGGCTTTCATCAACAAATCGCCAAGGCAATGCGCCTCTTTAGTGACCAGAATCACTATCCGGCGACGACCGGCAGGATTCAGCTCACGTACGGAGCCTTCTGGCAATGCGCTGTCGAGATCCGCCAGCAGGGTGGAATCATTAAAAATTCCTTCCAGTTCCGTGCGCATAAAAAAGCGCCCGGTACGGTGATCAACAAATTCATTGTTCTGTACGATATTTAACTCGTGCTTGTAGCAAATATTGGTAATACGTGCGATCAGACCTTTTTGGTCCGGACAAATAGTACGCAGAACTTTACGTTGGAGTGAATGCATTGCTGGAAAAACCTTGTTGAGAGTGTTTGCTAAACCGTACCGTCAACCATTATTGGCCGCAGCACTTTTTAAATTTTTTACCTGAACCACAAGGGCAGGGATCGTTGCGGCCAAACTGCGGACGTGTACCGTCAATATAGTACCATTGACCGTTTTCTTTCAAAAATCGCGAACGTTCAATGATTGCACCTGTTTTGCCACCTTCGGTAAATCGCGCAACAAAACTGACAAATCCGATATTGTCGCCGTCCTGCCAACAATGTTCAAATACGGTCAATCCCAACCATTCAGTATGCGCAAATCCGGCAATCAATTCGGCACGTAACGCCGCCGCTCCACAAGATGGATGCCAGGTCTTTATTAAATAATCTGCGTCTTGCATCACAAAAGCGCAGTAACGCGAACGCATGAGATGTTCTGGATCAGGTGCAACCTTTTCACCAGACACATAAGGGTGGCAACATAGGCTATACTCGACAGCACTACCACAGGGACAAAGCTGAGACACAAATAATCTCCCTGGAAACAATAACGGCGTATTAACCGCCTGAGTAGCACTATGTTAACCGAGCAGTAGCGATGTTGCTACGATTGCATTCCAGGGGAATCTTGCGGGAATAATGAGAAAGATAAAAATAGGGCTGGCGCTGGGATCTGGCGCGGCGAGAGGTTGGTCGCATATTGGCGTTATTAATGCGCTAAAAAAAGTGGGTATTGAAATTGATATCGTTGCAGGATGTTCAATTGGTTCGCTGGTGGGCGCGGCCTATGCATGCGATCGATTATCTGCGCTGGAAGATTGGGTAACCTCTTTCAGTTATTGGGATGTTTTACGCCTGATGGATCTCTCCTGGCAGCGCGGTGGGTTACTGCGCGGCGAGCGTGTCTTCAATCAATATCGCGAAATAATGCCGGAAACAGAGATCGAAAATTGTTCCCGTCGCTTCGCGGCTGTTGCCACCAATTTAAGTACGGGGCGTGAATTATGGTTTACTGAAGGCGATCTCCATCTTGCTATTCGCGCATCATGCAGTATTCCAGGACTCATGGCACCCGTTGCGCATAACGGCTACTGGCTGGTTGATGGGGCTGTAGTTAACCCAATTCCTATTTCGCTCACGCGTGCATTGGGTGCTGATATTGTGATAGCGGTCGACCTGCAGCACGATGCTCATTTGATGCAACAAGATCTGCTCTCCTTTAATGTCAGTGAAGAAAATAGCGAGAATGGTGATTCTCTGCCGTGGCATGCGCGTCTGAAAGAAAGGTTGGGCAGCATAACGACACGTCGGGCGGTGACAGCGCCAACGGCAACAGAGATTATGACCACTTCTATCCAGGTGCTGGAGAACCGCCTTAAAAGGAACCGCATGGCAGGTGATCCGCCCGATATTCTGATTCAACCTGTTTGCCCGCAAATATCTACGCTTGATTTCCATCGCGCGCACGCTGCCATTGCGGCCGGGCAGCTGGCAGTGGAAAAGAAAATGGACGAACTTTTGCCGTTGGTACGCACCAACATTTGACCAGAATTTTTATCTACACTTAAGTTAATTCTGACAGGCGCAGGTGGCAATAGCATGCCACTATTGAGTAAAGCCAGTCAGGGGAGAGAACATGACGCAGCCATTGGTCGGAAAACAGATTCTCATTGTTGAAGATGAGCAGGTATTTCGCTCGCTTCTGGATTCGTGGTTTTCCTCATTGGGAGCGACAACGGTACTGGCGGCTGATGGGGTGGATGCCCTTGAGTTGCTGGGAGGTTTCACTCCAGACCTGATGATATGTGATATCGCGATGCCACGAATGAACGGGCTTAAACTGCTGGAGCATATACGTAACAGAGGCGACCAGACCCCAGTTCTGGTGATATCTGCCACTGAAAATATGGCAGATATTGCCAAAGCGTTACGTCTGGGCGTTGAAGATGTTTTGCTGAAACCAGTTAAAGATCTGAATCGCTTGCGCGAGATGGTTTTTGCCTGTCTCTATCCCAGCATGTTTAATTCCCGCGTTGAGGAAGAGGAAAGGCTTTTTCGCGACTGGGATGCAATGGTTGATAACCCTGCCGCAGCGGCGAAATTATTACAGGAATTGCAACCGCCGGTTCAGCAGGTGATTTCCCATTGCCGGGTTAATTATCGTCAATTGGTTGCCGCGGACAAACCCGGCCTGGTGCTTGATATTGCCGCACTTTCGGAAAACGATCTGGCATTTTATTGCCTTGATGTCACCCGAGCTGGACATAATGGCGTACTTGCTGCCTTGTTATTACGCGCATTGTTTAACGGATTATTACAGGAACAGCTTGCACATCAAAATCAACGGTTGCCAGAGTTGGGCGCGTTATTGAAGCAGGTAAACCATTTACTCCGTCAGGCCAATCTGCCGGGGCAGTTTCCGCTATTAGTTGGCTATTATCATCGCGAACTGAAAAATCTCATTCTGGTTTCTGCGGGGCTGAATGCGACGTTAAATACCGGCGAACACCAGGTGCAAATCAGTAATGGTGTTCCGTTAGGCACTTTAGGTAACGCTTATTTGAATCAATTGAGCCAGCGATGCGATGCCTGGCAATGCCAAATATGGGGAACCGGTGGTCGGCTTCGCTTGATGTTGTCTGCAGAATGAGCAAACGATAACGCGGGCTAAATTTGCATTACCAGCTAATGTCGGCTGGTGGTACTATCGTCGCCATTCGTATAAGTAATTGTCTTAATTATGCTAACTCGCCTCCTTTTCAGAACTTAGCCCCTTCGGGGTGCTGATATACTGGGATGCGATACAGAAATATGAACACGTTCAAAACACGAACAGTCCAGGAGAATTTAAATGGCTGCCATTAATACGAAAGTCAAAAAAGCCGTTATCCCCGTTGCGGGATTAGGAACCAGGATGTTGCCGGCGACGAAAGCCATCCCGAAAGAGATGCTGCCACTTGTCGATAAGCCATTAATTCAATACGTCGTGAATGAATGTATTGCGGCTGGCATTACTGAAATTGTGCTGGTTACTCACTCATCTAAAAACTCGATTGAAAACCACTTTGATACCAGTTTTGAACTGGAAGCAATGCTGGAAAAACGTGTAAAACGTCAACTGCTTGATGAAGTGCAGTCTATTTGTCCGCCGCACGTGACTATTATGCAAGTTCGTCAGGGGCTGGCGAAAGGCCTGGGACATGCGGTATTGTGTGCTCACCCGGTAGTGGGTGATGAACCTGTGGCTGTTATTTTGCCTGACGTTATTCTGGATGAATATGAATCCGATTTGTCACAGGATAACCTGGCAGAGATGATCCGCCGCTTTGATGAAACGGGTCATAGCCAGATCATGGTTGAACCGGTTGCTGATGTGACCGCATATGGCGTTGTGGATTGCAAAGGCGTTGAATTAGCGCCGGGTGAAAGCGTACCTATGGTTGGCGTGGTTGAAAAACCAAAAGCGGATGTTGCGCCGTCTAATCTCGCTATTGTGGGTCGTTACGTACTTAGCGCGGATATTTGGCCGTTGCTGGCAAAAACCCCTCCGGGAGCTGGTGATGAAATTCAGCTCACCGACGCAATTGATATGCTGATCGAAAAAGAAACGGTGGAAGCCTATCATATGAAAGGGAAGAGCCATGACTGTGGTAATAAATTAGGTTACATGCAGGCCTTCGTTGAATACGGTATTCGTCATAACACCCTTGGTACGGAATTTAAAGCCTGGCTTGAAGAAGAGATGGGCATTAAGAAGTAACATCCGTATCGGTGTTATCCACGAAACGGCGTTGAGCAATCGACGCCGTTTTTTTATAGCTTATTCTTATTAAATTGACTTAAACCGGACAATAAAAAATCCCGCCGATGGCGGGATTTTAAGCAAGTGTAATCTACAAAAGATTATTGCTTGATCAGGAAATCGTCGAGGGATTTACCTTGCTCATCCATTGCTTTTTTGATTACAGCTGGAGTACGGCCCTGGCCAGTCCAGGTTTTAGTTTCGCCGTTTTCGTCAACGTAGCTATATTTTGCCGGACGCTGAGCACGTTTAGCTTTGGTGCCAGATTTAACGGCAGCAAGGCTATTCAGCAGTTCGTTCGGGTCAATACCGTCAGCGATCAGCATTTCGCGATATTGCTGCAGTTTACGAGTGCGCTCTTCAACTTCAGCAGCAGCCGCGCTTTCTTCTTCGCGACGTTCGTTAACAACAACTTCTAATTTTTCCAGCATTTCTTCCAGCGTTTCAAGTGTACATTCTCTTGCCTGCGCACGAAGAGTACGGATGTTGTTCAGAATTTTAAGTGCTTCGCTCATTGTAGTAATCTCAAACTTATATTGGGGTGGTTTGTTGAGGTAATAATAGAGCCTTAAATTCAGTTGTGCAATAGCCAGGAATGTAAGGAATTCAAAATTGTTCTTTATTTTGTGCCGCCAATAAATATCTTTTCATAAAATTAGCCAGAAAAGACGCGGCATATAGCCCTATTTGCGCCGATGATTTCGCAGCACGTGAGGTTAAAACTTCCTGATTCATGTCACATTTTATGGGGAGATTATCGTAGGCTGACGACCTTTCAGTCTTCTGTATTAGTCGTGTTTACGAGAATTCCCTATTAAGCGAATGATGAAAAGTAGAACAGTCGCAATAAGAGCAGGGACTTAGTATTGCACTATCTCCAGGAGGTCAACAGAGGGCTATTACTTGCACAACAGGTTAAAGATTGTGAATAGTTACCAGCAGTCATTTACCCGCTTATAACAAGCGAGGCAGTTGTAATGATAGCTCAGAAGGATTATGCAAGGCTTCGTAAGGGAGAACGCATATACTACTTCTATGCATACTGTTGAGCTGAAAAACTGACGAATTATGATAAACTCCAGCCAACTTTAATTCATATCATTGAGGGCCTGTGGCTGATGGCACAGCTATATTTCTACTATTCCGCAATGAATGCGGGTAAGTCTACAGCATTGTTGCAATCTTCATACAATTACCAGGAACGCGGCATGCGCACTGTCGTATATACGGCAGAAATTGACGATCGCTTTGGTGCCGGGAAAGTCAGTTCGCGTATAGGTTTGTCATCGCCTGCAAAATTATTTAACCAAAATTCATCATTATTTGATGAGATTCGTGCGGAACATGAACAGCAGGCAATTCATTGCGTACTGGTTGATGAATGCCAGTTTTTAACCAGACAACAAGTATATGAATTATCGGAGGTTGTCGATCAACTCGATATACCCGTACTTTGTTATGGTTTACGTACCGATTTTCGAGGTGAGTTATTTATTGGCAGCCAATACTTACTGGCATGGTCCGACAAACTGGTTGAATTAAAAACCATCTGTTTTTGTGGCCGCAAAGCAAGCATGGTGCTGCGTCTTGATCAAGCAGGCAGACCTTATAACGAAGGTGAGCAGGTGGTTATTGGTGGTAATGAACGCTACGTTTCTGTATGCCGTAAACACTATAAAGAGGCGTTAGAAGTCGGCTCATTAACGGCTATTCAGGAAAGGCATCGCCACGATTAATAAGAATTTCTTTACTGACAGGGTGAGCAGGGCGCTTTTATCCTGTCAGTTCGTTTTACTCACTTCATCCGGTGTATATACCCTTCTCGACAGTTCTTTAACGCTACTATACCCCTCACAGAGCGCTTTACAGTGACGTTGACTTGTGACCTGTAAAGTACAATATCGCTGTGTGTAGGCGTTATACATCGCCGTAAATATGATGAAGGCAAATGCTGTCGGTTTATGGGAAAGTTGCTTTGGGTAAAACAAAAAAACGGCCCCAGAAGGGACCGTTTATGTTGCCAGACAGCGCTACTGATTAAGCGGATTTCTTCGCTTTTTTCTCAGCTTTAGCCGGAGCGGCTTCTTTTTTCGCTGCAGTTTCACCTTCTACATAATCACGACCGTAGTAGGTATCCAGCAGAATCTGTTTCAGCTCGGAGATCAGTGGGTAACGCGGGTTAGCACCGGTGCACTGGTCATCGAATGCATCTTCAGACAGTTTATCCACATTCGCCAGGAAGTCTGCTTCCTGAACGCCAGCTTCACGGATAGATTTCGGAATACCCAGTTCAGCTTTCAGCGTTTCCAGCCATGCCAGCAGTTTCTCGATCTTAGCAGCAGTACGGTCGCCCGGTGCGCTCAGACCCAGGTGGTCAGCAATTTCAGCATAACGACGGCGAGCCTGCGGACGGTCATACTGGCTGAATGCAGTCTGCTTGGTCGGGTTGTCATTCGCGTTGTAGCGAATAACGTTACAAATCAGCAGGGCGTTTGCCAGACCGTGCGGAATATGGAACTGGGAACCCAGTTTGTGCGCCATTGAGTGACATACACCCAGGAAGGCGTTCGCAAACGCGATACCCGCGATAGTTGCTGCACTGTGAACACGTTCACGCGCTACCGGATTTTTAGATCCTTCGTGGTAGGACGCTGGCAGATATTCTTTCAGCAGTTTCAGCGCCTGCAGAGCCTGACCATCAGAGAACTCAGATGCCAGTACAGAAACATAAGCTTCCATGGCGTGAGTTACTGCGTCCAGACCACCGAAAGCACACAGGGACTTCGGCATGTCCATAACCAGGTTGGCATCGACAATCGCCATATCCGGGGTCAGCGCATAGTCTGCCAGCGGATATTTCTGACCAGTAGCGTCGTCAGTTACAACCGCAAACGGAGTGACTTCAGAACCTGTACCAGAAGTGGTGGTGACAGCGATCATTTTCGCTTTCACGCCCATTTTCGGGAACTTGTAGATACGTTTACGGATATCCATAAAGCGCAGCGCCAGTTCTTCGAAGTGAGTTTCCGGATGTTCGTACATGACCCACATGATCTTCGCGGCGTCCATCGGGGAACCACCACCCAGCGCGATAATCACGTCTGGTTTGAAGGAGTTTGCCAGTTCTGCACCTTTACGAACGATGCTCAGGGTCGGGTCAGCTTCTACTTCGAAGAAGACTTCAGTTTCAACGCCTGCTGCTTTCAGTACGGAAGTGATCTGATCAGCATAACCATTGTTGAACAGGAAGCGGTCAGTCACGATGAGCGCACGTTTGTGGCCATCAGTAATCACTTCATCCAGCGCGATTGGCAGAGAGCCACGGCGGAAGTAGATAGATTTCGGAAGTTTGTGCCACAACATGTTTTCAGCTCGCTTAGCAACGGTTTTCTTGTTGATCAGGTGTTTCGGACCAACGTTTTCAGAGATGGAGTTACCACCCCAGGAACCACAACCCAGAGTCAGGGAAGGTGCGAGTTTGAAGTTATACAGGTCACCGATACCACCCTGAGAAGCCGGGGTGTTAATCAGGATACGAGCCGTTTTCATTTTCTGACCGAAGTAAGAAACGCGAGCCGGTTGGTTATCCTGGTCAGTGTACAGGCAAGAGGTATGACCGATACCGCCCATAGCTACCAGTTTCTCTGCTTTTTCTACCGCGTCTTCGAAATCTTTAGCGCGGTACATTGCCAGAGTTGGGGACAGTTTTTCATGTGCGAACGGTTCGCTTTCATCAACAACGGTCACTTCACCGATCAGAATCTTGGTGTTTTCTGGTACAGAGAAGCCTGCCAGTTCAGCAATTTTATAGGCTGGCTGACCAACGATAGCCGCGTTCAGCGCACCGTTTTTCAGGATAACATCCTGAACAGCTTTCAGCTCTTTACCCTGCAACAGATAGCCGCCGTGGGTTGCGAAACGTTCACGTACTGCGTCATAAACAGAGTCAACAACAACAACAGACTGTTCAGACGCACATATTACGCCGTTGTCGAAGGTTTTGGACATCAGCACAGATGCAACTGCACGTTTGATATCAGCAGTTTCATCGATAACAACTGGCGTGTTACCCGCGCCTACACCGATAGCTGGTTTACCGGAGCTGTATGCGGCTTTAACCATGCCCGGACCACCAGTCGCGAGGATCAGGTTGATGTCTGGGTGGTGCATCAGTGCGTTAGACAGTTCAACAGAAGGTTGATCGATCCAGCCGATCAGATCTTTCGGAGCACCGGCAGCGATAGCAGCCTGCAGAACGATATCAGCCGCTTTGTTGGTTGCATCTTTTGCACGCGGGTGCGGGGAGAAGATAATGGCGTTACGGGTCTTCAGGCTGATCAGCGATTTGAAGATAGCAGTTGAAGTCGGGTTAGTGGTCGGAACGATACCGCAAATAATACCGATTGGTTCAGCGATAGTGATGGTACCAAAAGTGTCGTCTTCAGACAGAACACCACAGGTTTTTTCATCTTTATAGGCGTTATAGATATATTCAGAAGCAAAGTGGTTTTTGATCACTTTATCTTCGACGATACCCATGCCGGATTCGGCAACGGCCATTTTCGCGAGTGGGATTCGAGCATCTGCAGCAGCCAGAGCGGCGGCGCGGAAGATTTTGTCTACTTGCTCTTGAGTGAAACTGGCATATTCACGCTGGGCTTTTTTTACACGCTCTACGAGTGCGTTAAGTTCAGCGACATTAGTAACAGCCATAATGCTCTCCTGATAATGTTAAACTTTTTTAGTAAATCATCTGCTCGAATACGAGAGTATAGTCAGTGCGGTGATGATTTGCTTAACCGATGAAAATCAAAAGCTTACTCGCGCTCACACTCACTGTGATTTACTAAAAGAGTTTAAACATTAGAGTTATTATCTCTAATGCGTCACTTCCAGGTGGCGTAAGCAAGATTACTCACTTCTGGGTACTGATTACGTGATCCAAATCAAATTTTTGCAAAGCTGACACCTTTCAGCATCGCTTTTCGCCATTATAGCTAACAGTTAATAAATTGTAGTATGATTTGTTGGCTACATTATCATGTTTTGCACAACTAGATAACAATAACGAATGATAGCAATTTTAAGTAGTTAGGAGGTGAAAAATGCTGTCAAAAGGCGTATTGTCAGCGCGTCTTTTTAACCTTATTTATGGCTAACATTATCCGGCTTTTGCTTCGGAGCTAACCGTGATTCAGACCCTTTTTGATTTTCCCGTTTACTTCAAATTTTTCATCGGGTTATTTGCGCTGGTCAACCCGGTAGGGATTATTCCCGTCTTTATCAGCATGACCAGTTATCAGACAGCGGCAGCGCGAAACAAAACGAACCTTACAGCCAACCTGTCTGTGGCTATTATCTTGTGGATCTCGCTTTTTCTCGGCGACACGATTCTGCAACTTTTTGGTATATCAATTGATTCGTTCCGTATCGCCGGGGGCATCCTGGTGGTGACGATAGCGATGTCGATGATCAGCGGCAAGCTTGGCGAGGATAAACAGAACAAGCAAGAAAAATCAGAAACCGCGGTACGTGAAAGCATTGGTGTGGTGCCACTGGCGTTGCCGTTGATGGCGGGGCCAGGGGCGATCAGTTCTACCATCGTCTGGGGTACGCGTTATCACAGCATTAGCTATCTGTTTGGTTTCTTTGTGGCTATTGCATTGTTCGCTTTATGTTGCTGGGGATTGTTCCGCATGGCACCGTGGCTGGTACGGGTTTTACGCCAAACCGGCATCAACGTGATCACGCGTATTATGGGGCTATTGCTGATGGCATTGGGGATTGAATTTATCGTTACTGGTATTAAGGGGATTTTCCCCGGCCTGCTTAATTAATTCCTTTCAAATGAAACGGAGCTGCCATGCTCCGTTTACTTCGTCATTATTTTTACTTTGTACCCGCGCAGTTATCAAAAGCAAAAGGAATAGGTAAAAATATTCTTCTCAAATTACAGTTAGTTATAAGGATTTCCTTAACTGCTTCTCCTCACCATCATGTTATTTTCGCCACATCATAATCCTGGGCTTGCTGAAGAATAATTGAAATGATATTAGTAATTCCACTGCCTTTGGTAGAGGAAAGTGCTAAATAATAATCAATTGTTAAATTATTGTGCATTTCACTACTGGAACTGTAATCAGAAAAGAGAGACATGCTTAACCAATCTCTATTTGATTGAATTAAAAGATGTTTGTTAAGACATGGATGCAAGCTATAGATTCTGATACGGTCAATAAAAGAGAATTGCTTAACAATTTTGCAAAATGTATTGGCGAGTAAGAAGCGCATTTGGTACTTTCCGGGCAACCGCCAGACGATTCTTTATTGGTAATGAGAATAATTAACAATTAAAGAGCGTCGCGAAAGAATAATGTGTCTCGACAGGGGAGACACAGTACGAATCGACATAAGGTGATCGTCTGAATCACCAGAATAAATAAAGTCGGTGATAGTAATACGTAACGATAAAGTAACCTGACAGCAGAAAGTCTCCGAGCCTGTGCAGGGTCCCAATCCGGGATTACACATGCTGGTTAATACCAGTAATTATAATGAGGGAGTCCAAAAAACAATGACCAACATCACCAAGAGAAGTTTAGTAGCAGCTGGCGTTTTGGCTGCGCTTATGGCAGGGAATGTCGCGCTGGCAGCTGATGTACCCGCAGGCGTCACACTGGCGGAAAAACAAACGCTGGTACGTAACAATGGTTCAGAAGTTCAGTCATTAGATCCGCACAAAATTGAAGGTGTTCCGGAGTCTAATATCAGCCGAGACCTGTTTGAAGGCTTACTGGTTAGCGATCTTGACGGCCATCCGGAACCTGGCGTCGCTGAATCCTGGGATAATAAAGACGCGAAAGTCTGGACCTTCCATTTGCGTAAAGATGCGAAATGGTCTGATGGCACGCCAGTCACAGCACAAGACTTTGTGTATAGCTGGCAACGTTCTGTTGATCCGAACACTGCTTCTCCGTATGCCAGTTATCTGCAATATGGGCATATCGCCGGTATTGATGAAATTCTTGAAGGGAAAAAACCGATTACCGATCTCGGCGTGAAAGCTATTGATGATCACACACTAGAAGTCACCTTAAGTGAACCCGTTCCGTACTTCTATAAATTACTTGTTCACCCATCAACTTCACCGGTGCCAAAAGCCGCTATCGAGAAATTCGGCGAAAAATGGACCCAGCCTGGTAATATCGTCACCAACGGTGCCTATACCTTAAAAGATTGGGTCGTAAACGAACGAATCGTTCTTGAACGCAGCCCGACCTACTGGAACAACACGAAAACCGTTATTAACCAGGTAACCTATTTGCCTATTGCTTCTGAAGTTACCGATGTCAATCGCTACCGTAGTGGTGAAATCGACATGACTTATAACAACATGCCGATCGAATTGTTCCAGAAGCTGAAAAAAGAGATCCCGGACGAAGTTCACGTTGATCCATACCTGTGCACTTATTATTACGAAATTAACAACCAGAAACCGCCATTTAACGATGTACGTGTGCGTACCGCACTGAAACTGGGTATGGACCGCGATATCATTGTTAATAAAGTGAAAGCGCAGGGCGACATGCCCGCCTATGGTTACACTCCACCGTATACTGATGGCGCAAAATTGACTCAGCCGGAATGGTTTGGCTGGAGCCAGGAAAAACGTAACGAAGAAGCGAAAAAACTGCTGGCTGAAGCGGGTTATACCGCAGACAAACCGTTAACCATCAACCTGTTGTATAACACCTCCGATCTGCATAAAAAGCTGGCGATTGCTGCCTCTTCATTGTGGAAGAAAAACATTGGTGTAAACGTCAAACTGGTTAACCAGGAGTGGAAAACATTTCTCGACACCCGTCACCAGGGCACTTTTGATGTGGCCCGTGCAGGCTGGTGTGCAGACTACAACGAACCAACTTCCTTCCTGAACACCATGCTGTCGAACAGCTCGATGAATACCGCGCATTATAAGAGCCCGGCCTTTGACAGCATTATGGCGGAAACGCTGAAAGCGACTGACGAGGCGCAGCGCACAGCTCTGTACACTAAAGCAGAACAACAGCTGGATAAGGATTCGGCCATTGTTCCTGTTTATTACTACGTGAATGCGCGTCTGGTGAAACCGTGGGTTGGTGGCTATACCGGCAAAGATCCGCTGGATAATACCTACACCCGGAATATGTACATTGTGAAGCACTAATGGCAATACGTGGGGCAGGCGTGTCCTGCTCCACGGTGTCTGATTTTTATCGCATTACAGAAGGCACAGGCCAGAAGGTAGGGCAATGTTAAAATTTATTCTACGTCGCTGTCTGGAAGCGATTCCGACGCTATTTATTCTTATTACTATTTCGTTCTTTATGATGCGCCTCGCGCCGGGAAGCCCTTTTACCGGCGAACGTACTTTACCGCCGGAAGTGATGGCCAATATCGAAGCGAAATATCATCTTAATGATCCGATCATGACACAGTATTTCAGCTACCTGAAACAACTGGCGCATGGCGATTTCGGTCCATCGTTTAAATATAAAGATTATTCGGTCAACGACCTGGTTGCATCCAGTTTTCCCGTTTCTGCCAAACTGGGAGCCGCAGCATTTTTCCTTGCGGTAATACTGGGTGTTAGTGCTGGCGTTATTGCCGCATTAAAACAAAACACCAAATGGGACTATACCGTGATGGGGCTGGCAATGACCGGGGTTGTTATCCCCAGTTTTGTGGTTGCGCCATTATTAGTCATGATATTTGCGATCATTTTGCATTGGCTGCCGGGCGGTGGCTGGAATGGTGGGGCGCTTAAATTCATGATATTGCCGATGGTGGCGTTGTCACTCGCCTATATCGCCAGTATTGCGCGTATTACCCGTGGCTCTATGATTGAGGTTTTACACTCCAACTTTATTCGTACTGCCCGGGCGAAAGGGTTACCTATGCGGCGGATCATTTTACGCCACGCATTAAAACCTGCTCTGTTACCCGTGCTCTCCTATATGGGCCCCGCATTTGTCGGCATTATTACCGGTTCTATGGTTATCGAAACCATTTATGGTTTGCCGGGGATTGGGCAACTGTTCGTTAATGGCGCATTGAACCGTGACTATTCCTTAGTGTTAAGCCTGACTATCCTGGTTGGTGCGTTAACCATTTTGTTTAATGCCATTGTCGATGTGCTATATGCGGTTATCGACCCGAAAATCCGTTACTGATACTGGAGCTCGCGATGATGTTAAGTAAGAAAAACAGCGAGACGCTGGAAAATTTCAGTGAAAAGCTGGAGGTCGAAGGGCGCAGCTTGTGGCAGGACGCACGTCGACGTTTTATGCATAACCGTGCGGCGGTTGTCAGTCTGATAGTGCTGGTGCTGATCGCGTTATTTGTAATCCTGGCACCGATGCTTTCGCAGTTTGCCTATGACGATACTGACTGGGCGATGATGTCCAGTGCCCCGGATATGGAGTCCGGTCACTACTTTGGTACTGACTCATCCGGTCGCGACCTGCTTGTGCGTGTTGCGATTGGCGGGCGTATCTCACTCATGGTCGGTGTTGCTGCGGCACTGGTGGCTGTGGTCGTCGGGACACTTTATGGTTCGCTTTCCGGTTATCTGGGCGGTAAAGTGGATTCGGTAATGATGCGTCTGCTGGAAATCCTCAACTCCTTCCCATTCATGTTCTTCGTCATTTTGCTGGTGACCTTTTTCGGTCAAAACATCCTGCTGATTTTCGTGGCGATTGGCATGGTTTCCTGGCTGGATATGGCTCGTATTGTGCGTGGGCAAACCCTGAGTCTGAAGCGTAAAGAGTTTATTGAGGCGGCACAAGTTGGCGGTGTATCGACGTCGGGCATTGTTATTCGCCACATTGTGCCGAATGTACTCGGTGTGGTGGTGGTCTACGCATCACTTCTGGTGCCCAGCATGATCCTCTTTGAATCTTTCCTTAGCTTCCTGGGGTTGGGTACGCAAGAGCCGTTAAGCAGCTGGGGTGCATTGCTGAGTGATGGCGCGAACTCGATGGAAGTCTCTCCATGGTTATTGTTGTTCCCAGCGGGATTCCTCGTGGTGACACTGTTTTGTTTCAACTTTATCGGCGATGGCTTGCGTGATGCCCTCGACCCGAAAGATCGTTAAGGAGTGCAGCCATGAGCGTAATTGAAACTGCAACTGTGCCGCTCGCACAACAACAGGCTGACGCACTTCTGAACGTGAAAGATTTGCGTGTCACCTTTAGTACCCCGGACGGCGACGTCACGGCGGTCAATGATTTGAATTTTTCCCTACGTGCCGGAGAAACGCTGGGCATTGTAGGTGAGTCTGGTTCGGGTAAATCGCAAACTGCATTTGCGTTGATGGGCCTGTTGGCTGCCAACGGACGTATTGGCGGATCGGCAACCTTCAATGGGCGTGAAATCCTCAATTTGCCAGAGCGTGAACTCAATAAACTGCGCGCTGAACAAATCTCAATGATTTTTCAGGACCCAATGACTTCGTTGAATCCCTATATGCGCGTCGGTGAGCAGTTGATGGAAGTGCTGATGCTGCATAAGAACATGAGCAAAGCTGAGGCGTTTGAAGAGTCGGTGCGGATGCTCGATGCGGTAAAAATGCCGGAAGCGCGTAAACGCATGAAAATGTACCCGCACGAATTTTCTGGCGGCATGCGTCAGCGAGTTATGATTGCGATGGCATTGCTATGTCGACCTAAGCTGCTGATTGCGGATGAACCCACTACTGCGCTGGACGTCACCGTACAGGCGCAGATCATGACGCTATTGAATGAACTGAAGCGGGAATTTAATACCGCCATCATTATGATCACCCACGATCTTGGCGTGGTTGCGGGGATCTGCGACAAAGTGCTGGTAATGTACGCCGGGCGCACGATGGAATATGGCAACGCGCGCGATGTCTTTTATCAACCCGTTCATCCTTATTCTATCGGTTTACTCAACGCGGTGCCGCGTCTCGATGCGGAAGGTGAAACAATGTTGACCATCCCGGGTAATCCGCCAAACCTGTTGCGATTACCGAAAGGTTGCCCGTTCCAGCCACGTTGTCCGCATGCGATGGAAATTTGTAGTAGCGCACCGCCGCTGGAAGAGTTTACGCCTGGCCGTCTGCGTGCTTGCTTTAAACCGGTGGAGGAACTGTTATGAATGCTGTAACCGAAGGAAGAAAAGTCCTCCTCGAAATCGCCGATCTGAAAGTGCACTTTGAAATCAAAGATGGCAAACAGTGGTTCTGGCAACCGCCGAAAACGCTCAAAGCCGTCGATGGTGTCACTCTTCGCCTGTATGAAGGGGAAACATTAGGTGTGGTAGGGGAATCGGGATGCGGTAAGTCCACCTTTGCTCGCGCCATCATTGGTTTGGTCAAGGCGACCGACGGTCATGTTGCCTGGTTAGGTAAAGAGTTGCTGGGCATGAAGCCCGATGAATGGCGTGCCGTTCGCAGTGATATTCAGATGATTTTCCAGGATCCATTGGCATCGCTTAACCCGCGTATGACCATCGGCGAGATTATCGCTGAACCGCTGCGTACCTATCATCCGAAAATGTCACGCCAGGAAGTTCGCGAGCGCGTGAAGGCGATGATGCTGAAAGTCGGGTTATTGCCTAACCTGATTAACCGCTATCCGCATGAGTTCTCTGGTGGGCAGTGCCAGCGTATCGGGATTGCTCGTGCTCTTATTCTTGAACCGAAGCTGATTATCTGTGATGAGCCGGTGTCGGCGCTGGACGTGTCAATTCAGGCGCAGGTGGTCAACCTGCTCCAGCAGCTGCAACGCGAGATGGGATTGTCATTAATTTTTATCGCTCACGACCTGGCCGTGGTAAAACACATTTCCGATCGTGTGCTGGTGATGTATCTCGGCCATGCGGTAGAACTGGGGACCTATGATGAGGTCTATCACAATCCGCTACATCCTTACACCAGGGCATTGATGTCGGCAGTCCCCATACCTGATCCGGATCTGGAGAAGAACAAAACCATCCAGTTACTGGAAGGGGAATTACCGTCGCCGATCAACCCGCCTTCCGGTTGTGTTTTCCGTACCCGTTGCCCGATTGCCGGTCCGGAGTGTGCCAAAACACGTCCTGTGCTGGAGGGGAGTTTCAGACACGCTGTTTCTTGCCTGAAAGTCGATCCGCTTTAAACACAATAAGGGCTGACAGTTGTCAGCCCTTTTTCACGCCAAAAGCGATTATTTATTCCCGCCAGATGATATGGCAAAGTTTGTGATCTTTTTCGCGGCATAACAGAATGCGCGCGAAAACATCGTTGATTTCACCATCTTCACTGTCCGCCAGACCAATCACCACTTCGGCAAAAAAGTCCGGGTTCAAATCGAAATCAACATGTTCCTGCCAGTCTTCCGCCGGATCGAATAACTCCGCGCCGCCGCGCTCTTCAAACTGAAGATTGAACAGCAGAACATCAGCTGGATCGAGATTGTCGGCAGCCAGTTCGAGAAAAATATCGTAGGCCTGCTCAAGTGTTTCATCTTCAGTCAGGCGATTGTTTAGATCCATATCCATAGTCACTACCTGTTTAACCTCTGTTGGCGACGTTTTACAGCAACGGGCTGAAGAAGTAAAACAGTCGCTCGGCGACACGTTGCCATAATGGACGTTTTAGCCATAAACGGGCATCGAGCAGACGAGAACGCGAAATATAATCGTCCTGAACGGCGGCGAGGTCTGCACCAAACCCTTTATCGTCGATTGCCAGGGTAATCTCGAAATTTAGCCACAGACTCCGCATATCAAGGTTAACGGTGCCAACCAGACTTAGTTCACCATCGACCAGCACGCTCTTGGTATGCAGTAACCCGCCTTCAAACTGATAAATTTTAACCCCAGCAGCCAGCAGTTCCGTAAAGAATGCGCGACTGGCCCAGCCGACCAGCATCGAGTCATTTTTTCGCGGAAGGATAATACTGACATCCACCCCGCGCTGCGCCGCCGTGCAAATCGCATGAAGTAAATCATCGCTGGGCACAAAGTAGGGCGTTGTCATGATCAAATATTCACGCGCCGAATAAGCCGCAGTCAATAATGCCTGGTGAATGAGATCTTCCGGAAAGCCAGGGCCAGAAGCAATTGTGTGAATGGTGTGACCGCTGGCCTGTTCAAACGGCATAATATTGACATCTGGTGGTGGTGGCAGAATACGTTTCCCGGTTTCAATCTCCCAGTCGCAGGAATAAATAATCCCCATCGCGGTGGCGATGGGACCTTCCATACGCGCCATCAGATCAATCCATTGCCCTACACCCGCATCCTGTTTGAAGTAGCGAGGGTCGACCATATTCATGCTGCCGGTGTACGCGATGTAATTATCGATCATGATCATCTTGCGATGTTGGCGCAGGTCCATACGGCGTAAAAACACACGCATCAGATTGACCTTTAAGGCTTCGACCACTTCAATACCGGCATTACGCATTAGCTCGGGCCAGGGGCTGCGGAAAAAAGCCACACTCCCGGCGGAGTCGAGCATCAATCGGCAGTGAATGCCGCGTCGCGCAGCGGCCATTAATGATTCAGCCACCTGGTCCGCCATGCCGCCGGGCTGCCAGATATAAAACACCATCTCAATATTATGGCGCGCGAGCTGGATGTCGCGGATTAACGCCTGCATCACATCATCTGACTCGGTCATCAGTTGCAGCTGATTCCCTTTGACCCCTGCGATCCCCTGACGACGCTCGCAAAGCTTGAATAATGGCGCAGCGACACTGCTATTTTCTTCGGCGAAGATATGCTTACAGGCTTTAAGGTCGTTAAGCCATTTTGCGGTGGAAGGCCACATCGCTCTGGCGCGCTCAGCGCGGCGTTTGCCTAAATGGAGCTCGCCAACGGCAAGATAGGCAATAATTCCGACTAACGGCAGAATGTAAATAATCAACAGCCAGGCCATCGCGGAGGGAACTGCGCGTCGTTTCATTAGAATGCGTAAAGTTACGCCTGCAATGAGCAACCAGTATCCCAGAATGGCCAACCAACTCACCAACGTATAAACGGTTGTCATAGATTAGAAATCCTTTTGAAAGCGCATTGTTATGAGTTTACGCATATGGATTCATCTGGCAAATAAAAACGCGGGAAAAGCACTGGTCAGCGTCGGGGGTGGGGGTATAATGACCATTCTGTTATTGCATAGAGTAGTTAACATGAAGCGGAGTAGAACGGAAGTGGGGCGCTGGCGCATGCAGCGTCAGGCTAGCCGACGTAAATCGCGTTGGCTTGAGGGGCAGTCGCGCCGAAATATGCGTATCCACAGCATCAGGAAGTGCATTCTAAACAAACAGCGTAACTCGTTATTGTTTGCGATCTACAATATCTAAATGTACTGGGCACCATTGCGGTGCCCAATAAGTTTACTCTTCCGTCTTTAAAGTCTATTTTTGCGCCGATTCTTTATTGTCAGCTTTCGTTTCTTGTTCATCGTTATCGCTGAAAATACCATGACCGGAGTTCAACAACATTGAAACGAGCATATCATTATTAATCTCTTCACCATTTAAAACTCGCGCCAGAATTTCGCTGCCAAACAGTTGCGGTGAGAGAATGATATCCGGATGTACCATCTTAATCTTATTCAGGTTTTTGCTATCACTGACGGCGAGAACTGTTTTGACATCACTGCTCATATCTTTTGCCGAGAGTACAACAAACGCGTTATCTGCATCGTTATCACTCAGCGCCAGAATGGCCCGGCATCGATCGATTCCCGCTTTCTTTAATACTGAACTGTCATTACTGTCACCGGGGATAACATCAGCGTTATCGCCTAAGCGTTGCTCAAGTTGCTTGATATCATCTTCAGGCAAGTTGCTGATAACCGTTACGTTTTGTCCGCGTTGATTCAGTTGCAGGATCGTATTGATGGCGAGAATCGAATGTCCGCAAACAATAAAATGATCTTTACGATGCATTGTATGATTGTTTCCTTTTACAAGTTTGTTGAATCCCCCGCGGATAAGCGGACCAAAAATTGAGGTCATAGAGGTGGCAAAAACGGTAATGCCGGAAATAATGACCGAAATAGTGAACAATCGTGCTGATTCAGAAACAGGGACAATATCGCCATAGCCGACGGTTGACATGGTTTCTATCGAAAAATAGAACGCGGTCATCAAACTTTCTATTCGCGGATTAAAACCTTCGCTTAAATAAAGCGCACCGTAGGTGGAGTAAAACAGTAACGTCGTGAAACTAATAAATGCGAAAATTGTCCCGGCTGCGGCGCTACTGTGGGAGAAGTCTTTGCGCAGTATCAGCAAAAACACCAGCGTAAAAATGCAAAATCCAATACTAAATTTCAGCCAGGGATAAAAATGCAGGGTGTAAATTAGCGCTATCAACAACAAAATGATACTGATTGCCCATGCGAGCTTTGCCCGGAACAGTAAGCCAATGGAGTTCAGGACAAGAAAGACGCCGAGCATAAATAGTGGGGCGTTTGCCAGCAAGGAGAGATCCAACTCTGAAAATGCTTTGATATGGAAAATATCAAGCAAATTGACCGACATACCATAGATTGTTTTAAAAATAAGCAATCCATTTAAAAAGACGGCCAGCGCGAGAATGTCGTGCCGTAGGGTCACCCATAAATTTGTTGCTGTTTGTTTGAATGTAGCCCAGTGACTCACTGATACCTCTGTAACCACAATTTTGTTTAATTATCTCAACGTGCACATTTTCTGAACATACATGCGGCACGTGAATGTGTTAAACAATAGTAGATGACTTTATCCGCAGTAATCAAAGGTTTTGAGTGAGCAACTCTGCGTCAGGAAAGGGCATTTTTCCTGAATATGCTCACATCATATAAAGAAATACAGATAAAGTTATTATCTGCTTGTGGGGGTGAATGCACTGACCGACCTATAAGGAAAGGCCAAACAAGAACACGGTTGCAAAAACCGTGCCCTTAAATATTGAATCTCTATTCAGAACACTTTCTTAAATGGTTTCACTGAAACGTGTTCATAGACTCCTGCCGCTACGTACGGGTCAGCATCGGCCCAGGCCTGAGCTGCTTCCAGCGATTCAAATTCAGCAATAACGGTTGAGCCAGTAAATCCCGCAGCCCCTGGATCGTTACTGTCTACCGCTGGCATTGGACCAGCTGTCAACAAACGACCTTCATCATGCAGTAACTGTAAACGTGCTAAATGTGCCGGACGAACGGAAAGGCGTTTTTCGAGGCTATCAGCTTTGTCTTGAGCGTAAATAACATACAACACGGGCACAACTCCTTGTTCGGGAAAGTTGTAAAGTACGTTATTTGAAAGGGCGAAGATCTGCAACGGAAAGATGATGTCTTTGTTAAGACCATGCATAAAGTAAGGTCAATTACGCCAAAAATGACATTTTCACTGATCCTGATCGTCTTGCCTTATTGAATATGATTGCTATTTGCATTTAAAATCGAGACCTGGTTTTTCTACTGAAATGATTATGACTTCAATGACCCTTGATTTACCTCGCCGCTTCCCCTGGCCGACGTTACTTTCGGTCTGCATTCATGGTGCTGTTGTGGCGGGTCTGCTCTATACCTCGGTACATCAGGTTATTGAACTACCTGCGCCTGCGCAGCCAATTTCTGTCACGATGGTTGCGCCTGCGGATCTCGAACCGCCACAAGCCGTTCAGCCGCCACCGGAGCCGGTGGTAGAGCCAGAACCGGAACCTGAGCCGATCCCCGAACCGCCAAAAGAAGCACCGGTGGTCATTGAAAAGCCGAAGCCGAAACCTAAGCCAAAACCGAAGCCGGTGAAAAAGGTACAGGAGCAGCCAAAACGCGATGTCAAACCCGTAGAGTCGCGTCCGGCATCACCGTTTGAAAATACGGCACCGGCACGCCCGACATCAAGTACAGCAACGGCTGCAACCAGCAAGCCGGTTACCAGTGTGGCTTCAGGACCACGCGCATTAAGCCGTAATCAGCCGCAGTATCCGGCACGAGCACAGGCATTGCGCATTGAAGGGCAGGTTAAAGTTAAATTTGACGTCACGCCGGATGGTCGCGTGGATAACGTACAAATCCTCTCAGCCAAGCCTGCGAATATGTTTGAGCGTGAGGTGAAAAATGCGATGCGCAGATGGCGTTATGAGCCGGGTAAGCCAGGCAGTGGGATTGTGGTGAATATCCTGTTTAAAATTAACGGCACCACCGAAATTCAGTAAGCATAAAGTCAAAAGCCTCCGACCGGAGGCTTTTGACTATTACTCAACAGGTAAGGCGCGAGGTTTTCCTTCAGGATCAACCGCGACATACTTAAATAATGCTTCTGTCGCTTTATAGCGTTGCCCGATGGGTTCAGACGCGACTTTTTTCACCCACACTTCAATATTAATGCTGACCGATGTCGTCCCTTTCTGGACACAGCGTGCATAGCAGCACACCACATCGCCGACCGCAACCGGCCGTAAGAAAGTCATTCCTTCAACCCGCACGGTCACTACGCGACCGTGGGCAATTTCTTTCGCCAGAATAGCGCCGCCAATATCCATTTGTGACATTAACCAACCACCAAAGATGTCACCATTGGCATTGGTATCGGCGGGCATGGCTAAAGTACGTAAAACAAGATCGCCCTGAGGGACGTTATGTGTTGTAGACATGGTAAAACCGACTTAAAAGGAAAATCACAGGCGCGATGCTACTATGATTTTCCTGAGGAGAACAGAGGAGATACAGCGCCAGCCCCGAAGGACTGGCAGTCTGGTTAGGATTTATCTTCCTGCGGCATGTGGCGGTAGATATAGATACCGCTTAACAATGTGAAGATTAAGGTAAGGGCGGTCAGGCCAAAGACTTTAAAGTTGACCCAAATATTTTGCGGCAGCCAGAATGCGATGTAGATGTTTGCCAGACCGCAAAGGATAAAGAAAACAGCCCAGGCCAGATTCAGCTTCGACCATACCGGTTGCGGCAGCGTGAGTTCTTTACCCAGCATCCGCTGAATTAGCGGCTTTTTCATCACCCATTGGCTGACTAACAGGGCTCCCGCAAACAGAGCATAAATGACTGTAACCTTCCATTTAATAAACTCATCATTGTGGAAGAACAGCGTCAAGCCACCGAAGACGACCACCAGAACAAAAGTGATCAGGGCCATCTTCTCAACCTTACGAAAGCGAACCCAGCTATATATAAGCACAATCGCCGTGGCGACGATCAGCGCCGCAGTAGCCGCATAGATGTCATAAATCTTGTAAAACGCGAAAAAGACAACCAGCGGTAAAAAATCAAGAAACTGCTTCATTTTACGATTCCGTAATCAAATGCTTAAGGTTATTGGCGAATCAACATATACAGGCGGAACAGATAGATGAGCAGTACGGCTGAAATCAGGTTGCTCAAGGTGTTCGCCAGTACGGCACCAATTTCCGGGGTTAATGCGGCAAAAGAAGAGGCAAAAAGCAGCAACAGTGTCTTTGCCAGCAACCAGCTCAGTACTGCGGGTGCCACCAGACGCATATTCGCCCAAGTCAGCCGCATACTGCTACGCATCGAGGCAAAAACGCCCATTTTGTCCTGTACCAACATCACCGGTGCCAGAGCCAGTAAAATGGCCATGATAATTCCCGGAACGACCACCAGCATGATGCCAATCTGTACTAAAAGGGTAGTCAGAAAAATCAGAATAAATAACTTTGGCAATATCGGCGCACTGGCACCAATAGCTCGAAGCGCACTGACTCTCTGACCCGCAGACACCAGCTGGATAATTAATATTACGCCTCCGGCGAGAATGGCGTTACCGATTAATCCTGAAAAAGTGGACGCCGCTGAAGCCTGCAGCAAAATTTGTTGCTGTTCCGGTGACATATTCTGAACCAGGTCGAACAACCCACTACTGCCGCTAACGGGCACGCCGTCATTGAGCTGCGCAAGCTGTGCATCACTGGGTGAGAAAACATGCCCTAACACCACTGTGATAAACGCACATAGCAACGATACCAACAGAATGGTCATAAATTGATTACGGAAGAAATTTCCGGTGTCACGGTATACGGACTGCGCCGTGATAGACATGCACTCTCCTTGAGTTTTATGCAGGTGTTAATTAGCGGGCAATTGTACCCTGGTTAAGCCTCGGGTGGCAGCATCAGGTCTTGTATGGAAAAGCATATCTTTGTAAAGCGGAGGTAATTGCTGGCCTTCAGGCGTGGGCAAACCGCTGCAAGTGGCGAGCGAGTTAATATTTGCGTAGCGAAAATATTTAAAAATTGATTTAAATCACATTAACCAGGATTTTCAATGCAACTTCTAAATTAATCCAGATCAATAAAGGGTGAATTATCATATGTAATGTGATCTATGTAGGATCATTTGTTACTCCAATGTAGGTATATTCGTCACGTTTTTATAACCATAACGACGGAGCGGATATGAAAAAGTTAACAGTGGCGGCTTTGGCAGTAACAACTCTTCTCTCTGGCAGTGCCTTTGCGCATGAAGCAGGCGAATTTTTTATGCGTGCAGGTTCTGCAACCGTACGTCCAACAGAAGGTGCTGGTGGTACGTTAGGAAGTCTGGGTGGATTCAGCGTGACCAATAACACTCAACTGGGCCTGACGTTTACTTATATGGCGACCGACAACATTGGTGTGGAATTACTGGCAGCGACGCCGTTCCGCCATAAAATCGGCACCAGGGCGACCGGCGATATTGCAACCGTTCATCATCTGCCGCCAACACTGATGGCGCAGTGGTATTTTGGTGATGCCAGCAGCAAATTCCGTCCTTATGTTGGGGCAGGCATCAACTACACCACCTTCTTTGATAATGGATTTAACGATCATGGCAAAGAGGCGGGGCTTTCCGATCTCAGTCTGAAAGATTCCTGGGGAGCTGCCGGGCAGGTGGGGGTTGATTATCTGATTAACCGTGACTGGTTGGTTAACATGTCAGTGTGGTACATGGATATCGATACCACCGCCAATTATAAACTGGGCGGTGCACAGCAACACGATAGCGTACGCCTCGATCCGTGGGTGTTTATGTTCTCAGCAGGATATCGTTTTTAATTCCGCACAAAAACGACCCCGTAATATACGGGGTCAATAAGGACATGGCATAAAGGGTATTATTTCTTCGCTTCTACGCCATCAGTTTCAGAGCGAATTAAAAATTTCTCAGTTGTTTGCGGAATATGCTGAATCAGCCAGTCGGCCATTTCTTTTTCCTCATTTAAAATCGCTTCGATGGTTGGAATTGAAGCTGTATCACCGGCATTTTTTGCTGCTGCTAATAGTGAGGTGTAACAGGCGATTTCAAATTTCTCGAAGACATATCCGCTAATAGAGCCTTTGACTATTTCATCAGAAGGGAATATACCACCGATTGACTGCCCAAGCGCAGCCATTTTACTCATGGAATCTTTAATGACTGAACGTGAAATGTCATTACGATCAAGAATAGTTTCCAGTTGAACAATCTGGTTTTTGGTTTCACTAAGATGTTGTTCAATACGAGCGCGTAGTTCAGGATAATTATCTATACGACTAGCCATGGATTCAAGCATAGATTCGGCTTGCTTTTCCATTGCGTGGGCGTCACGTAACCAGTCATGATAATGTTCAATACGATTCATGAAAATGTCCTCTTTATAAAATGACTAAAAGTTAAAGTTCATATTTCAGGCTTTATTTTCGGCTTTCTTATTTACGTTATTAAGTGCCAGATCAGTCAGTTTGATGTCGGTGGCCTTTTCTTCTTCAAGAGTTTCTTTCAGAAGTTTCGCTGCTTTACGGTAACCTAATTGTTCAGCCAGCGTCGCTAAGATCCCGTAACTGGCGATCTCATAGTGCTCGACTTTCTGTGCAGCGGCAATCAGTGCGGCATCACGTACTTCGTTTTTCAAGGTACTTTCGATGACCTCATTAGCTTCTTCAATGAGACCTTCCATTGCCACACATTTCATGCGCTTAATTTTCAGATTCGATTCAGATTCCACAACTTGATCAATACGTTCAATCTGTCCATGTGTTTCCTCGAGGTGCGCATGAAAAGCCTGACTTAATTTTTCGTTTGATGTTGCTCTTGCGAGTTTTGCCAGTGCCCGGGTTAATTGTTTTTCTGCGCTGTAGGTATCTGAAAGCAGGTGAATAAAGACATCTTCAATGGTCTTCATATTCATATTTTTCTCCAGTGAAATCACTGCGAGCCATACGGCCCGCAGATGCAATTATCTTTATCAACTGATATTAATAATTAACGGTGAATCAGGATTTTCCTGATTTATTACCACCGCTTTGTTGACCGCCTTTTTTACCCGCTTCAGATGCGCGTTGCGGATCATTTTTAAAATTACCGCCGCTATGCTGACCGCCTTTACGGCCAGCGTCGGATGCCTTTTCACGGTCTTCGGCGAAATTTCCTGAACCACCACGATGTTCGGCCATGTTATTTCTCCCGTTGCGTTGCATTGTTTCATTAATATGAGTGTTGTGTGTCGACACTCATTAAAATTAGTCGCTAATGAAAATTAGTCAAATTAAGCGCAACGAGAAGAAAGAGGGAAAATATATTATGAGGAACATTCTGGATATATTAACAATTGCCTGAGGAATAAGTGACTTAGAGAAAATTATTGATTTTACTGGTGTTATGTTGCGGGATTAATTTGTTTGATTATATTACTGTTGGGCGGAAAAAAGACGTAAGTTGACTTTCGACAGGGGTAAGCGAAACGGTAAAAAGATAAATAATAAATGAATTTAGGATTTTTCCAGCTTCGTTAAAGAAAGTTAAAATGCCGCCAGCGGAACTGGCGGCTGTGGGATTAACTGCGCGTCGCCGCTTTCATCGGTTGTACAAAAGCTTTCAGTGCCGCCAGCATTTTCTCTGGCTCATTAATATGTTGCTCGATGATTTTAACGATGGCCGAACCAGAAATCGCGCCCGCAGCTCCTGCATCAATCGCTGCTTTTACCTGATCCGGGGCGGAAATACCAAAGCCCTGCAATGGAGGCGCAGCATTGTATTCTTTCAGCTTCGTGACCAGATGATTGAGGGGTAACGCGGCGCGGTTTTCTGCGCCGGTCACGCCCGCACGTGACAATAAATAGGTGTATCCACGACCGTAGGAGGCTATCTGGCGCAGCAAATCATCGTCGGCATTCGGCGGGCAAATAAAGATAGGTGCGACATTATGACGCAACGCGGCCTGGCGGAAGGGAGCGGACTCTTCCACTGGCACATCGGCAACCAGCACCGAATCGACGCCGACTTTCTCGCACTGGGCATAAAACTCATCAATGCCTTTGTTAAACACCAGGTTGGCATACATCAAAAGGCCGATGGGAATGGTCGGGTGCTTCTGGCGAATCAGTGCCAGCATCTCAAAGCACTGTGCCGGGGTCACACCTGCCGCAAAGGCACGCAGTGTGGCGTTTTGAATCGTCGGGCCATCCGCCAGTGGGTCGGAGAAGGGGATACCTAACTCCAGCGCGTCAGCACCGGCTTCAATTAGCGTGTCGATAATTTTCAGCGACTGCTCAATGCCCGGATCACCGAGCGTGACGAAAGGAACGAATGCGCCTTCTTTGCGCTCCTTCAACTGGGCAAACAGAGATTCGTAGCGTTCCATCAGATTTCCCCTCGTGCTTTCAAAATATCGTGAACGGTGAAGATGTCTTTATCGCCGCGACCGGAAAGGTTAACCACCAGTAGCTGCTCTTTTTCCGGGTTTTCGCGCATCATTTTCAGCGCATGGGCCAGGGCGTGGGAGGATTCTAGCGCCGGGATGATCCCTTCGTGCAGGCACAGCGTTTTGAAGGCTTCCAGTGCTTCATCATCGGTAATTGACACGTAATCAGCGCGTCCAGTGCTGTTAAGATACGCGTGTTGTGGGCCGACAGACGGGAAATCCAGTCCGGCGGAGATGGAGTAAGATTCTTCAATCTGTCCATCTTCGGTTTGCATCATCGGCGCTTTCATACCGAAATAGATGCCCACGCGACCGTGTTTTAACGGTGCGCCGTGCTCGCCAGTTTCGATACCGTGACCGCCTGGTTCGACACCAATCAGGCCGACGTCGGTTTCGTTGATAAAATCAGCAAACATGCCGATGGCATTCGAACCGCCGCCAACACAGGCGATAACCGCATCCGGCAGGCGACCTTCTCTTTCCAGAATCTGCGCTTTCGTTTCTTCGCCAATCATTCGCTGAAACTCACGCACAATGGTCGGGTAAGGATGCGGGCCAGCCGCGGTGCCCAGCATATAGTGAGCGGTTTCATAACTGCCGGACCAGTCGCGTAGCGCCTCATTACAGGCATCTTTCAGCGTCGCGGAACCGCTATGCACCGGGATCACTTCCGCACCCATTAAGCGCATACGAAAAACGTTAGGCGACTGGCGCTCGACGTCTTTGGCACCCATATAAATGCGACATTTCAGGCCGAGCAGGGCGCTGGCAAGGGCCGACGCCACGCCATGCTGACCGGCACCGGTTTCGGCGATGATTTCGGTTTTACCCATCCGCTTCGCCAGTAAAGCCTGACCGAGCACCTGGTTAGTTTTATGCGCGCCGCCGTGCAGCAAATCTTCGCGCTTGAGATACAGCGTGGTGTTAGTGCCAGCCGTGATGTTCTGGCATTTGGTGAGTGCGGTTGGACGCCCGGCATAGTTTTTCAGCAGGTCGTTGAACTGGGCCTGAAATTCAGGATCTTTTTGCGCGCTGACAAAAGCTTCTTCCAGCTGGCGCAGAGCAGGCATCAGGATTTGTGGCACGTACATGCCGCCAAACTCACCAAAATACGGGTTAAGTAATGTTGTCATTGTTCCTTTCCTTAATATGCGCGCAGCGTCTGGAAAACCGAGGCCAAAAGACGTGCGTCTTTGATGCCCGGTTGCGACTCTACAGCAGAATTAAAATCAAGTCCGGCGCAGCCGGTTTGTGCCGCTTCCACGCAGTTATCTGCGCCTAAGCCCCCCGCCAGCAGAACGTTGCCAAGCGATTGGCCGTTTAACAGTGACCAGTCGAAACGTTGACCGCTTCCACCCTGGCCGTTGTCTAAAACATATTTATCAACGTGCTGAAGCTCGCGGGCGGGCAGGGTTTCACCGACGCTTAATGCTTTCCAGATGGCAACGTGTGCTGGCAGAGCTTCACGCAGCGTATCGATATACAGCTGATCTTCATTACCATGCAGTTGCACTGCCGCCAGCGATAACACCTTAGCTTTGTCCACCACATCGGCAATATCGTGATTGCGGAACACGCCAACATACTGCAACGGTGCCGCAGCCATCACTTCCTGCGCCTGTTCAACGTTGACGCAACGCGGTGATGTCGCAACAAAAATCAACCCACCGTAAATCGCGCCCGCGTCATAAGCTGCTTTAGCATCTTGCCCACGCGTCAGGCCACATACTTTATTCTCACCCAGCAACACCCGGCGCACGGCGGCGTTCAAATCGTCATGGGCCATCAACGCCGAACCAATCAGAAAACCGTTAGCGAAGTGGCTTAACTCGCGCACCTGAGCGTAAGTATTGATGCCGGATTCGCTGATTACCGTCACGTTGTGCCCCAGTTTCGGCGCAAGCTCGCGGGTACGGTTGAGATCAATCGACAAATCGCGCAGGTCGCGGTTGTTAATGCCAACGACCTTTGCCCCCAATGCAATGGCGCGCTCCAGTTCCTCTTCATTACTGACTTCGGTCAGCACACCCATCTCCAGACTGTGGGCGACGGCGGCAAGCTGGCGATATTGTTCATCGTCCAGCACCGACAGCATTAATAAGCAGGCATCGGCCTGGTAATAGCGCGCCAGATAGATCTGGTAAGGGTCGATAATAAAGTCTTTACATAAAATCGGCTGGGGGGCGATTTGGCTGACGATGGGGAGGAAATCAAAGCTCCCCTGGAAATATTTCTCATCGGTCAGCACCGAAATTGCCGAAGCATAATTTCTGTAAACGGTTGCAATGCGTGCCGGATCAAAATCATCGCGGATCACGCCTTTTGACGGTGACGCTTTTTTACACTCCAGAATAAACGCCGTGCGTGCACCCTGTAGCGCATCATAAAAATGTCGCGTGCTCGGCTGAACCTCATTCTGAAAACTGGCCAGCGGTTGCTGCTGTTTGCGGGCTTCTACCCAAATCGCCTTGTCTGCGACGATTTTCGCTAAAACGGTTTGCATCATTTACCCTCGTGCCGCCAGTGCGGTGACTCTGTCGTAAGCGGAACCACTACGCAGTACCTCAAGAACGGTTTGCGCATTGGCTTGCAGATCTTCATGGCCATGCAGGCGCATTAACATGGCGACGTTCGCCGCGACGGCTGCTTCATGGGCGGCGTCGCCTTTACCTTGTAACAAGCGTGTTAAAATGTCACGGTTTTCTTCCGGTGTTCCGCCTGCCAGTTGCTCCTGGTGGTAGGGTGTCAGGCCAAAATCTTCAGCGGTCAATTGATAGCTCTTAATTTCGCCGTCATGCAGTTCGGCAACGATTGTCGGCGCGTGTAATGAAACTTCATCCATCCCGCCGCTGTGCACCACCGCCGCGCGTTGATACCCCAGCACGCGCAAAGTTTCGGCAATCGGCAGCACCAGTTCCGGGCTGTAGACACCAATTAATGCCAGTGGCGGATGTGCCGGGTTAATCAATGGCCCCAACACGTTGAACAGGGTGCGGGTTTTCAGTTGCTGGCGAACCGGCATCGCGTGGCGGAATCCGGTGTGATATTTCGGCGCAAAGAGGAAACAGACGCCTAACTCATCCAGCGCCTGGCGCGATTTATCGGCGTTCATATCAAGATTAATACCGAATGCCGCCAGCAGATCCGACGAACCGGATTTACTGGAGACGCTACGGTTGCCGTGTTTCGCCACTTTCAGCCCACAGGCCGCGGCGACAAACGCACTGGCGGTAGAAATATTGATACTGTTACTGCCGTCACCACCGGTACCGACGATATCGGCAAACAGATAATCAGGGCGCGGGAACGGCGCAGCATTTTCCAGAAGGGCAGTTGCTGCCCCGGCGATTTCGTTCGGGTGCTCGCCACGAATTTTCATGCTTACCAGAGCCGCCGCGAGCTGTTCTGGCTTCAGCTCGCCACGCACCACCGCTGAAAACAGCTGGTGGCTTTCTTGCTGGCTAAGCGTCTGCGCCTGATACAGTTTTTCCAGAATCGGTTGCAGCGTGTTAGTCGGTTCCAGTTTCTGCTGCGCCCAGGCCAATGTTTGTTCCAGCAGGCGAGCGCCCTGGGTAGTAAGAATGGATTCCGGATGGAACTGGAATCCACAAACGCGATCTGCATCGTGACGCACCGCCATCACCATGCCATTAAAATGGGCGTTGATGGTTAAACCGGCCGGAATGTTACTGCCAACCAGCGAGTGATAACGCGCCACTGGCAGCGGGTTTGTTAATCCGGCAAACATCGCCTGACCGTCATGTTCAATGCTGGAGGCTTTACCGTGAAGAATTTCGCCCGCCTGACCGACATACCCCCCATAAGCTTCGACAATCGCCTGATGACCGAGGCAAATGCCAATAATTGGCAGCTTGCCGCGCAGGCGGGTGAGGAGTTCTGGCATACAACCGGCTTCGCTTGGCACACCGGGGCCAGGAGAAAGCATCAGCACCGGATTGCTCATTGTCGCCAGGCGTTCAATTAAGGTCTGCGCCGGAATATGGTTGCGGTAAATCACCACGTTATGCCCATTGCTGCGCAACTGATCTGCCAGGTTGTAAGTAAAAGAGTCGATATTATCGAGCAGCAGAATGTCAGCCATCAGAAAGTCTCCTGTGCATGATGCGCGGTGGCAATAGCGCGCAGTACAGCGCGGGCTTTATTACGGGTTTCGTCGGCTTCCGACTGCGGAACAGAATCAAGTACCACGCCAGCACCGGCTTGCACGGTGGCGATACCGTTTTCCACCAGTGCCGAGCGGATCACAATGCAGGTGTCGAGATCGCCATGCGCGGTGAAATAACCTACCGCGCCGCCGTAGCTGCCGCGGCGACGACCTTCCGCCTCGGCAATTAACTGCATAGCGCGTACTTTCGGTGCACCGCTTAACGTCCCCATATTCATACAGGCGCGGTAAGCGTGCAGGGCGTCGAGATCGTGGCGCAGCTCACCGACCACGCGGGAGACCAGGTGCATCACGTAAGAGTAACGGTCAACTTTGGTGAGATCGGCGACGTAGCGGCTGCCGGGGGTGCAAATGCGTGCCAGATCATTACGGGCGAGATCCACCAGCATCAGATGTTCAGAAAGCTCTTTATGATCGGTACGCATTTCCAGTTCGATGCGGCTGTCGAGGTCTCTGTCCAGTGAACCATCGGCACGACGACCGCGTGGACGTGTTCCGGCAATGGGGTAGATCTCAATCTGGCGGCTGGTGGCGTCATACTTGAGCGAACTTTCCGGCGACGCGCCAAACAGGGTGAAATCATTATCCTGCATAAAAAACATGTACGGGCTGGGATTACTCTTTTTCAGCACGTAATAGGCCGCCAGCGGTGACGGGCAGGGCAGAGAGAAACGGCGAGATGGTACGACCTGGAAAATTTCTCCGGCGCGAATCGCTTTTTGCAACAAACGCACTACGCCACCGAACTCTTCATCGCTCTGGTTACATTCACAACGCATATGCGGCACGGAAACCACCGGCAGCGGTGGCGCGGTTTCAGTCAGTTGCTGGCGAAGATCGTTCAGGCGAGCAGTGAGACGTTGTTTTTCTTCTTCATTCGGAGCAAAAAGACTGGCCTGAATGCGGGTGCTTTTTTTCTGATGGTCAATCACCATCAGCGTTTCAGCGAGATAAAAACAGAAATCAGGACAGTTATTTTCCGCTGCCAGTTGTGGTAAATCTTCAAATCCCGCCACAAGGTCATAAGAGAACAGGCCGCCGAAGAACATTGCTTCTCGCTCTTCCCTCGGTACATTCAACAGATTCTGCAATAAGCGGAAAGCGTCAAAAACCGAAAGGGAGCATAAGCGGGCGTCTTCATCCAGCAGTGGACTGACAGGGGGGAAGCGCAGCACACGGCAGTTTGGTGATTGTTCACTTTCCACACCCGCAGGCAGGGCGTTATCCAGTAGTGCCAGCAGGGCTTCGCCATTGCCGGAAAGTGCCTGAATTGTGACAGTGTCACCTAATGCTGTAATGCGCAGCGCACTGTCTATCAGCAGCAGACTTTTTAAATCATCTTTGCTGTCGATATCTGCGGATTCCAGCAGCAGCGTTGCTGGACGATGCCCACACAACTGGTGAAAAAGCGCAGTCGGGTTGTCGCGATAAGCGCCTTCGCAGGTTAGCAGTTCGAGAGTCGGTTTTTGTGTTTGCATTGTTATTCTCTAATTTTGTTCAAAAAAAAGCCCGCTCATTAGGCGGGCTGGGTATCTGATTGCTTTACGCATGGTGAATACACTGCCCGTTTCAGGAAGTGCGCCACCAACCTTTCAGTACGAAAATTGCTTTCATTGTCGATACCCTTTTTACGTGAACTTGCGTACTAGTTAACTAGTTCGATGATTAATTGTCAACAGCTCATTTCAGAATATTTGCCAGAACCGTTATGATGTCGGCGCAAAAAACATTATCCAGAACGGGAGTGCGCCTTGAGCGACACGAATTACGCAGTGATTTACGACCTGCACAGCCATACCACAGCTTCCGATGGCTGCCTGACGCCAGAAGCATTGGTGCACCGTGCAGTCGAGATGCACGTCGGCACCCTGGCGATCACCGACCATGACACCACAGCTGCAATCTCACCAGCAAGAGAGGAAATTTCACGTTCGGGACTGGCGCTGAATCTTATTCCCGGCGTGGAAATCTCCACGGTCTGGGAAAATCATGAAATTCATATTGTCGGGCTGAATATTGATATTACTCATCCGCTAATGTGTGAGTTCCTCGCGCAGCAGACAGAACGGCGCAATCAGCGGGCGCAGCTGATTGCCGAAAGACTTGAAAAAGCGCAAATACCTGGGGCACTGGAAGGCGCGCAACGACTGGCGCAGGGCGGTGCGGTGACGCGCGGTCATTTTGCGCGTTTCCTTGTGGAGTGCGGCAAAGCCAGTTCAATGGCGGATGTCTTTAAAAAATATCTGGCGCGCGGGAAAACCGGATACGTTCCGCCACAGTGGTGTACAATAGAACAAGCTATTGATGTCATTCATCATTCTGGCGGTAAGGCGGTGCTAGCTCATCCTGGGCGGTACAATCTTAGTGCTAAATGGCTGAAAAGATTGGTTGCGCATTTTGCCGAACACCACGGCGACGCGATGGAAGTCGCGCAGTGCCAGCAATCGCCCAATGAACGCACCCAGCTGGCGACACTTGCGCGTCAGCATCATTTATGGGCATCACAAGGATCTGATTTTCATCAGCCATGCCCGTGGATCGAACTGGGTCGTAAACTCTGGCTGCCCGCAGGCGTTGAAGGCGTCTGGCAGCTATGGGAACAGCCGCAGAACACCACAGAGAGGGAATTATGAGCCAGTTTTTTTATATTCATCCTGATAATCCGCAGCAACGTCTGATCAACCAGGCGGTGGAGATCGTGCGTAAAGGCGGGGTGATTGTTTATCCAACCGATTCCGGCTATGCGCTCGGCTGTAAAATTGAAGATAAAAACGCCATGGAGCGTATTTGTCGAATTCGCCAGCTGCCGGACGGTCACAACTTTACCCTGATGTGTCGCGATCTTTCTGAACTCTCGACCTATTCATTTGTCGATAACGTTGCGTTTCGTTTAATGAAAAACAACACGCCGGGCAACTATACCTTCATCCTGAAGGGGACGAAGGAAGTGCCACGCCGTCTGTTGCAGGAAAAACGCAAAACCATCGGTATGCGTGTGCCTTCTAACCCGATTGCGCAGGCGCTGCTTGAAGCATTGGGCGAACCGATGCTTTCCACATCACTGATGCTGCCAGGTAGCGAATTTACCGAATCCGATCCGGAAGAAATTAAAGACCGTCTGGAAAAACAGGTGGACTTGATTATTCACGGCGGCTATCTCGGGCAGAAACCAACAACGGTTATTGATCTTACTGATGATACGCCGGTCGTGGTGCGTGAAGGCGTAGGTGATGTGAAGCCTTTCTTATAACAAATTGCGTTCCACGGATGGAAGACTATGGCAGGGAAGTTTCGCTGCATTTTGCTGTTGATAGCAGGGCTGTTTGTATCATCTCTAAGTTATGCAGAAAACACGGAGATCCCTTCTTATGAAGAAGGGATCTCGCTCTTTGATGTTGAAGCCACCCTGCAACTGGATGGGGTGCTCGACATCAAAGAGAACATTCATTTTCAGGCGCGAAATCAGCAGATTAAGCACGGATTTTATCGTGATTTACCACGACTATGGATGCAGCCTGATGGTGACGCTGCACTGCTGAACTATCATATTGTTGGCGTCACCCGTGATGGTGTTCCTGAACCCTGGCATCTTGACTGGCATATCGGTTTAATGAGTATTGTCGTGGGCGATAAACAACGTTTCTTGCCTCAAGGTGACTATCATTATCAAATTCATTATCAGGTTAAAAATGCTTTCCTGCGTGAGGGAGATTCTGATCTGTTAATCTGGAACGTGACCGGTAACAAGTGGCCGTTTGAAATTTATAAGACCCGATTTTCTCTCCAGATCTCTAATATTGCGGGTAATCCATTTAGCGAAATTGATCTCTTTACCGGAGAAGAGGGCGACACATATCGAAATGGCCGCATCCTTGAGGACGGAAGAATTGAATCCCGCGATCCGTTTTATCGTGAAGACTTCACGGTCCTCTATCGCTGGCCTCACGCTTTACTTAGCAATGCCCCGGCTCTACAAACGACGAATATTTTCAGCCATCTTCTTTTACCCTCCACGTCATCGTTGTTAATTTGGTTTCCGTGTCTGCTCATGGTTTGTGGATGGTTATATCTCTGGAAGCGCAGGCCGCAATTTACGCCGGTAGATGTGATTGAAACCGATGTCATTCCGCCAGATTACACGCCCGGCATGTTACGTCTCGATGCGAAGCTGGTTTACGACGATAAAGGTTTTTGTGCCGATATCGTAAATCTGATTGTGAAAGGCAAAATTCATCTGGAAGATCAGTATGACAAGAACCAGCAAATCCTGATTCGTGTTAATGAAGGCGCGACCAGAAATAATGCGGTATTACTGCCCGCAGAGCAGTTATTACTGGAAGCGTTATTTCGTAAAGGCGATAAGGTCGTTCTTACGGGGAGACGCAACAGAGTGTTACGCAGGGCATTTTTACGGATGCAGAAATTTTATCTGCCGCGTAAAAAGTCTTCGTTTTACCGACCTGATGCGTTTTTGCAATGGGGCGGAATGGCAATATTGGCGGTCATTCTCTACGGTAACCTGAGTCCCGTAGGCTGGGCAGGAATGAGTCTGGTGGGCGATATGTTTATTATGATCTGCTGGTTTCTTCCTTTTTTATTTTGTTCCCTTGAGCTTTTATTTGCCCGCGATGATGACAAGCCTTGCGTTAATCGTGTAATCATCACTTTGTTTTTACCGCTGATTTGTTCAGGCGTGGCCTTTTATTCTCTCTATATCAATGTCGGAGATGTATTCTTTTACTGGTATATGCCAGCGGGTTATTTTAGCGCTGTTTTCCTGACCGGTTATCTCACTGGCATGGGGTATATTTTTCTGCCAAAGTTTACCCAAACTGGGCAGCAACGTTATGCCCACGGTGAAGCTATCGTTAACTATCTTGCGCGTAAAGAGGCGGCAACACACAGTGGGCGGCGGCGGAAAGGGGAAACACGGAAACTGGATTACGCGTTGTTAGGTTGGGCGGTCTCGGCAAACCTTGGCAGAGAATGGGCAGCACGTATCACCCCATCACTCACAGCGGCTGTTAGCGCCCCGGAAATTGCCCGTAGTGGTGTTTTATTCTCATTGCAGACGCACCTGAGTTGCGGGGCCTATACCAGTTTGTTGGGGCGGAGCTATTCCGGTGGTGGTGCTGGCGGCGGTGCGGGTGGCGGAGGCGGTGGTGGTTGGTAACCAAATCGACGTTAATCGAAACAAGCTTTAACCATAAAGATAGTGTAGTATGTTGCGCCTCAAAGCCAGGCCGATAAACGTCGAGTCGTTTACTTAAGGCCTGAAGAGTTCAAACAGACTTTACTATCAGTGAGTCAGATGTAAGTTCTGACTCACTGTTGCACAAAAGCATATCAGACGCCTGGGAAGGCGACACCAAAAGGAAGCTCTATGAGCGAAAAGCTACAGAAAGTGCTGGCGCGTGCCGGCCACGGTTCTCGCCGTGAAATCGAATCTATTATTGAAGCCGGTCGTGTGAGTGTTGATGGCAAAATTGCTAAACTCGGCGATCGTGTTGAAATTACCCCTGGATTGAAAATCCGTATCGATGGTCACCTGATTTCGGTACGTGAGTCCGCTGAACAAATTTGTCGCGTTCTGGCCTATTACAAACCGGAAGGTGAGTTGTGTACCCGTAACGATCCGGAAGGACGTCCAACGGTGTTTGACCGTCTGCCAAAACTGCGTGGCGCACGCTGGATTGCCGTGGGTCGCCTGGACGTTAATACCTGTGGTCTGCTGCTGTTCACCACCGATGGTGAACTGGCAAACCGTTTAATGCACCCAAGCCGTGAAGTTGAACGTGAATATGCCGTGCGTGTATTTGGTCAGGTTGACGACGCGAAACTGCGTGATTTGAGTCGTGGCGTGCAGTTGGAAGATGGTCCGGCAGCCTTTAAAACCATCAAGTTCAGCGGCGGCGAAGGGATCAACCAGTGGTACAACGTTACTCTGACCGAAGGCCGTAACCGTGAAGTTCGTCGTCTTTGGGAAGCGGTTGGTGTGCAGGTAAGCCGCCTGATTCGTGTTCGTTACGGTGATATCCCACTGCCAAAAGGTCTGCCACGCGGTGGCTGGACGGAGCTGGACCTCGCCCAGACTAACTATCTGCGCGAACTGGTGGAGCTACCGCCAGAAACCAGCTCTAAAGTTGCCGTAGAAAAAGACCGTCGTCGTATGAAGGCGAATCAGATTCGTCGTGCGGTGAAACGTCATAGCCAGGTGAGCGGTGGTCGCCGTTCTGGCGGACGTAATAATAACGGTTAATTTAAGATAAGTATAAAATAAAGGCCCTGCGGGGCCTTTTCTTCATTTGAAGCATGATAAATAGTCGCAGTATTTTAATTTAATTTCATACTTGCTTATGAATAATACCCAGAAATAGCCACGTTACTATTTAATTATCTGAGATAAACTCAACGTCAAGAGGTGGGTTATGATTAGATATAGTGGAATATTTCTATCGCTGTTAATGCTTTCAGGTTGTGCAACCGATGCATTGAAAAATGAACAAGCCGAAACTGTTATTACTGCGGGTAACAAGGCGGTGGCGGCGAATGCAAGTTTCTTTAAACAATACTATGCTTCTCGTGAAAACTTCCTTGTTAATTTTTATGCGACTAATCCGGAGTGTGCACCTCGACCAGATTATGAGGTAGTTATTGAAAACAGTACCAGTGATGAGTCATTATGTCAGCAACCTGGAGATAAGCACAAAAAATCTCAAGAAGATCTTTTTACTACAAAGATAGTCGCTACTGAAAAAGAAAGATTGCTGGCTTCTATGGAAATCATTAGCAGTATGAGTTCTTATGTCGAACTTTTGAATGAGGATTTAGATGTTAAAGACAGCAAACAGTTCATATTGCTTAAACAAGCTCTGGATCACGCGAATAATGCGGGGGCACTTCTGGGCATCAATGGTGGTGGAACATTAACAAAATCTGCAGCAGCGGTTAAAGATTTAGTGGTTTATTTCAATGGGTTGTATAATACAAGGGTAAGCGCAGGGAATATAGGTAGTACGGTAAATAAACATTGGCAAAGAATAAAAAATGATCTAACTGATATACGAAACGATATCGCGACAAAAGGTAAACAAACTGGAAGAAATACCTTTGCGACGGTACATAATAATCTCGTTTATTACAATGCCTCCTTAAAAAAAGGAGGAGGTAATGAATTTAAGACATTGAAGAGCAGACAAGAATTCCTGGCTGCGATTATCAGTATTAATGAAACACGTCTTCGTGCAGCAGATCCAGCTATTCCAGCAATACAAGCACTGAACTCATTTCTTGACGAGGGAAATCACCTTAAGGATTTATACACTAATAAAATACGCACAGCGGCTGAACAAAAAAGATTAAATGAAATATTACGCGCACAGGTCATTAGTGGGTTAAAGGCGTCTGAGGGGCTGGCGAAATTACTTATTGCCAGCGGAATAATGTTATAGGAGGGGCATTTTATGAACGATGTACAAAACCGTAGAATACTGGCATTACTTGATATGCTGTATAATACTCTGGGCAACCAAACCACATGCAAGGTTTGTCATAAATATTTTATCCTTATCCTCACGGTGATGAACAATCTGACGATTAACTACGGTACTGAAACTTCGCCAGAGTTAAGCGCAATCAGTTATGAAGATGCCAATGCGTTAATTACTGAACTGATATTATTTATTGAAGATGTTGACGCTGAGAATCATGAAGCATATCCGGGACATTTGAATGAGATAAAACGGATTCTGAGTTTTGCTATTGCCGCTTGAATATAATTATGATTAAAGCACCTCAAGAGGCGATCTTTTGAGGTGCTTTCTCTTAATAATCAATCCCTATTTGCGCCTTAACACCGGCATCAAACGCATGTTTCACGGGGCGTAATTCACTCACCGTATCCGCCAATTCAAGAATATCCCGATGACAACCACGACCCGTGATAATCACCGTCTGTTGATGTGGACGTTCATTTAACGCCTGCACCACTTCTTCCAGTGGCAAATAGTCATACGCCACCATATAAGTTAGCTCATCGAGCAAAACCATATCCAGTGAAGGATCGGCCAGCATTCGTTTGGCATGTTGCCAGACTTCACGGCAGGCCGCGGTATCAGATTCGCGATTTTGTGTATCCCAGGTAAAGCCCGTTGCCATCACCTGAAACTCAACGCCATGTGGCTCCAGTAGATTGCGCTCGCCATTAGGCCAGGTGCCTTTAATAAACTGCACGATACCCACATTTTTGCCATGGCCTACTGCACGAGTTGCCGTACCAAATGCCGCGGTGGTTTTGCCTTTTCCATTGCCGGTAAAGACGATGATAATACCGCGTTCATCCTGGGACTGAGCCACACGGGCATCTACTTTTTCTTTCACTCGCTGCTGACGCTGTTGGTAGCGTTCATCACTCATTGGGAAATTCCTGGTTTACGGCCCGGTTGGGCGTCAAAGGTCATGCCGGTTTTACGGCGGCTGTCATCACCCATCAGCCAGAGGTAGAGCGGCATGATATCAGCGGGTGTTTTAAGTTTCTGTGGATCTTCGGTCGGGAAGGCGCTGGCACGCATTGCGGTGCGCGTACCGCCTGGGTTAATGCAGTTGACGCGCAGGCGCTGCTGATATTCATCGGCCAGTACCTGCATCATCCCTTCGGTGGCAAATTTCGACGCTGCATATGCGCCCCAGTTTGCACGCCCCTGACGTCCAACGCTTGATGAAGTAAAGACCAGTGAACCCGCGTCCGATTTGAGTAATAAAGGAAGCAGTGCCTGGGTGAGCATAAAGGTGGCATTAACGTTGACCTGCATGACGTCCTGCCAGACCTGCGGATTTTGTTCGCTCATTGGGCAAACATCGCCGAGCAATCCGGCATTATGCAAAACACCATCCAGGCGCGGATAATTAACGGCAATGCGCTGTGCCAGTTGTTGGCAATCTTCGGACGTGCAGGTCAGCAAATCGAGAATAAACCACTGTGGCTGACGCCCAGTTTCTTCGTTTATGTGGCTGGCTACCTGACGTAATTTTTCTTCATTACGGCCCAACAGAATCACTGTCGCACCATAGCGTGCATACGTCATCGCGGCTTCACGACCAATACCATCGCTGGCTCCCGTCACCAGGATAATGCGATCATTGAGTAAATCTTGTTTTGGCTGGTAATGCATGGCTACTCCTCAACGACGTTGTCTGTCGCGCTGCCAGTGTACTTTATGACTTTGGGGCTTTATGCCTGAAACAGAAGGGCATTTCAATCAGCCTGGGGCGATAACACCGCAAAATGGATACTTTGTCATACTTTCGCTGCAATAACATCTCTGCGAGACGGCTTAACATGCCTGTTGTAAACTGTGAGCCAAAGCGTTGTTTAACCAAGGTGGGGACTCGTGGAATTGTTGTCTGAATATGGTTTGTTTTTGGCGAAAATCGTTACCGTTGTGCTAGCGATTGCGGCGATTGCCGCCATTATTGTCAATGTTGCTCAACGTAATAAACGCCAGCGTGGCGAGTTACGGGTCAACAATCTCAGCGAACAGTATAAGGAGATGAAAGAAGAACTGGCCGCGGCGCTGATGGACTCACATCAGCAAAAACAGTGGCACAAAGCGCAGAAGAAAAAGCACAAGCAAGAAGCGAAAGCAGCAAAAGCGAAAGCCAAACTGGGCGAGGTGGCAACTGACAGTAAACCTCGCGTCTGGGTGCTGGATTTTAAAGGCAGCATGGACGCCCATGAAGTGAACTCGCTACGTGAAGAGATAACGGCGGTACTCGCAGCATTTAAACCGCAGGATCAGGTTGTGCTACGTCTGGAAAGCCCTGGTGGCATGGTGCATGGTTACGGGTTGGCGGCTTCGCAGCTGCAGCGTCTGCGTGATAAAAACATTCCTTTAACTGTTACGGTAGACAAAGTCGCTGCCAGCGGCGGTTACATGATGGCCTGTGTGGCGGACAAAATTGTTTCCGCACCGTTTGCTATTGTGGGTTCCATTGGCGTGGTGGCACAAATGCCCAACTTTAACCGCTTCCTGAAAAGCAAAGATATTGATATCGAACTGCACACCGCTGGGCAGTATAAGCGCACGCTGACCTTGCTGGGTGAAAACACCGAAGAAGGGCGGGAGAAATTCCGCGAAGAGCTGAACGAAACGCATCAGTTATTTAAAGATTTTGTGAAGCGTATGCGTCCGTCTCTGGATATTGAACAGGTGGCAACGGGTGAACACTGGTACGGACAACAGGCGGTAGAGAAAGGCCTGGTTGATGAAATCAACACCAGTGATGAAGTTATTCTTAGCCTGATGGAAGGCCGTGAAGTGGTCAATGTACGCTATATGCAGCGTAAACGACTCATTGACCGATTCACCGGCAGCGCGGCAGAGAGCGCCGATCGATTGTTGCTACGCTGGTGGCAGCGGGGTCAAAAGCCATTGATGTAAAAGACAAACGCGAGGCTAAGACCTCGCGTTTTGCTTTAATCAACCAGGTGATATTTTTCTGAAAGCACATGGGCCAGGTGTTTGAACATATTAAACACCGCGGTGCTTTTGGCTGTTGGCAATCCTTGTTCATCTAAAAAGTAGTCGCCGGTAAATACCAGCACGCCATTACGCTGCGTGACGCCGGTGGCTTCAATCCCTGCGAGCGTATCCTCATGCTCACGAATGATTTTGTTGGCCTCTTTCAACAGCGTTTCGCGGTCGATGGGTTGTGTCTCTTTGTTCATTATTTACTCCTTAAACAAGGACATTAGTCTACGCCAGGCATGGCTTGCAGACAAATATACCACGCTGGTGGCAAGAGCGCCTTACTGGCAACTTTGGATTTTGCATGCTAATAAAGTTGCGTATCGGATTTTATCAGGTACAGTGTGACGCTTTCGTCAATCTGGCAATAGATTTGCTTGACATTCGACCAAAATTCCGTCGTGCTATAGCGCCTGTAGGCCAAGACCTGTTAACTCAGTCACCTGAATTTTCGTGAACAGAGTCACGACAAGGGGTTGATATCCGCAGAGAGCGAGTCCATATCGGTAACTCGTTGCCAGTGGAAGGTTTATCAACGTGCGACGCATTCCTGGAAGAATCAAATTAGGTAAGGTGAATATGGGTAAAGCTCTTGTCATCGTTGAGTCCCCGGCAAAAGCCAAAACGATCAACAAGTATCTGGGTAGTGACTACGTGGTGAAATCCAGCGTCGGTCACATCCGCGATTTGCCGACCAGTGGCTCAGCTGCCAAAAAGAGTGCCGACTCTACCTCCACCAAGACGGCTAAAAAGCCTAAAAAGGATGAACGTGGCGCTCTCGTCAACCGTATGGGGGTTGACCCGTGGCACAATTGGGAGGCGCACTATGAAGTGTTGCCTGGTAAAGAGAAGGTCGTCTCTGAACTGAAACAACTGGCTGAAAAAGCCGACCACATCTATCTCGCAACCGACCTTGACCGCGAAGGGGAAGCCATTGCATGGCACCTGCGGGAAGTGATTGGTGGTGATGATGCGCGCTATAGCCGAGTGGTGTTTAACGAAATTACTAAAAACGCGATCCGCCAGGCATTTAACAAACCAGGTGAGCTGAATATTGATCGTGTTAATGCCCAGCAGGCGCGTCGCTTTATGGACCGCGTGGTGGGGTATATGGTTTCGCCGCTGCTGTGGAAAAAGATCGCTCGTGGTCTGTCTGCCGGTCGTGTGCAGTCGGTGGCGGTCCGCCTGGTGGTCGAGCGTGAGCGTGAAATTAAAGCGTTCGTACCGGAAGAGTTCTGGGAAGTCGATGCCAGCACGACCACGCCATCTGGTGAAGCGTTGGCGTTGCAGGTGACTCATCAGAACGACAAACCGTTCCGTCCGGTCAACAAAGAACAAACTCAGGCTGCGGTAAGTCTGCTGGAAAAAGCGCGCTACAGCGTGCTGGAACGTGAAGACAAACCGACAACCAGTAAACCTGGCGCTCCTTTTATTACCTCTACGCTGCAACAAGCTGCCAGCACCCGTCTTGGTTTTGGCGTGAAAAAAACCATGATGATGGCGCAGCGTTTGTATGAAGCTGGCTATATCACATACATGCGTACCGACTCCACCAACCTGAGTCAGGACGCGGTAAATATGGTTCGCGGTTATATCAGCGATAATTTTGGTAAGAAATATCTGCCGGAAAGTCCGAATCAGTACGCCAGCAAAGAAAACTCACAGGAAGCACACGAAGCGATTCGTCCTTCTGACGTCAATGTGATGGCGGAATCGCTGAAGGATATGGAAGCAGATGCGCAGAAACTGTACCAGTTAATCTGGCGTCAGTTCGTTGCCTGCCAGATGACCCCAGCGAAATATGACTCCACGACGCTGACCGTTGGTGCGGGCGATTTCCGCCTGAAAGCACGCGGTCGTATTTTGCGCTTTGATGGCTGGACGAAAGTGATGCCTGCACTGCGTAAAGGCGATGAAGATCGTATCTTACCGGCAGTCGATAAAGGCGATGCTTTGACACTCGTTGAACTGACACCAGCCCAGCACTTTACCAAGCCGCCAGCCCGTTTTAGTGAAGCATCGCTGGTTAAAGAGCTGGAAAAACGCGGTATCGGTCGTCCGTCTACCTATGCATCGATCATTTCGACCATTCAGGATCGTGGCTATGTGCGAGTAGAAAATCGTCGTTTCTACGCGGAAAAAATGGGTGAAATTGTCACCGATCGCCTGGAAGAAAATTTCCGTGAGTTAATGAACTACGACTTTACCGCGCAGATGGAAAACAGCCTCGACCAGGTGGCAAATCACGAAGCAGAGTGGAAAGCTGTACTGGATCACTTCTTCTCGGATTTCACCCAGCAGTTAGATAAAGCTGAAAAAGATCCGGAAGAGGGTGGTATGCGCCCGAACCAGATGGTTCTGACCAGCATTGACTGCCCGACTTGTGGTCGCAAAATGGGGATTCGCACAGCGAGCACCGGGGTATTCCTTGGCTGTTCTGGTTATGCGCTGCCGCCGAAAGAGCGTTGCAAAACCACCATTAACCTGGTGCCGGAAAACGAAGTGCTGAACGTGCTGGAAGGCGAAGACGCTGAAACCAACGCGCTGCGCGCAAAACGTCGTTGCCCGAAATGCGGCACGGCGATGGACAGCTATCTCATCGATCCGAAACGTAAGTTGCATGTCTGTGGTAATAACCCAACCTGCGACGGTTACGAGATCGAAGAGGGCGAATTCCGCATTAAAGGTTATGACGGCCCGATCGTTGAGTGTGAAAAATGTGGCTCTGAAATGCACCTGAAAATGGGGCGTTTCGGTAAATACATGGCCTGCACTAACGAAGAGTGTAAAAACACACGTAAGATTTTACGTAACGGCGAAGTGGCACCACCGAAGGAAGATCCGGTGCCATTACCGGAGCTGCCGTGCGAAAAATCAGATGCCTATTTCGTGCTGCGTGACGGTGCTGCCGGTGTGTTCCTGGCGGCCAATACCTTCCCGAAATCGCGTGAAACACGTGCGCCACTGGTGGAAGAGCTTTATCGCTTCCGCGACCGTCTGCCGGAAAAACTGCGTTATCTGGCCGATGCGCCACAGCAGGATCCGGAAGGTAATAAGACCATGGTTCGCTTTAGCCGTAAAACCAAACAGCAATATGTCTCTTCGGAAAAAGACGGAAAGGCGACTGGCTGGTCAGCATTTTATGTTGATGGCAAATGGGTTGAAGGGAAAAAATAACCTTTAATTCTGTCAGGTTTTTATAAACAAAGGGTCGCGAAAGCGGCCCTTTTTTATTGCATATTATTTTTTCTTCACACCTATACACTAAGGCTATAAATGATATAGTGGTTATAGTTAGCACCTTTTTTATTATTAAATCGTATTAGTCACGCCGCCTGGTGTGACGAAAAAACGATGTTCTGATGGCGTCTAAGTGGATGGTTTAACATGAAATTACAACAACTTCGCTATATTGTTGAGGTGGTCAATCATAACCTGAATGTCTCATCAACGGCGGAAGGACTTTACACATCACAACCCGGGATCAGTAAACAAGTCAGAATGCTGGAAGACGAGCTAGGCATTCAAATTTTTTCCCGAAGCGGCAAGCACCTGACGCAGGTAACGCCAGCAGGACAAGAAATAATTCGTATCGCTCGTGAAGTCCTGTCGAAAGTCGATGCCATAAAATCGGTCGCCGGAGAGCACACCTGGCCGGATAAAGGTTCGCTGTATATCGCCACCACGCATACCCAGGCACGCTATGCGTTACCAAACGTCATCAAAGGCTTTATTGAGCGTTATCCTCGCGTTTCTTTGCATATGCACCAGGGCTCGCCGACGCAAATTGCTGATGCCGTCTCTAAAGGCAATGCCGATTTCGCGATCGCCACAGAAGCACTACATCTGTATGAAGATTTAGTGATGTTACCGTGCTACCACTGGAATCGGGCTATTGTAGTCACTCCGGATCACCCGCTGGCAGGCAAAAAAGCCATTACCATTGAAGAACTGGCGCAATATCCGTTGGTGACATATACCTTCGGCTTTACCGGACGTTCAGAACTGGATACTGCCTTTAACCGCGCAGGGTTAACGCCACGTATCGTCTTCACGGCAACGGATGCTGACGTCATTAAAACTTACGTCCGGTTAGGGCTGGGGGTAGGGGTCATTGCCAGCATGGCGGTGGATCCGGTCGCCGATCCGGACCTTGTGCGCGTTGATGCTCACGATATCTTCAGCCACAGTACAACCAAAATTGGTTTTCGCCGTAGTACTTTTTTGCGCAGTTATATGTATGATTTCATTCAGCGTTTTGCACCGCATTTAACGCGTGATGTCGTTGATGCGGCTGTCGCATTACGCTCTAATGAAGAAATTGAGGTCATGTTTAAAGATATAAAACTGCCGGAAAAATAATTTCTTGCGTTATTTTCGGCACCTTTTATGTAGCGAAGGTGCCGGAATATATTCTCTTTTGTTGCTTATTTGTATACCGTGCACAATATTTTTATCCCTCATATTTATAGGGTAAATCACCTGTAAAGTAGTGTCTAATTACCCGCCTCGCAAACTCGAGTTTTCAAATATCTATTTCAGGTCAAAAGATTGAATTATTCACTGGAGACGATTCGTAAATTCGCTGGATTTTTGACTAAAGTTTCTTTAGGATTTGTCTCATCGTATGATTAATTACACCAATCGTTCAACGTCTTGCTGATAAATGATGGCGATTATATGAGGTTAGCAATGCCTTCTGGAAATCAGGAACCCCGCCGGGACCCTGAATTAAAACGCAAAGCCTGGCTGGCGGTATTTCTTGGTTCTGCACTTTTCTGGGTGGTTGTCGCACTGCTGATTTGGAAAGTGTGGGGATAACTATGGTCGGTCAGGAGCAACTGGAGTCGTCACCATTATGTCAGCATAGTGACAATGAACCAGAAACGAAACGGGAATGTTCCGTCGTTATTCCAGACGACTGGCAACTAACAACGCAGCAGCAAGCCTTTATAGAACTGTTTGCTGAAGATGATCAGCCGAAACAATAATTATCATCATTCTTATTACCCATTTTTAATGAATTAAAGGGCTTTTAATACACCGCAGCAATAACAGGTTGAGTTATCTCAACACAAAGTAATAACCGTTAAAGGTGTAGCCTATGATCAACACAAATATGAAATATTGGTCCTGGATGGGCGCGTTTTCTCTGTCGATGTTCTTCTGGGCCGAATTCCTCTGTATCATTACTCACTGATCCCTGACCCCGCTGCGGCGGGGTTTTCATTTGCTTTGCCACAAGGTTTCTCCTCTTTTATCAATTTGGGTTGTTATCAAATCGTTACGCGATGTTTGTGTTATCTTTAATATTCACCCTGAAGAGAATCAGGGCTTCGCAACCCTGTCATTAAGGAGGAGCTATGTCGTCAACCCTACGAGAAGCCAGTAAGGACACGTTGCAGGCCAAAGATAAAACTTACCACTACTACAGCCTGCCGCTTGCTGCCAAATCACTGGGCGATATCACCCGTCTGCCTAAGTCACTCAAAGTTTTGCTCGAAAACCTGCTGCGCTGGCAGGATGGTAACTCGGTTACCGAAGAGGATATCCACGCGCTGGCGGGATGGCTGAAAAATGCCCATGCTGACCGTGAAATTGCCTACCGCCCGGCAAGGGTGCTGATGCAGGACTTTACCGGCGTACCTGCCGTTGTTGATCTGGCGGCAATGCGCGAAGCGGTTAAACGCCTCGGCGGCGATACTGCAAAGGTTAACCCGCTCTCACCGGTCGACCTGGTCATTGACCACTCGGTGACCGTCGATCGTTTTGGTGATGATGAGGCATTTGAAGAAAACGTACGCCTGGAAATGGAGCGCAACCACGAACGTTATGTGTTCCTGAAATGGGGAAAGCAAGCGTTCAGTCGGTTTAGCGTCGTGCCGCCAGGCACAGGCATTTGCCATCAGGTTAACCTCGAATATCTCGGCAAAGCAGTGTGGAGCGAATTGCAGGACGGTGAATGGATTGCTTATCCGGATACACTCGTTGGTACTGACTCGCACACCACCATGATCAACGGCCTTGGCGTGCTGGGGTGGGGCGTTGGTGGGATCGAAGCCGAAGCCGCAATGTTAGGACAGCCGGTTTCCATGCTTATCCCGGACGTAGTGGGCTTTAAACTCACCGGAAAATTACGTGAAGGTATTACCGCCACAGACCTGGTTCTCACCGTTACCCAAATGCTGCGCAAACATGGCGTGGTTGGGAAATTCGTCGAATTTTATGGTGATGGGCTGGATTCACTACCGCTGGCGGATCGCGCCACCATTGCCAATATGTCGCCAGAATATGGTGCCACCTGTGGCTTCTTCCCAATCGATGCTGTCACCCTCGATTACATGCGTTTAAGCGGGCGCAGCGAAGATCAGGTCGAGTTGGTCGAAAAATATGCCAAAGCGCAGGGCATGTGGCGTAACCCGGGCGATGAACCGATTTTTACCAGTACGTTAGAACTGGATATGAATGACGTTGAAGCGAGCCTGGCAGGGCCAAAACGCCCACAGGATCGCGTTGCACTGCCCGATGTACCAAAAGCATTTGCCGCCAGTAACGAACTGGAAGTGAATGCCACGCATAAAGATCGCCAGCCGGTCGATTATGTTATGAACGGACATCAGTATCAGTTACCTGATGGCGCGGTGGTCATTGCTGCGATAACGTCGTGCACCAACACCTCTAACCCAAGTGTGCTGATGGCCGCAGGTTTGCTGGCGAAAAAAGCTGTAACTCTGGGCCTCAAGCGGCAACCGTGGGTCAAAGCGTCGCTGGCACCAGGCTCGAAAGTCGTTTCTGATTATCTGGCAAAAGCGAAACTGACACCGTATCTCGATGAACTGGGATTTAACCTTGTGGGATACGGTTGTACCACCTGTATTGGTAACTCTGGTCCATTGCCCGATCCTATCGAAACGGCAATCAAAAAAGGCGATTTAACCGTCGGTGCGGTGCTGTCCGGCAACCGTAACTTTGAAGGCCGTATCCATCCGCTGGTTAAAACTAACTGGCTGGCCTCGCCGCCGCTGGTGGTTGCCTATGCGCTGGCGGGAAATATGAATATTAACCTCGCTTCTGAGCCTATTGGTCACGATCGTAAAGGCGACCCGGTATATCTGAAAGATATCTGGCCCTCGGCACAAGAAATTGCCCGTGCGGTAGAACAAGTCTCCACAGAAATGTTCCGCAAAGAGTACGCAGAAGTTTTTGAAGGCACAGCAGAGTGGAAGGAAATTAACGTCGCACGATCCGATACCTACGGTTGGCAGGAAGATTCAACCTATATTCGCTTATCGCCTTTCTTTGATGAAATGCAGGCAACACCAGCACCTGTGGAAGATATTCACGGTGCGCGGATCCTCGCAATGCTGGGGGACTCGGTTACCACTGACCACATTTCTCCGGCGGGCAGCATTAAGCCCGACAGCCCAGCGGGTCGATATCTACAAGGCCGGGGTGTTGAGCGAAAAGACTTTAACTCCTACGGTTCGCGGCGTGGTAACCATGAAGTGATGATGCGCGGCACCTTCGCCAATATTCGCATCCGTAATGAAATGGTGCCTGGTGTTGAAGGGGGGATGACGCGGCATTTACCTGACAGCGACGTAGTCTCTATTTATGATGCTGCGATGCGCTATAAGCAGGAGCAAACGCCGCTGGCGGTGATTGCCGGGAAAGAGTATGGATCAGGCTCCAGCCGTGACTGGGCGGCAAAAGGTCCGCGTCTGCTTGGAATTCGTGTGGTGATTGCCGAATCGTTTGAACGAATTCACCGTTCGAATTTAATTGGCATGGGCATCCTGCCGCTGGAATTTCCGCAAGGCGTAACGCGTAAAACGTTAGGGCTAACCGGGGAAGAGAAGATTGATATTGGCGATCTGCAAAATCTACAACCCGGCGCGACGGTTCCGGTGACGCTTACGCGCGCGGATGGTAGCCAGGAAGTCGTACTCTGCCGTTGTCGTATCGACACCGCGACGGAGTTGACCTACTACCAGAACGACGGCATTTTGCATTATGTCATTCGTAATATGTTGAAGTAACGAGTATTTGCTTGCCGGTTATTTTGCTTCCGGCAAGCAAATGAATTACACAATGCAAGAGGGTTATTTGTTCAGCAAATGACCCATTTTCTCGGCTTTGGTATCGAGATAATGTTCGTTATTGGGGTTACGACCTACAATCAACGGTACGCGTTCAACAATATTAATCCCTGCTTCGGTCAGAATTTCGACTTTTTTCGGGTTATTGGTTAACAAGCGGACTTCATTGACGCCAAGGAGTTTGAACATATCAGCGCAAAGAGTGAAGTCGCGCTCATCAGCGGCGAAGCCTAACTGGTGGTTAGCCTCTACAGTATCGTAACCTTGATCCTGCAGTGCATAAGCGCGGATTTTATTCAGCAGACCAATGTTACGACCTTCCTGACGGTGATACAGCAAAATACCACGGCCTTCTTCGGCAATTTGCGTCAGTGCCGCTTCGAGCTGGAAGCCACAATCGCAGCGCAAGCTGAACAGGGCGTCACCGGTCAGACATTCGGAATGGACGCGCGCAAGTACCGGGGTATGCCCGGAAATATCGCCATAGACTAGCGCGACATGATCGTGTCCGGTTGCCAGTTCTTCAAATCCCACCATCAGGAAATCGCCCCATGGGGTTGGCAGTTTGGCTTCTGCCACACGTTTAAGCTGCATGAAATTCTCCAGATAATGCTGGTTCTGTATTGGCTTATTTTGCCATAACGAGAAGGGGTTCACCTAATCACGACGCGTCGATCGTTCACGGAATGGCACAAATCTGTCAATTTTTCCTGGAACTGGCATTTTCAGTTATGATTGTGGGACTTATCAAAAAGGAGAGGCCATGCGTTCGATTGCCAGACGTACCGCAGTGGGAGCTGCACTATTGCTTGTTATGCCAGTAGCCGTATGGATTTCTGGCTGGCGTTGGCAACCTGGAGAACAAAGTTGGCTACTAAAAGCGGCTTTTTGGGTTACTGAAACTGTCACCCAGCCCTGGGGCGTCATTACACATTTGATTTTATTCGGTTGGTTTCTCTGGTGTCTGCGTTTTCGCATTAAGGCTGCCATTATGTTATTTGCCATTCTGGCGGCGGCAATTCTTGTGGGACAAGGCGTTAAATCCTGGATCAAAGACAAAGTCCAGGAACCACGACCTTTTGTTATCTGGCTGGAAAAAACACATCATATTCCGGTTGATGAGTTCTACACTTTAAAGCGAGCAGAACGCGGAAATCTAGTGAAAGAACAGTTGGCTGAAGAGAAAAATATCCCACAATATTTGCGTTCACACTGGCAGAAAGAGACGGGGTTTGCCTTTCCTTCCGGTCACACGATGTTTGCTGCCAGTTGGGCGCTGCTGGCCGTTGGTTTGCTGTGGCCGCGTCGGCGAACGTTAACCATTGCTATCTTGTTGGTCTGGGCAACGGGAGTCATGGGAAGCCGCCTGCTGCTCGGGATGCATTGGCCACGCGATCTGGTGGTAGCTACGTTGATTTCGTGGGCGCTGGTGGCGGTGGCAACGTGGCTTGCGCAACGAATTTGTGGGCCATTAACACCACCTGCGGAAGAAAATCGCGAAATTGCACAACGGGAACAAGAAAGTTAACGCTGGTTGATTTTCCGAATTTAGCCCTTAAATCATCAACAATGCGCGTGGATGCCATTTCGCAGACGGCGCGAAAATGGTACTTTAAAGGGCTATTGCGGTAAGTTGACCATAATTTATTCGCTCTAACCACATAACGGGAAGTAATGTGAAATATTTACTCATTTTCTTACTGGTGTTAGCGATCTTCGTGATTTCGGTCACGTTAGGTGCGCAGAACGATCAACAGGTGACGTTTAATTATCTGTTAGCGCAAGGGGAGTACCGTATTTCCACATTGCTGGCGGTATTGTTTGCTGCGGGGTTTGCTATCGGTTGGCTGATTTGCGGTCTGTTCTGGCTGCGAGTTCGTGTTTCCCTGGCGCGCGCTGAACGTAAAATAAAGCGACTGGAAAACCAGCTTTCACCCGCGACTGACGTGGCTGTAGCGCCGCATTCGTCAGCGGCGAAGGAATAACTTTCTATGCTGGAGTTGTTGTTTCTGCTTTTGCCTGTAGCCGCTGCCTATGGCTGGTATATGGGCCGCAGAAGTGCGCAACAAAACAAGCAAGATGAAGCCAACCGCTTGTCGCGTGATTACGTAGCGGGGGTTAATTTTCTGCTTAGTAATCAACAGGATAAAGCGGTAGACCTGTTTCTCGATATGCTTAAAGAGGATACGGGTACTGTTGAAGCCCACCTTACGCTCGGAAACCTGTTCCGTTCGCGTGGCGAAGTTGATCGCGCTATTCGCATCCATCAGACCCTAATGGAAAGCGCCTCGCTGACCTATGAACAGCGTCTGTTGGCGATTCAACAACTGGGGCGTGATTACATGGCCGCCGGGTTATACGACCGCGCGGAAGACATGTTCAATCAACTGACCGATGAAACTGACTTCCGCATTGGCGCGCTGCAACAGTTGCTACAAATCTACCAGGCTACCAGCGAGTGGCAGAAAGCAATTGATGTTGCCGAACGCCTGGTGAAGCTGGGTAAAGATAATCAGCGCGTCGAAATTGCTCATTTCTACTGCGAGTTAGCCCTACAGCATATGGCCAGCGACGATCTCGATCGTGCCATGGCCTTGTTAAAAAAAGGTGCGGCGGCAGATAAAAACAGCGCCCGCGTATCCATCATGATGGGACGCGTATTTATGGCGAAAGGAGAATACGCCAAAGCCGTCGAAAGTCTGCAACGCGTGATATCCCAGGACAGAGAACTGGTCAGCGAAACGCTGGAAATGCTGCAAACCTGCTACCAGCAGTTGGGTAAAACTGCCGAATGGGCAGAGTTCCTGCAGCGCGCGGTGGAAGAGAACACCGGTGCCGATGCTGAACTGATGCTTGCGGATATCATCGAAGCGCGCGATGGTAGTGAGGCCGCACAGGTCTATATTACGCGTCAACTTCAGCGTCATCCGACCATGCGTGTGTTCCATAAGCTAATGAATTACCACTTAAATGAAGCGGAAAAAGGGCGTGCCAAAGAGAGTCTGATGGTGCTGCGTGACATGGTTGGCGAGAAGGTGCGTAGTAAGCCTCGTTATCGCTGCCAGAAATGTGGTTTTACCGCATACACCCTCTACTGGCATTGTCCGTCTTGTCGGGCTTGGTCAACCATTAAACCGATTCGCGGTCTTGATGGCCTGTAATTTTTAAAAAAATCCGACTTTAGTTACAACATACTAATTATTGATGTTCCATCGTGCTCCGGTAACTCGGGCGCAGAAAAGCCTGCCAGGGGAGAAATCGCAACTGTTAATTTTTTATTTCCACGGGTAGAATGCTCGCCGTTTACCTGTTTCGCGCCACTTCCGGTGCCCATCATCAAGAAGGTCTGGTCATGACGTTAACTGCTTCATCTTCTTCCCGCGCTGTTACGAATTCTCCTGTGGTTGTTGCCCTTGATTATCATAATCGTGATGCCGCGCTGGCCTTTGTCGACAAGATCGACCCACGCGATTGTCGTCTGAAAGTCGGCAAAGAGATGTTTACGCTGTTTGGACCTCAATTTGTACGCGAACTTCAACAGCGTGGTTTTGATATCTTCCTCGACCTGAAATTTCACGATATTCCCAACACTGCAGCGCACGCTGTCGCTGCTGCAGCTGACTTAGGCGTGTGGATGGTGAATGTTCATGCCTCCGGAGGGGCGCGTATGATGACCGCAGCGCGTGAGGCACTGGTTCCGTTTGGCAAAGATGCACCGCTTTTGATTGCTGTGACAGTATTGACCAGCATGGAAGCCAGCGACCTGGCCGATCTTGGCATGACACTGTCACCTGCAGATTATGCAGAACGTCTGGCAGCACTGACGCAAAAATGTGGCCTTGATGGTGTGGTGTGTTCTGCTCAGGAAGCAGTGCGCTTTAAACAGGTATTTGGTCAGGAGTTCAAACTGGTTACACCGGGCATTCGTCCGCAGGGGAGTGAAGCTGGTGACCAGCGCCGCATTATGACGCCAGAACAGGCGTTGGCGGCTGGTGTTGATTATATGGTGATTGGTCGCCCGGTAACGCAATCGGTAGATCCAGCGCAAACGCTGAAAGCGATCAACGCCTCTTTACAGCGGAGTGCATGATGAGTGATTCCAACAGCCGTCTGGTCTACTCAACGGAAACCGGACGTATTGATGAGCCAAAAGCGGCCCCTGTACGCCCTAAAGGCGACGGTGTGGTGCGTATTCAGCGTCAGACCAGTGGACGTAAAGGTAAGGGCGTTTGCTTGATTACCGGTGTCGATCTCGATGATGCCGAACTGACAAAACTGGCAGCGGAACTGAAGAAAAAATGCGGCTGCGGTGGGGCAGTTAAAGATGGAATTATTGAAATCCAGGGTGATAAGCGCGATTTATTAAAATCACTGCTTGAAGCGAAAGGGATGAAGGTAAAACTCGCCGGTGGTTAACATAAAAAGCCACGGATATATCCGTGGCTTTAGAATATTTTACTGTGTGTATTATTCACTTATTTCGTACTGAACAGAATCAAGCGTATTATAATTGCGAGTCGATAATCGACATTTATTTACGATTATTTACCGACCTGGTGACCAATAACACCACCGACGGCTGCACCACCTAATGTACCCAGCGTACTGCCATCGGTCAGTACTGCACCGCCTAATGCACCTGCACCCGCGCCAATTGCGGTGTTACGGTCTCGTTTAGACCAGTTAGAACAGGCACTCAGAGACATTGCCAGGGTAATTGCCAGAACAGCCGCGGTCATTTTTTTGCTCGTTACAAACATAATACTCTCTCCTGAATTTATGATTCACGGAAGTACGCTCTCTATAACTATAATAGCTAAGAATAAGCCTGGTGAAATTATTCCGTGAAATCCGCTCGCGCGCAGGGTTATATCACGCAGGTGATAATGACTTCCTGTTATATCGCTGATAATAATTTTATATGTTGAGAGTGTTAATAACAGGTAAATAGTCTTAATTATCAACCAGGAATCATCTTAGAGCGGATGATTTGCAAAACAGCAAATCATCCGTGGAGAAGGGAAATGGTTAAATGTCAACGACGTGAACGGTGAGTTTACTGTGCTCAAGATGCATCAGATCGCTGGCGCGTATTTTCGAATCGGTAATCACGCGATTGAATCGCTCAACGGGGCCGATGGAGTATGAATGTACAGCACCAAATTTCGAGCTGTCAGTCAGGACTATCGCTTCGCACTCTTTTTCCAGCACGGCATTGACCACATCGGTACGCATCATATCGCGACCGGTAAACCCAGTTTCAGGTTGCCAGCCATCAATCCCAATAAATGCTTTGCTGAAATGCACCTGTTGGATGCACTGGCGTGTCAAAGGACCAACCATACTTTCGCTTTTTTTCTGGTACACGCCACCGAGCAAAATGACTTCACAAGGCGCGTCTTTCAGCAAATGCGCGATGTAGCTGCTGACCGTGATGATCGTGACATTTTTCTTCTGCTCGCCCAGAGTCCGGGCGAGCAGGGCATTGCTGCTGCCATTTTCGATAAAGATGGTTTCGCCCGGTTGAACCAGTGACGCGGCAAACTCGGCGAGTTCACGCTTCAGCGTATAGTTGTTCATCATACGGGTTTCGACGTCATCACTATCAAGCGAAACTGCAAAACCATGTGCACGGCGGAGGTAACTCAGTTTTTCGAGGGTGTTGAGATCCTGGCGAATGGTAACTTCAGAAACTCCAGTGGCTTTTGCCAGATCGGTTACGCTAACCTGACCCTGGTCAATGACCATCTGTAGAATAGTTTGTTGTCGGGAATTCATCGCTGTAATTCTTATAACGTTATAATACTAAATAAAAAAATACTGACGCGCCGGGCATCCTCAAATAGGAAAACCTGAAGGCACGATTGTTAAATCTCCCACGGTGCCTTCGGGATGTCTGGCGTAGATTCAGCAACCTGGCGCAAGAGTTCTGCTTTAAGTATCTCGAGATTATGGATCGCAGAGTGGTAATCGCCTGCCACAAGGATATCTAACACAATATCAATACGTTCGGCAACGCGCTGGGCATCAAATTCAGACATCAAGGACATCCTTATAGCAAAAGGGGAAAATGAATAATGCAAAAATTGCCGCTAAAAGAGAAGTGTTTAACAGCAACGGCTAATTATCATCCGGGAATACGATATATAATGACGGAATATAGCGCTAAGTATATATATTCATCTACTTATGCGCGCTTCAGATAGCGTTTATACCAGCGTTCAAAGGCGACGGCGGGCATCGGTTTGGCAAACAAAAATCCTTGCCGCTCATTGATCCCGTTCTTGGTTAAAAAAGCATCTTCCTTTTTACTCTCCACTCCTTCAGCGATCACCTGAAGATTCAATGCCTGGGCCACAGCGACGATCGCCCGGACCAGCGACTGTGAGACAGGTTGTTTGTGAATATCTCGAACAAAAACCTGGTCAAGTTTAATCGCATCGATCGGAAAGCGCGCCAGTTGCGAAAGTGAAGAGTAGCCGGTACCAAAATCGTCCAGATGCACTTGCGCACCTAGTTGGCTAAATTGTTGAATAACAGAAAGTGCCAGTTCATCATTCTCAATCAGGCAGCTCTCCGTCAGTTCAACATCAATAGGGCAGTATTCAAAATTGAGTTCCTGGAGAACCTGTTTCAGGGCGGTGAAAATGGTTTGATCGGCGAGCTGACGTGCAGAAATGTTTACCGCCACTCGCAGGTTAATACCTTTATCCCGCCACTTTGCCACCTGGCGTACGACATCGAGAATCACCCAACGGCCTAAAGGCACAATTAGCCCTGACTCTTCGGCGTAGGAAATGAAGTCCAACGGTGGAATCAACCCACGTTCAGGTGACTGCCAACGTACTAGTGCTTCCAGACTGCGCACTTCGCCACGCCAGGTGATTTTCGGTTGATAGTGAATAACCAACTGATCGTTTTCCAGTGCTTTACGCAAGTTGGTATCCAGCCAGAGATATTCAAATACCCGCTGATTCATTTCTGGAGTAAAAACGCAAAATTGTCCTCGTCCGCCTTCCTTCGCTGTGTACATTGCTGTGTCGGCGTGACGAATAATAGCCGCGCTGTCCGAACCATGTTCGGGAGAGAGTGAAATACCCACTGAACAGCTGGTATAAACTTCAATTAAACCAATGCGGAAGGGGTGTCGTAAGCGAGTCAAAATTCGTGATGCCATTGCTTCCAGCGCGCTTTGTGAGGTATTGGATGCCAGTACCAGAAACTCATCGCCACCTGGACGCGCCAACACCTGATCATGTTCGAGACAGCTTAAAATGGCCAATGACACGTCGCGTAATAGCTGGTCACCAAACAAATGCCCATAAGCGTCGTTGACCTTTTTAAAATTATCCAAATCAAGATACACAACCCCAACTTTATTGTTATCTGCCTGATTAATGGCGTGATCGATTAACTCCTGCATTGCGTTACGATTCGGCAGTCCGGTGATACTGTCGGTATTTGCCAGAATACGCAGTCGCTCCTGAGCGCGGCGCTCTTCGGTAATGTCGGTGCCGGAACAGATTAAAAAAATCTCGTTCTTGCCACTGCCGCTGTGGACAAATTTATTGCGAAACAGAAACAGCCGCTGGCCTTTACGTGTTGGTATCCACAGTTCGACTTCATATGCATTGCCGCTTCGAAAAAATACACGGTTATTACGCCTGGATGCCGCAGCTTCACGACGGCTCATAAACAGTTTAAACACGCTTTGCCCAATTACGTCATGTTCTTTCAACCCTGTGTAATCTTCACATAACCGATTGAAGCGTTGGATATTCCCCCGGCTGTCGAGAATCACTATTGCGGAATGTGCTTCAGAAACTACCTGCTCAGCAAAGGAAAGCCCGTGTGATAAATCACGAGCAACTGCTGGTGTGTCATGCCATGCAGACGCGTTGCCAGCCCATTCCCGTTTATTGATTTTTCGTCCTACCAGATGCACAGAAAGATCGCTTTCATCGACGGTCAGACTCATCATCAGGCTGGAGGTGATGACCGTCATTTCCCTGATGCGAGCAGCCTGTTCGGCAGATAACTGCAACGTACGTTCAGGTTCTGTGGTTTCGGTGGTAGAAAAGCGCAAAACATCGCTGCTTTCCGTTAACCGCCAGTATGGATTGTGCGATCCGAGAAAGTTGTACAACGTTGTGGACTCCCTAACGGTTTTCATGATGCATATCCTCCGGTTAACAGCGGAGTCCGCGGTTAAATAAAAGGAACAACATGACTTACATGAAATTAACGGCGGCTAAACGCATTGTTTTTTTTATATATTTATTTGTAATCCAGTTTTGGAAAAACGCCAGTTTTCAAACGAAAGTCAGTTAAAAATCTGCCGGGATATGACGAAGGTGGAGCGGGGAAATAAACGGCCCATTCATGAGGAATGGGCCGTGAAAGGAGATTACGCGACCGGGCGCGCAATAATGCTGCGGGTTTCCATGCGGACTTCGGCAATGGTGACGTCAATAACGTCAGTCACTTTGTAAGCCGTTTCACCTTTAATTTGTACAGTGCCGTTTTCCTGGCTGCAAACCAGTTCATCGCGCACAGCGTGTAAGAAAGGTGCCGGAATAAAGGCGATAGCGCCGTTATCAACCAAACGCACACGCATGCCGCCACGGCTGATATCGACAATTTCCGCCGCGAAACGGGTGTCGGTCCCGGCTTTGTCTTTCAGGAAGCGTGCGTATAACCAGTCGCCAACATCACGTTCTGCCATTCGGTTGAGACGGCGACGCTCGGCCATTTGGACAGTGATTTCATCCTGCGGACGCGTCGCAGTTTCGCCTTTGATAACCGCTTTCAGCAGACGGTGGTTGATCATGTCGCCATATTTACGGATCGGCGAAGTCCAGGTGGCGTATGACTCCAGACCGAGGCCAAAGTGAGGACCGGGTTCAGTGCTAATTTCAGCAAATGACTGGAAGCGACGAATGCGGCTGTCGAGGAAACCAGTTGGTTGCGCATCCAGTTCACGACGCAGTTTGCAGAAACCGTCCAGCGTGAGCACTTCTTCGGCATCGACATGCAGACCGTGGGTTTTCAGCAACGCTGCCAGCGCGTCGGCATTCGCCGGATCAAAGCCCATATGCACGTTATAGATGCCAAAACCGAGCTTATCGCGCAGTACGCGGGCCGCACAAATGTTAGCGGCAATCATCGCTTCTTCGACGATACGATTGGCAATGCGACGAGGCTCGGCGACGATATCCAGCACTTCACCTTTTTCACCGAGAATAAAGCGGTAATCCGGGCGATCTTTAAATACCAGTGCGTGGTTATGACGCCACTCACCGCGGCGTTGGCAAATTTGCGCTAACAAACGGACTTGTTCGGCAATTGCTTCACTTTCAGGCTGCCAGTCACCGGTATTTTCCAGCCAGTCAGAGACCTGGTCATACACCAGCTTCGCTTTGGATTCGATGGTGGCGGCAAAGAATTCGATATTATCTTCAATGGTGCCATCAGCGGAGAGCGTCATGCGGCATGCCAGTACCGGGCGGACTTCATTGGCGCGCAGTGAGCAGAGATCGTCCGAAAGCTCACGAGGCAGCATAGGGATGTTGAAGCCAGGCAGATAGTTGGTGAATGCGCGAATTTTCGCGGCTTTGTCCAGCTTGCTGCCTTCAGCAATCCACGCGGTTGGATCGGCAATCGCCACAATCAGCTGAAGTTTGTCATCCGGCAACGCCTTAGCGAAAAGGGCGTCATCCATATCTTCTGTGCTGGCACTGTCGATGGTGACAAAATCCAGCGCGGTCAGATCTTCACGAACCAGACCTTCATCGAGCATTTCGGTAGCGACGCCGTCTGGTGCTTCTTTTTCCAGATTATGGCGCGCAAGAGTAACCCACCACGGTACAAAGTGGTCGTCACCAAAAGTGATGTATTGTGTCAGTTCAGCATAGAAAGAACGATCGCCTTTCAGCGGATGACGGCGCATTTCGGCAACCGCCCAGTCGCCTTCTTTAAACTCGTGGTTCAGGCCACGGGCTGCGCGGCAAGGAATGGCGTCTTTTAAGAGTGGATGATCAGGAACGATGGCCAGACGGTCATTTTTGCCCTGAACTTTACCCACGAAACGAGTCAGGAACGGTTCAACCAGTTCTTCTGGCTCTGCGGATTCACGTTCTTTTTCACTGTGGATCACCGCGATAATTCGGTCGCCATGCATGACTTTTTTCATCTGCGGCGGCGGAATGAAATAACTTTTTTGCGCGTCGACTTCCAGGAAGCCAAAGCCTTTTTCTGTGGCTTTTACCACCCCTTCAGCGCGTGGCGTCTGGGAATGCAGTTGCTGTTTAAGCTGCGCTAGCAGCGGGTTGTCCTGAAACATAATTGTCTATTTTGGTGGCCATTAGAGCGGCTGACAGTTTTACGCGAATCTGTCTGACGCGGCAAGGTTAATATGTCTCACCCAACGCGATTTTTAAGCGATTTATCCAGCCACACAGCCCGCTCCATACCAGCAGATTAATAATCTGCGTTGATGATTTTTCGTGTTCGAGTAATGGGCTGAACTGGGCGGCGCTAAAGCGATCGGGTGCTCGGGTCAGCCATTGTATCGCCTGAACGGTAGCGCGCTCAACAGAATGACGGTCAGCCCATTGGTTAATTTCATTTTCGCCCTTGCGCAGAAGGGGGCTGATTTTTTTATATTCATTCGATGAATTCATACAGGCGGCAAAACAAGCAGGACTGCCATTAATACGCGCGCATAACAACGCCGCAAGCAGGTTACCCGGCTGTGTTTTAACCCGAGTGCTGTTTAACAACATTTCGAGAAGGGAAAGTGAAATAGGGTGGAGAGAGAGTGTTTCGGTCAGTTGGCAAAGTTCTGCAGTCGAACTTTTTGTGTACTCTTCAGGAAGTTTTTCCACCTCATAGCTGCTTCGCCAGCGTATTGATTCATCAGCAAACAGTGACGCGTCGGCGTAGTTTTGTATCTCCAGACCTGGTAACCAGCGTACCGGATGCCCGAGATAAGCCTGAAATGTCGCAATTGTCCGCGCCTGAAAGCCAATAAAACCAATGATTTGGTTAATGATTACACAGTCCCAGGCAGTAAGACCGACGTCATTCAGATGTTGGCGCGATCGGTTGTCGATAATAGAAGGCGAGCTGGCCAGTTGGCGGGCATATTGCGTGATTTGTGCCAACCGATGATTACTTTCCCTGGAGGAATCAGGCCCGGGGAGCGGCGTAAGTCGCGCCGAATAGTAGTTACATAACCGCTGGACGCCGCAAACCTGAGCAACCGTCAGGGCCGTCGACAAGCGTTCATAAGCGTTGAAGGTCTGTGAACGGGTCACGGTAAGCTGGTCAGGGAATAACTCCGCTGCAAGAACACGCGCAGGGTCCAGCCATGAAAGGAAGGGGGCCAGCGTTTTTTCATCAAGGATCACGTCGAGCAGAAAGGGATCGCTAACCTTTGCGGCTTCCGGGACCAGAGGCAGAACGTCATTCTCCGCAGTACTGGATTGCGTTTCATGATACCAGTGGCTTTTGCCGGTGATGTGGCGTTGTTCCATGGGCGCTCCTTGGTCGTAAAGGAAATCGTTATCCTGACGCAAGGCGGGAAGGGGAGAAAGACGGATCGGCGATAACAAATATCAGAAAGGTATAACAGAGATAACGGGCGGCAGAACGCCGCCCATCTTTACCAACAGAACGATTATTTCAGTTCGAGTTCGTTCATTGCAGCAATGCTGAAACCGCCGTCAACGTGGACCACTTCACCGGAGATACCGGCAGAGAGATCGGAGCACAGGAATGCCGCAGAGTTACCCACATCTTCAATAGTAACGGTACGGCGAATCGGGGTAACGGCTTCGCAATGAGCCAGCATTTTGCGGAAGTCTTTGATACCGGAAGCCGCCAGAGTACGGATCGGACCAGCAGAGATGGCGTTAACACGCACACCTTCCGGACCCATCGCGTTCGCCATATAGCGCACGTTTGCTTCCAGAGACGCTTTTGCCAGACCCATAACGTTGTAGTTCGGGATAGCGCGCTCAGCGCCAAGGTAGGAAAGGGTCAGCAGGGCAGAACCCGGATTCAGCATGGAGCGGCAAGCTTTTGCCATTGCAACGAAGCTGTAGGAGCTGATGTCGTGGGCAATTTTGAAGCCTTCACGGGTAACGGCATTAACATAGTCACCATCCAGCTGATCGCCAGGTGCAAAACCAATAGAGTGTACGAAACCGTCAAATTTCGGCCAAACTTTCGCCAGTTCAGCGAACATGGTGTCGATGCTGGTATCTTCTGCAACATCGCACTGCAGAACGATGTCAGAACCCAATTGAGCGGCAAATTCTTCTACGCGGCCTTTCAGTTTGTCGTTCTGGTAGGTGAATGCCAGTTCAGCTCCTTCGCGGTGCATCGCCTGAGCGATACCGTAGGCGATGGACAGTTTGCTGGCAACACCGGTTACCAGAATGCGCTTACCGGAAAGAAAACCCATAGCTTTAATCCTTATTGTTGATGCTTGTTGTGCCTGAAAATCAGGCGATTCGTTGTTTAAATAAACAGTACGAACAGATAAACGGTTATTATAATCAACCTGGCTGTGGGTGGCTATAGTTGCGCTTTCTGTTCCGGAGAGAAGCTGCGGTACAGAGCATTTTGCGTTATCTACTCTTGACGCCTGCAAGGGGGAGGTTGGGGGAATATCTTATAGAATCTGACTATGAAACTATTCGTATTAGCTCCGATAAGTTTGATGATGAAAACAGAACTGGCAACAACAAGTAGCATCCTTTCTGATGAATTGACCCCAACTTAATATTGTCAACTATCTTCACAGAATCTCCACAATCTCTTCATTATCAGAATATGCACCATGAATAAGATAAAAATACTTTCCATTACTTTGGAGAAACGTATAATCAGCAAAAATGAGAACGATCATTCTCACCAAGTGATAGGCCAGGAGACAGAAATGACCAGCAAGCTGGAGATACGCCACAAACAACGTCAGGATGAAATCATTAACGCCGCCCGTCGGTGTTTTCGTCGCTGCGGATTTCATGCCGCCAGTATGTCGCAAATTGCCAGCGAAGCTCAGCTTAGCGTGGGTCAGATATATCGTTACTTCGCCAACAAAGACGCCATTATTGAAGAGATGGTTCGCCGTATCATCGACTTTCGTATTGCCCAAATGGACATTGACGCGCGTACCGATCACTTCCCGGAAGTCCTTGCCTTGCGTAAATCCTTAAATGAGGACGACGACGCGCTGATGCTGGAAGTGGCTGCAGAAGCCACACGCAATCCGCGGGTTATGGCAATGCTTGAAGAAGCTGACGCCAGAATGTTCGCTAACGGTTGTGCACATATGAAAAGAATGCATCCCCATCTTAGCGACGAGCACATTCGTTGCTGCGTTGAAGTGTTTGCTACCATGATGGAAGGTACGGTTTATCGTCGTTTAACACCGCAAAAAAGCGATCCACAACATCTGCAGGAAATATATCAGGATATTGTTAGTATGTTGATAAATAAATAAGAACAGAATTAACCAATAGCGGGGGATATTAATCCCCCATATTTCATTGCGAAATTCATTTCGCGATGCGGGTCCGTTATAACTGAATATCCCTGACATATCCTCATTAATTTTAATGAGGAGGGTATTTCTCACCCTGGAGAAAATAATGAAGTATATAGCAACATCTGTAGTGGCAATGCTGCTCTTATCGGGTTGTGATAATACGCAAAGTAACAATTCATCCCCGTCAGAAACAGAAGTCGGCGTTGTTACAGTCAAATCTCAACCGGTCTCGGTAGTCAGTGAATTAACCGGACGCACCAGTGCTGCGCTCAGTGCCGAAGTACGTCCGCAGGTTGGGGGAATTATCCAGAAACGCTTATTTAAGGAAGGTGATCTGGTCAAGGCTGGACAGCCGCTCTACCAGATTGATGCGGCCAGTTATCAGGCTGCATGGAATGAAGCTCGGGCAGCATTACAACAAGCACAGGCACTGGTAAAAGCCGATTGCCAGAAAGCGCAGCGTTATGCCCGACTGGTGAAAGAGAACGGTGTTTCACAACAGGATGCTGATGATGCTCAGTCTACCTGTGCACAAGATAAAGCCAGTGTAGAGGCGAAAAAAGCCGCACTGGAAACTGCGCGCATTAATCTTGACTGGACCACGGTAACCGCACCGATTTCAGGGCGCATTGGCATTTCGTCGGTAACCCCTGGCGCACTGGTGACCGCGTCGCAAGATACAGCGTTAACGACTATTCGTGGTCTGGATACAATGTATGTCGACCTCACTCGCTCCAGTGTCGATTTATTACGTCTGCGTAAACAGTCACTGGCGACCAACAGTGACACCATGAGCGTCTCACTTATTCTGGAAGATGGCACAACCTACAGCGAAAAAGGGCGTCTGGAACTCACCGAAGTCGCTGTAGATGAGTCTACCGGTTCGGTGACATTACGGGCGATTTTCCCCAATCCACAACAGCAGTTATTACCGGGAATGTTTGTTCGCGCTCGTGTCGATGAAGGCGTGATGGAAGACGCTATTCTCGCGCCGCAACAGGGCGTCACGCGCGATGCTAAAGGCAATGCAACTGCGCTGGTGGTGAATAAAGACAATAAAGTAGAGCAGCGAACGCTCGAAACGGGAGAAACGTATGGTGATAAATGGCTGGTGCTGAACGGCCTGCACAACGGCGACCGACTGATTGTTGAAGGTTCTGCCAAAGTCACTTCAGGGCAGACCGTCAAGGCTGTTGAAGTTCAGGCTAATGGAGGCAACGCCTGATGTTTTCGCGCTTTTTTGTTCGCCGCCCGGTCTTTGCCTGGGTTATCGCCATTTTGATTATGTTGGCGGGGATTCTGGCTATTCGCACATTGCCCGTCGCGCAATATCCTGACGTTGCGCCACCGACCATTAAAATTTCAGCCACTTATACTGGTGCTTCTGCCGAAACGCTGGAGAACAGCGTGACTCAGGTTATCGAGCAACAACTCACTGGGCTTGATAATTTACTCTATTTCAGCTCAACCAGTAGCTCTGATGGTTCGGTCAGTATTAATGTGACCTTTGAACAAGGTACCGATCCAGATACTGCACAGGTTCAGGTGCAGAATAAAATTCAGCAGGCGGAGTCGCGCCTACCCAGCGAAGTGCAGCAAACGGGTGTTACGGTGGAGAAATCACAAAGCAACTTTTTGCTGATTGCTGCCGTGTATGACACCACTGACAAAGCCACCAGTTCGGATATCGCCGACTGGTTGGTTAGTAACGTTCAGGACCCGCTGGCGCGTGTTGAAGGTGTGGGGAGTCTGCAAGTCTTTGGCGCGGAATACGCTATGCGCATCTGGCTTGACCCGGCCAAACTGGCGTCTTACTCGCTAATGCCTTCAGACGTGCAAAGTGCTATTGAAGCGCAAAACGTGCAGGTTACTGCCGGGAAAATAGGGGCATTGCCTTCACCGAATACTCAGCAACTGACCGCAACGGTACGTGCGCAGTCTCGCTTGCAGACGGTGGATCAGTTCAAAAATATTATCGTGAAAAGCCAGTCAGACGGCGCAGTTGTTCGTATAAAAGATGTGGCTCGCGTTGAGATGGGCAGTGAAGATTATACCGCTATCGGCAAACTTAACGGTCACCCGTCTGCCGGGGTTGCTGTAATGCTTTCGCCCGGTGCGAATGCGCTGAATACGGCGACGCTGGTCAAGGATAAGATTGCCGAATTCCAGCGGAACATGCCGCAGGGATACGACATCGCATACCCGAAAGACAGCACTGAATTTATTAAAATCTCTGTAGAGGACGTAATTCAGACGCTGTTTGAAGCCATCGTATTGGTGGTTTGCGTGATGTATTTATTCCTGCAAAACCTGCGTGCCACACTGATTCCGGCGTTAGCTGTCCCCGTCGTTTTGCTGGGCACATTCGGCGTTCTTGCGTTGTTTGGCTATTCGATTAATACCCTGACGTTGTTTGCAATGGTCCTGGCGATCGGCTTGCTGGTGGACGATGCCATTGTGGTGGTGGAGAACGTCGAACGCATTATGCGTGACGAAGGGGTGCCCGCGCGTGAAGCCACGGAAAAATCAATGGGCGAGATTTCTGGCGCACTGGTTGCCATTGCGCTGGTGTTATCAGCCGTATTCCTGCCTATGGCCTTCTTTGGGGGATCTACGGGGGTAATTTATCGTCAGTTTTCGATAACCATTATCTCCGCAATGCTGCTTTCCGTGGTAGTGGCATTGACCTTGACTCCCGCCCTGTGCGGTTCCGTCCTCCAGCATGTTCCGCCACATAAAAAAGGCTTTTTCGGCGCATTTAACCGCTTTTACCGCCGTACTGAAGATAAATATCAGCGAGGCGTAATTTATGTCCTGCGCCGTGCTGCTCGAACGATGGGGCTTTATGTCGTACTGGGTGGTGGAATGGCCCTGATGATGTGGAAACTGCCGGGCAGTTTCTTACCCACTGAAGACCAGGGCGAAATCATGGTGCAGTACACGCTGCCGGCCGGGGCGACCGCTGCCCGTACAGCAGAAGTGAATCGCCAGATTGTTGACTGGTTCCTGATTAATGAGAAAGCAAATACCGATGTTATTTTTACCGTTGATGGTTTCAGTTTTAGCGGCAGCGGACAGAACACCGGGATGGCGTTTGTTTCGTTGAAAAACTGGTCTCAACGTAAAGGGGCAGAAAACACCGCCCAGGCTATCGCCCTACGGGCAACCAAAGAGCTGGGCACAATTCGTGATGCCACGGTATTTGCGATGACGCCGCCAGCCGTTGATGGGCTGGGGCAAAGCAATGGTTTTACGTTTGAATTGTTAGCTAACGGTGGAACCGATCGTGAAACACTGCTGCAAATGCGTAATCAGTTGATAGAAAAAGCGAATCAAAGTCCGGAGTTACATTCTGTACGCGCCAATGATTTGCCACAAATGCCGCAATTGCAGGTAGATATTGATAGCAATAAAGCGGTGTCATTAGGGTTGAGTTTGAATGATGTCACCGACACCCTGTCCAGTGCGTGGGGCGGTACTTATGTGAATGACTTTATTGACCGTGGTCGTGTGAAAAAAGTCTACATTCAGGGCGACAGCGAATTTCGTTCCGCGCCGTCAGACTTAGGTAAATGGTTTGTGCGCGGCAGCGATAACGCCATGACACCATTCTCTGCTTTTGCGACCACCCGCTGGCTGTATGGACCGGAAAGACTGGTGCGCTACAACGGCTCGGCAGCCTATGAAATTCAGGGGGAAAATGCGACTGGCTTTAGTTCCGGCGATGCAATGACAAAAATGGAGGAACTGGCAAACAGTCTTCCTGCGGGAACAACCTGGGCCTGGAGTGGTTTGTCATTGCAGGAGAAACTGGCCAGCGGTCAGGCATTGAGTCTGTATGCAGTTTCTATTCTGGTGGTTTTCCTCTGCCTTGCAGCACTGTACGAAAGCTGGTCAGTCCCGTTCTCGGTCATTCTGGTGATCCCTCTGGGGCTTCTTGGCGCGGCGCTGGCGGCCTGGATGCGTGATTTAAACAACGATGTTTACTTCCAGGTGGCGCTATTAACCACTATCGGCTTGTCGTCGAAAAACGCCATTCTGATTGTGGAATTTGCTGAAGCGGCGGTTGCAGAGGGCTATTCCTTGAGTCGTGCGGCATTACGCGCGGCGCAGACTCGTTTACGCCCAATCATCATGACCTCGCTGGCGTTTATTGCGGGGGTAATGCCGCTGGCGATAGCAACCGGCGCAGGGGCGAACAGCCGCATCGCCATTGGTACGGGCATTATTGGCGGCACGCTGACCGCTACATTACTGGCCATTTTCTTCGTTCCTCTGTTTTTTATACTGGTGAAACGTTTGTTTGCCGGTAAACCGCGCCGTCAGGAGTAAGTTATGTTGCGTCGTTCTCTTATTTTTCTGGTGTTGTTGAGTGCGGGATGTGTCTCGCTCGATCCTCACTACAGTACGCCTGAATCCCCAATCCCGGCGACCTTGCCGGGAGCACAGGGCCAGGGAAAGGCAATCAGCCATGACTGGCAGCAGGTGATCCACGATCCCCGATTGCAGCAGGTGGTGACTATTGCACTGAACAGTAACCGCGATGTGCAAAAAGCGATTGCTGATATTGACTCAGCACGGGCGCTCTATGGGCAAACTAATGCGTCGTTATTCCCGACGGTGAATGCGGCCTTAAGTTCGACCCGCAGTCGTTCGCTGGCGAATGGTACGGAAACCACTGCCGAGGCTGACGGCACGGTGTCCAGTTTTACGTTAGATCTGTTTGGTCGTAATCAGAGTTTATCTCGGGCGGCGCGAGAAACCTGGCTTGCCAGTGAATTTACAGCCCAGAACACCCGTTTAACGCTGATTGCTGAAATCAGCACCGCTTGGCTGACACTGGCGGCCGATAACAGCAACCTGGCCCTGGCAAAAGAAACGATGGCCAGTGCAGAAAACTCATTGAAAATTATCCAGCGCCAGCAACAGGTTGGCACTGCGGCAGCGACAGATGTCAGTGAGGCGATGAGTGTTTATCAGCAAGCACGCGCCAGCGTTGCCAGCTATCAGACACAAGTGATGCAGGATAAAAATGCGCTGAACTTACTGGCAGGTACAACGCTTGAGGAAAATTTGCTACCGGGAACACTGGAAAGCCTGCCGGAACAGATGATAAGTCTGGTTCCTGCGGGAGTGTCATCTGACGTTCTGCTGCGTCGTCCGGATATCCAGGAAGCGGAACATAATTTGAAGAGCGCCAATGCCGATATTGGCGCGGCGCGGGCTAACTTTTTTCCGACGATTTCGCTGACTGCCAGCGCTGGTGTTGGCAGTGACGCATTGTCGTCGTTGTTCAGCCACGGAATGCAGATCTGGTCATTTACGCCATCGGTCACATTACCGCTGTTCACTGGCGGAAGTAATCTGGCGCAGCTTCGTTACGCAGAAGCACAAAAGCGTGGACTCAGTGCCACCTATGAAAAAACCGTTCAGAGCGCATTTAAAGATGTCGCTAACGCACTGGCGCGGCGGACCACGCTTGAAGAGCAACTGGATGCACAGCGCCAGTCTGTTAAAGCTGAGCAACAAACGGTCGATGTTGGCTTGCGTCGCTATCAGGCGGGTGTTGGTGATTACCTGACCGTGTTGACGGCGCAGCGCAGCTTGTGGAGCGCACAGCAGGCGCTGCTGGCACTGCAACTGACTGATTTTACAAACCGAATCACGCTCTGGCAGTCGCTGGGCGGCGGCATGTCATCACTCAAGTAAGGAATAATATGGCTAGAGTCTCTCTTTCATGGGCATTGATTCTTGGTCTTTTAGCCGGTATCGGCCCGATGTGTACCGATCTTTATTTGCCGGCTTTGCCGGAGATGTCTGAGCAACTGGCGGCAACCACGACCATAACGCAATTAACCCTGACCGCATCGCTGATCGGTCTTGGCGTCGGACAACTGTTATTTGGCCCTCTGAGCGACAAATTAGGGCGTAAACGTCCGTTAATCTTGTCGTTGCTATTGTTTATTGTTTCTTCCATTTTGTGCGCGACAACGAACAATATTTACTGGCTGGTGGTCTGGCGTTTTATTCAAGGGATCGCGGGGGCGGGTGGTTCGGTGCTCTCTCGTTCTATTGCTCGTGACAAATATCAGGGAGTAACGTTGACCCAGTTTTTTGCGCTGTTAATGACGGTGAATGGCCTGGCACCGGTGTTGTCGCCAGTGCTGGGCGGGTACATTGTCAGCACTTTTGACTGGCGCACTTTATTCTGGGTAATGGCTGAAATTAGCACCGTACTGTTGCTGGGCTGCCTGTTATTTATTAATGAGACCTTGCCAGAAAATAAAAGGGGCTCATCATTGCTATTAACCGGACGAAGCGTGGTGCAGAACCGCCGTTTTATGCGCTTTTGCCTGATTCAAAGTTTTATGCTGGCCGGTTTGTTTGCATATATCGGCTCTTCGTCGTTCGTGTTGCAGAAGGAATTTGGCTTTAGTCCAATGCAATTTAGCCTGGTGTTTGGCCTTAACGGCATCGGACTTATCATTGCTTCATGGATCTTCTCGCGCCTGGCGCGACGGATTAACGCGATGACATTGTTGCGAGGTGGCCTGATAGCGGCAATTTTGTGTGCAATGCTCACGGTCTTATGCGCATGGATACAATTGCCCATTCCGGCACTGGTGGCATTATTTTTCACCATCGCATTTTGTAGCGGCATCGGCACTGTTGGCGGGGCAGAGGCTATGAGTGCAGTAGGGACGCAGGAATCTGGAACGGCGTCTGCGTTGATGGGGATGAGCATGTTTGTCTTCGGCGGTATAGCCGCGCCATTGTCGGGAATTGGCGGAGAAACACTGTTAAAAATGAGTCTGGCAATTACGGTGTGTTATACGCTGGCATTGCTGGTTGCTCTCACCAGAATCGACAATCAAAAGTAATGAACACCTCATCCTGAGGGGGGCCCCTGTCAGGATGAGGCGCAAAACACTAACGGTCCTTACGCCACGCATCTGCCGTCAATGCCTCGCCAAAATGACCGGCGATCAGCCGTTTGGTGAGTTCATGCAGCGGCGATGCCAGCACATCGGCGGTGCTGCCTCGCTCGACAACCTCGCCCTGATGCATCACCAGCACCTGGTCGCTAATGTGCTTCATCATTCCGATATGCTGGGTAACATAAATATACGAAATGCCCTGTTTTTCCTGTAACTCAAGCATCAGATTAATCAACTGCGAACGCATCGACATATCCAGTGAGGCGAGGGCTTCATCGGCAATAATGACTTTTGGGCGCAATATCAGCGCGCGCGCCAGCCCCAGACGCTGTTTTTGCCCGGGTGCCAACATATGCGGATAGTAACTGACGTGATCCGGTAGCAGCCCAACCATACGCATCGTTTCAATAATCTGTTTGCGACGCTGTTCAGGTTCCAGATCGGTGTTCAGACGCAGTGGAAAATCCAGAATTTGCGAGATACGTTGACGGGGATTCAACGAGGTCGAAGGATCCTGAAAAATCATGCGAATACGCTGACTGCGGAAGGAATAATCGCCAAAATGCAGCGGATGATCATCAATCAATAACTCGCCGCTGGTAGGTTCTATCATTCCCGCCAGCATTTTTGCCAGCGTGGATTTACCAGAACCATTCTCGCCAATGATCGCCAGTGTCTGGCCTTCACGTAGCGTAAAGCTCAAGGGTTTTACCGCTTCTACGGTCTGACGACGAAACCAGCCGGTCCGGTAGCGGAACGTTTTACTTAAATTACGCACTTCAAGCAACGTTTCGATCATCTCACTCTTTCTCCATGTTCAGCGGGAAATGACAGGCATAGAGATGATTTTTCGCCCCCGTCAAACGTGGCGTCACAATGCATTCTCGTTGTGCATACGGGCAACGCGGCCCCAGACGACACCCAATCGGTAACTGTTCCAGCAGTGGGATAGCGCCGGGCAGCGTATTGAGGCGACTTTTATGCGGCATCGCGCTGCCGAAGTCTGGTATCGCGCGGATCAGCGCCTGGGTATAAGGATGATGTGGCATTGTCACCAACTCCTTACTTGGCGCGGTTTCCACCGTTTGACCGCAGTAAAGCACGTTAATTTTATCCGCCCATTGGCTAAGCATTTGTAAGTCATGGCTGATAAGCAAAATAGTGGTATTGCTGTTTTGGTTGAGACGCGTCAGCAGGCGAAAGATTTGCGCCTGGGTTGTTGGCTCCATTGAGTTTGTCGGTTCGTCAGCAATCAGCAGACGCGGTTGATTCGCCAGTGCAATGGCTATCATCACTTTCTGACATTCACCTTCGGTCAACTCATAGGGAAAACTGCGCATCGCATCTTTGTGATCTTTAATCCCCACGCGGTGCAGCAGTTCAATGGCACGGCGTTTGCGCCAGCCAAAACGCTGCCACCAACGGCCTTTATAGGTCCAGGCTGGGATGTTTTGCATCAACTGGCGACCCACACGTTCTGAAGGGTCAAGACACGACTGCGGTTCCTGGAAAATCATCGACACGTTGTGACCAACCAGCTTGCGCCGTTCGCGTGCGGAGAGACGCAGCAAATCGATATCATCAAAACGCATACGGTCAGCAGTAACACGCCAGTTATCTTTATTCACCCCACAAATCGCTTTCGCAATCAAACTTTTGCCGGAACCGGATTCACCAACAAGACCGCGGATTTCACCTTCGGTTAAGGTCATACTTACGCGGTCGACGGCTTTAACCCACTCATCACCGGTTTTAAATTCAATGGTCAGGTTACGAATATCGAGTAATGGCATTATTCCACCCCCGCAATAATTGCACGACGGACACCGTCGCCAAGGAGGTTAATCAACAGCACGCTAATCATAATTGCCGCACCTGGCAGCATGACAGTCCACGGGGCGACATAAATCAGTTCCAGCGCATCACCGAGCATCGCTCCCCATTCAGGCGAGGGGAGTTGCGCGCCGAGATCGAGAAAGCCCAGCGCGGCGATATCGAGAATTGCCATCGACAGTGCGCGGGTGATCTCGGTGACCAGCCCGGCGGTGATGTTTGGCATCACAGCAAACCAGAGAATATTCAGCGTTGATGCGCCATCCAGACGGGCGGCGATGACGTACTCTTTTTCCAGTTCGTCATGCACCATGCTGTAAATCGAACGTACCATACGCGGCAGTAGCGCCAGCCAGACGGCAAACATGGCGTGAGACAAACTCGGTCCGGCAAACGCTACAACGATAATTGCCAGCAGCAGGGAAGGGATCGCCAGTAAGGTATCCAGAATATGGTTAAGCACCGCTGAGCGTAGGCCGTGCGTCGCCCCGGCGAAGGTGCCCAGTATCAGGCCGCAGATCGTCGCGGCAAGCGTCACCACAAATGCGCCGCCTACGGTTGGCGCAGCTCCGCTCAGTAAACGGCTTAAAACATCGCGTCCGAGGTCGTCAGTCCCAAGGAAGAAAGAAACTTCGCCATAGCGCGACCATGACGGCGGCAATAATTGATAACCGAGAAATTGCTGATCGATGCCGTAAGGCGCAAACCAGCCGCCAAAAATACACAGTACAGCCAGCCCCGCGCAGCCGTACAGGCCGACCATCGCAGAGGCGTCACTATAAAATTTGCGCCAGGCGGTACGCAGCGTGCCCGGCGGGCGCTTTTCGCTGTATACGCTATCGTAAGGCATACCATTCCTTATGTTTCAGAGGGTTAGCCATGGCACCCAAAATATCAGAAATCACGTTAACAATAATGACCAGTGAACCACACACCATCACTCCGGCGGAAATGGCTGCGTAATCCTGCTGGCGGATGGCGTTAATTAACCAGCGGCCTAAACCCGGCCAGCTAAAAACCATTTCGGTGATCATCGCCAGCGTCAGCATGGTAGAAAACTGTAAGCCCAGGCGAGGAATAACCGGAGGTAACGCGTTATGCAGAACGTGGCGACGCAAAATAGTAAAGCGCGACAAACCGCGGGTCGCCGCTGCTTTAACATAGTTCTGGTCATACACTTCGATAGTGCTGATACGCATCAGTCGGATCACTTCAGTTGTTGGCGCAACCGACAGGGTGATCACGGGCAATATCATATGGCGGATTGCGCTCATGACCATTTCATCCCGCCATGGTGAGTCCGAAAGCCAGGCATCAATCAACGCAAAACCGGTAATCGGTTTCACTTCGTAGAGCAGATCGAAACGCCCTGAAACGGGCAACCAACCTAGCGTGAGTGAACAAAACAGCGTCAACAGAAGCGCCAGCCAGAACACCGGGATTGAAAAGCCCAGTAAGGCGATGGCGTTGATCAAGTTATCCTGCCACTTATGGCGCGTAATCCCGGCAATCATCCCCACGGGGATGCCAACAATCAGCGCAAAACCGAAGGCGAGGATGCACAGTTCCATCGTCGCCGGGAAGACCTCTTTTAACTGTTCGGCAATCGGTTGACCGTTAATGCTGGAAACACCAAAATCCCAGTGGATCAGGCCATTAAACCAGAACACCCAGGCATTCCACAGTGACGCGCCTTGTAACGGCGCGTGTGGAGTGAAATAGCTCAAGCTGAAGCCAACGAAGGTCAGCAGGAACAAGGTGACAATCAATAACAAAATGCGGCGTAAGGTGAAGATAATCATGGTTTTTTCACCTCATCCTGTTTCTCGCGATACACCCCAGCAAAGGAGGCGTTACCAAACGGGCTAAGTACCAGACCTTTGATATCGTACCGATAGGCCTGCAAACGCAATGACGACGCCAGCGGCAAAATGGGCAATTCCTGCGCCAGAATACTCTGCGCTTCGTCATAGGCTTCGATGCGCGCCGCCAGTTGCTGCGAGGAGAGCGCCTTACGCAATACGCTGTCGAATTTCGGATCGCACCAGTGGGCGAGGTTGGTCTGCGAATGAATTGCCGCGCAGCTCAGTAACGGACGGAAGAAACTGTCCGGGTCGTTACTGTCCGTCGCCCAACCGGATAACGTCAGGTCATGGCTCATATCCATCAACCGCGCCTCCTGAAAACGACCTTCTACCGGCACAATCACCACTTTTACGCCAACCTGTGCCATATCCGCCTGAATCAGTTCGGCGGTTTTCAGTGGACTGGGGTTCCACGCCTGCGAACGTGTGGGCACCCACAGTTTCAGCGTTAAGTTTTCCAGCCCCAACGCCTTCAACTGTTCGCGCGATTTTGCCGGATTGTATTCAGTAATTTTAGCCTCGTTGTCATAGGCCCACGAGGCTCGCGGTAAAATAGAGGCCGCCGTTTCAGCCGTACCATAATAGATGGATTGCATCAGACGCTGGTTATTGATCGCCAGTGCCAGCGCATGGCGGACAGCGGGATTATTTAGCGGCGGTTTAGCGGTGTTAAATGCCAGATAGGCGACATTCATCCCTGGACGCAGCGTTAAACGCAAGCGTGGGTCGTCACGCAAAATGGATAGCTGACTGGCAGCAGGCCAGGCCAGAACGTCGCACTCTCCGGTCAGGAGTTTCGACAGACGTCCGGTACCGCCGGAGCCTAAATCCACCACCACCTGCGGCATTAACGGTTTGCCGCGCCAGAAGTCATCATGACGTTGTAGGCGAATAAATTGCCCGGCGCGGTATTCCGACAACTGATACGGTCCAGTGCCGACCGGCTGACGGTCGAGTTGTTCCTGACGATCTTCTTTCTCTAACTTCCGGGCATATTCTGCCGACATGACCGATGCATAATGGGTCGCCAGGTGCCACAAAAAAGAAGCATCCGGCTGGGCGAGTCGGAACTCAACCGTATGATTATCCAGTTTGCGGACGCTTTTCACGTTATCGGCAAATTGCAGGCTGTCGAAGTAGGGGAAGTTGCTGCCGTTGACGTTATGCCACGGGTTGTTGCGGTCAAAAATTCGCTGGAAGGTAAACACCACATCGTCGGCATTCATTTTACGAGTGGGAGTAAACCAGTCGGTTTTTTGAAACGGAACATCGCGACGCAGGTGGAAGCGATAGGTCGCGCCGTTATCGAGAACTTCCCAGCTTTCGGCAAGTTCCGGCATCAGGCGATAGGTATAGGGATCGACATCCAGCAGTCGATCATAAAACTGGGCGGCAAGGGTATCGACAATTAACCCACTGCTCGCTTTGGATGGGTTAAAGGTGTTGACTTGCCCGCTGACGCAATAGACAAAACCGCTGTCGCGGATATCTGCATGCGGGGGGGATTCAGGCGCGGCGATTGCCTGACCACTCACAAGTCCAGCAATCACCAAAAGAGACGATAATACCTGGCGCATAATATTAAGGGATTTTATGTAAAGAGGCTATCTTACTAATATTTAATGACATTTGCCATTACCGTTTGTGTTCAGGGGTCGTAATGAGGGCCGTGTGGTTGGTCGTTGAACAGGTGACGTCGCCATCTGTTCAACATTCGTACCCGTGATTTCTCTATAACTATAACTCACAGAACAACTTAGCGAGGAGCAGAGCGGTACGATCGTGAGAAACCCATTAAAGCACGCTGCAGTGCGTGTCATTTTTAGCCGGATGCGGCGTGAACGCTTTATCCGGGCAACGATACTGACCGAGCGTCTGCAATGAAATAATTACTCATTACCCCATTGATTCAAAAACTCTGCGATCTCATCAATGCGTACGGGATTAATCCCCGCTTCAGCAGCCATTTCATGTTGGGCTTCTTCGCTGATCTCTTCATTGTTCATCAAACGGGTGAGCAGTAACTGGAAGTAGTGGGCCAGCGGTGTGCGTTCAGCGTCGGCGACAGGCTCTGCGCATTCGGTCGCGTACTCATCGGCAATATCAAAATATTTTAGCGGGATATCGTGGTTCATTATTTGCCCCTGGGGTTAATGCGCTAAGCATAAGGGCGGATGATAGCACTCGTGATCCGGGTCATACATCTTTTTATAGTTAATGGCGCGGCGCATTACCCTCAGGCAGGATAATGCGCCGCGCATCCGACTATTACGTTTCGCTCACCGGCGTTCTGTCACCATCATACAACGGCACTTTGCGATAGCGGCGGATCAGATACCACAAATATGCGCCGCCTAACGAAGCCCATACCAGACCGAGTGTCAGTGACGTTGACTCGAGGTTAACCCACAGCACACCCACCGTCAGCGCGCCAACCAGCGGCATCAGCAAATAGTGAAAGTGATCCTTCCAGCTTTTATTCATTCCTTTACGCCGCCAGAAATGATTAAACACCGACAGGTTAACGAAGGTAAACGCCACCAGAGCACCGAAGTTAATCAATGCTGTCGCGGTGACTAAATCAAAGAACAGCGCCGACAGCGCAACAATCCCGACCATAATGACGTTCAGTGCCGGAGTCCGCCATTTTGGGTGCACATAGCCAAACACGCGCTCCGGAAACACATTGTCACGCCCCATCACATACAGCAGACGCGACACGCTGGCGTGCGACGCCAGGCCAGACGCTAACGTGTTCACAAACGTGGTGCAGAGGAAAATCGACTGGAAGAGCTTGCCGCCGACGTACAGCGCAATTTCAGGCAGTGCGGCGTCCGGGTCTTTAAAGCGGCTGATATCGGGAAAGAACAGCTGCATAAAGAACGACGCAGCGATAAAGATAACGCCGCCGTATACCGCCGTCAGGAAGATGGCTTTCGGGATCACGCGTGCGGCGTCCGGCGTCTCTTCCGAAAGCGTGGTCACCGCATCGAAACCGAGGAAGGAGAAACAGACAATCGTCGCCCCGGTAATAATCGGGATCAGGTGCGCGTTCTCGCTGATAAACGGCTGAAGTGACCAGACGGTGCCAACGCCTTCTCCTTTATGCAGTCCCTGAACCACCAGGAAGATAAACACCACCATGATGGAGATTTGCACCAGTACAAACAGGGTATTGAAGTTAGCGACCAGGTTGACGCTCTTCAGATTCGCGGCGGTTAAAATGGCGACGAAGGTTACCACCCACACCCACGGCGGCACTTCCGGGAAGAGGGCGGAGAGATAGATTTTCGCCAACAAAACGTTGATCATTGGCAAAAAGAGATAATCCAGCAGTGATGACCAGCCGACCATAAATCCGACGTGCGGGTTAATCGACTTTTGCGCGTAGGTATAGGCCGAACCGGCCTCCGGAAACTGGCGAACCAGTTTGCCGTAGCTGATAGCGGTAAACAGCACGCCCGCCAGCGCCAGCAAATAGGACGCCGGAACGTGACCGTCGCTAATGCCGGAGACAATACCAAAAGTATCAAATACGGTCATCGGCGTGAGATAGGCCAGACCCATCATCACCACCTGCCACAATTTCAGTGATTTTCGCAGACGGGTTTTGCCAGATTGCGCAGCAATAGTCAGTGGTGAATTAATAGCCATAGTTGCTGCCTCCCCTGCGTAATAAGGTTTGCGGTCGTGTCGACCTGAAATCAAACCTGTTTAGCAAGGGAAGCAAAGGGGGCGGAGTCCAGTCAGTCGCAGGAGGGGCGCATACGCAGCCTCCCTCGCCATGCGGGGATTTAATCATCGGCATCATCTCATTTCCTCGTCACAGTCTTAATCGTTAACGGAAGCCCGTTGCCGCCTGCGCTCCATAACGCGACATCCGGAAAATGTCTGGATTACCAGCAAATGTCAGGCCTGGCTCCGCTCAGGCCGATGAAACAACCCCGCAAGGGGTATTACGCGTTTTTCAACATCCACTCAATTTCTGTTTCTGTGATGAGGCGCTCAAACTGCAACAGCTCATCATTTTTACAGGCGTGATAGACATGGCAAAACCGTTCGCCTAAATAGCGGCGCAGGTGATCATTCTCGATAAACTCACCCAGGGCATCGCTCTGGCGAATCGGGAAGGGTAAGCCTTCCTGTTCCAGCCCGTTACCTTCGACTTCTTCCTGTAATGGCAGTTCGTTATCAAGGCCATGCAAAATACCGGCAAAAATCGCCGCCATCACCAGATACGGGTTGGCATCGGCACCCGCCACGCGATATTCCACGCGGTGATTATGGCGATCGCCGCAGGGAATACGCAGGGCAACGGTGCGGTTGTTATGGCCCCACGACGCCTGCGTCGGCACATACATTCCCGGCTGGAAGCGGCGATACGAGTTCACGTTTGGTGCCAGCAACGCCATTGATGACGGCATCAGGTCAATCATCCCGGCGAGCATCTTTTTCAGCAGCGGCGAATCTTCGCCTTCCGCGTCAGAAAGCACGTTCTCGCCACGATTATTTTGCATACTGATATGGATATGCATCCCGCTGCCCGCGTGCTCTTCATACGGCTTCGCCATAAAAGTGGCGTGCATCTTATGCTTTTCTGCCATCAGACGCACCAGGCGTTTTAGTGCCAGCGCATCATCGCAAGCTTCCAGCACGTTATCGGTATGGTAAAGATTGATTTCAAACTGACCTGGCGAGGCCTCGGCGACCGCGCCATCTGCCGGAATCAGCTGTAACTGCGCCAGCTCATCAATATCATTGAGCACGTCGGCGAAGTGGTTGAGGTTATCAACGGAGTAAACCTGGCTTTGTGTATTGCGGTCATCGGTGCCGGGCGCGCAGGGCGGTTGCAGATACCCTTCAGCGTCGCGCTGGCGATCCAGTAAATAGAACTCCAGCTCTACCGCTACGACAGGGAACAATCCGCGCTGGCGCAGCTGCTGCCACAGGCGGTTAAGAACGTTCCGCGGCTCAACGTCAAAGGGAGCGCCATCTTCATCGACCATGGTCAGAAGCATCTGACCGATAAACTCTGGATCGGCGGCAGAAGGAGTTAAGGAACCGAGAACAGGAACACAGGTACGATCCGGCTCGCCCATTTCCTGACCCAGACCTGCTTCTTCTACTACGTTGCCCAGAATATCCATTGCAAATACCGAGGCCGGGAAATAACACCCTTTCTCGAGCTTCTTCAGGCTTGAAACAGGAATACGCTTTCCACGGAAGCAACCATTTAAATCGGTAAGTAAAACATCAACATATTGTGTATTCGGGTAGCGCTCCAGGTAGCGTTTCACTTCCTGCGTAAAGGCGCTACCCCGCCTCTCTTCTGACTGCTGAACAAAGTTCTCTACTTCAACGATATTGGTTTCCATGATTCTTCGCCTTTGGTTTGTTTTCCGCTCGTTATCAAAGCGTAAAATATAATGACCACTATTCGAATCTGTATGCAAACTAAATGTTTGTCAAATGTTAAATTGAGTTTGCAAAAATGAAAACCCACTGCTAGATTGAAAAAATATTGAACATAAAGGTCATTTAAAGCGCAGTAATGGCGATAATTTAGTCCACTTTGTGAGATTGAGCATGGAAAATATAATGAACAATCCGGTTATCGGTGTCGTAATGTGCAGGAACAGGCTTAAGGGTCATGCGACCCAGACTCTGCAAGAAAAGTACCTGAATGCCATCATCCACGCAGGCGGCTTGCCAATTGCGCTACCACATGCGCTGGCGGAACCGTCGTTACTTGAACAACTTTTGCCGAAACTCGATGGTATTTATCTTCCTGGTAGTCCCAGCAATGTGCAGCCGCACCTATATGGTGAAAACGGCGATGAGCCTGACGCCGATCCCGGGCGTGATCTTCTGAGCATGGCGTTAATTAATGCCGCACTCGAAAGGCGCATCCCCATTTTCGCCATCTGCCGGGGTTTACAGGAACTGGTGGTGGCAACCGGTGGTTCGTTGCATCGCAAGCTGTGCGAACAGCCTGAATTGCTGGAACATCGGGAAGATCCCGAACTGCCGGTGGAGCAGCAATATGCGCCGTCGCATGAAGTTTTGGTTGAAGAGGGGGGATTACTGTCTGCGTTGTTACCTGAATGTAGCAACTTTTGGGTAAACTCTCTGCATGGACAAGGGGCGAAGGTCGTTAGCCCACGGTTGCGTGTTGAAGCTCGCTCGCCGGATGGCTTAGTTGAGGCGGTTAGCGTCATCAATCATCCTTTTGCGCTGGGCGTACAGTGGCACCCGGAATGGAACAGTAGCGAGTACGCGCTTTCGCGTATATTGTTCGAGGGCTTTATCACCGCTTGTCAGCACCATATCGCTGAAAAACAGCGACTCTGACCACTACAGTTTAAGGAAATGCAAATATGAGTGATGAGGGACTGGCGCCAGGAAAACGCTTGTCGGAAATCCGCCAGCAGCAGGGGCTTTCACAACGTCGTGCCGCCGAACTCTCCGGGCTGACTCACAGTGCTATCAGTACGATAGAACAAGATAAAGTCAGCCCTGCCATCAGTACGCTGCAAAAGCTGCTGAAGGTGTATGGTCTGTCACTCTCGGAATTCTTTTCCGAGCCGGAAAAACCTGATGAGCCGCAGGTCGTCATTAATCAGGACGACTTAATTGAGATGGGCAGTCAGGGTGTGTCAATGAAGCTGGTTCATAACGGTAACCCGAATCGCACGCTGGCGATGATCTTTGAAACTTACCAGCCGGGCACAACCACTGGGGAAAGAATTAAGCATCAGGGTGAGGAAATAGGCACTGTACTGGAAGGTGAAATTGTTCTGACGATTAATGGTCAGGATTACCACCTCGTCGCGGGGCAAAGTTATGCCATTAATACCGGCATCCCGCACAGTTTCAGTAATACGTCGGCAGGTATTTGCCGAATTATCAGCGCCCATACGCCCACCACGTTTTAATCTTTTTGTTCTGTAAGCCGGGTAAGCGCAATGCGCCCGGCAATCCATAAAGAATGTCGCCAGAAATAAACGGGCATGCGGCCCGGGGATCTCTGCGCCCTGACGTTCACAAACTGCATATATCTGATAGACGTGAAACAGGAGTCATAATGAATTTTCATCATCTGGCTTACTGGCAGGATAAAGCGTTAAGTCTCGCCATTGAAACCCGCTTATTTATTAACGGTGAATATACTGCTGCGGCGGAAAATGAAACTTTTGAAACCGTTGATCCGGTCACCCAGGCACCGCTGGCGAATATTGCCCGCGGCAAGAGCGTCGATATTGACCGTGCGGTGAGCGCAGCACGCGGCGTGTTTGAACGTGGCGACTGGTCACTCTCTTCTCCGGCTAAGCGTAAAGCGGTGCTGAATAAACTCGCCGATTTAATGGAAGCTAACGCTGAAGAACTGGCGCTGCTGGAAACGCTTGACACCGGCAAACCGATTCGTCACAGCCTGCGTGATGATATTCCCGGCGCGGCGCGCGCCATTCGCTGGTACGCCGAGGCTATCGACAAAGTGTATGGCGAAGTGGCGACCACCAGTAGCCATGAGCTGGCGATGATCGTGCGTGAACCGGTCGGCGTGATTGCCGCCATCGTGCCGTGGAACTTCCCGCTGCTGCTGACTTGCTGGAAACTCGGCCCGGCGCTGGCGGCGGGAAACAGCGTGATCCTAAAACCGTCTGAAAAATCACCGCTCAGTGCGATTCGTCTCGCGGGGCTGGCGAAAGAAGCGGGGCTGCCGGATGGTGTGTTGAACGTGGTGACGGGTTTTGGTCATGAAGCCGGGCAGGCGCTTTCGCGCCATAACGATATCGATGCCATTGCCTTTACTGGCTCAACCCGCACCGGGAAACAGCTGCTGAAGGACGCGGGCGACAGCAACATGAAACGCGTCTGGCTGGAGGCGGGCGGCAAAAGCGCCAACATCGTTTTCGCCGACTGCCCGAATTTGCAACAGGCGGCAAGCGCCACCGCCGCAGGCATTTTCTACAACCAGGGCCAGGTATGCATCGCCGGAACGCGTTTGTTGCTGGAAGAGAGCATCGCCGATGAATTCTTAGCCCTGTTAAAACAGCAGGCGCAAAACTGGCAGCCGGGCCATCCACTTGATCCCGCAACCACCATGGGCACCTTAATCGACTGCGCCCACGCCGACTCGGTGCATAGCTTTATTCGTGAAGGCGAAGGCAAAGGGCAACTGCTGCTGGATGGCCGTAACGCCGAGCTGGCTGCCGCCATCGGCCCGACGATCTTTGTAGACGTAGACCCGAATGCGTCCTTAAGCCGCGAAGAGATTTTCGGCCCGGTGTTGGTGGTCACGCGTTTCACATCAGAAGATCAGGCGCTTCAGCTTGCTAACGACAGCCAGTACGGCCTCGGCGCGGCGGTATGGACGCGCGACCTCTCCCGCGCGCACCGCATGAGCCGTCGCCTGAAAGCCGGTTCCGTCTTTGTCAATAACTACAACGACGGCGATATGACCGTGCCGTTTGGCGGCTATAAGCAGAGCGGCAACGGTCGCGACAAATCCCTGCACGCCCTTGAAAAATTCACTGAACTGAAAACTATCTGGATAAGCCTGGAGGCCTGAAATGACCGAACATACCAGCAGTTATTACGCCGCCAGTGCGAATAAATACGCGCCATTCGACACACTGAATGAGTCGATTTCCTGCGATGTTTGCGTGGTTGGCGGCGGCTATACCGGGCTTTCCTCCGCGCTGCATCTGGCGGAAGCGGGCTTTGACGTGGTGGTTCTTGAAGCCTCACGCATCGGCTTCGGCGCAAGCGGACGCAATGGCGGGCAGCTTGTGAACTCCTACAGCCGCGACATCGACGTGATCGAAAAAAGCTACGGCATGGATACCGCCCGTATGCTCGGCAGCATGATGTTCGAGGGTGGCGAGATCATCCGAGAACGTATCAAACGTTATCAGATTGACTGCGACTATCGCCCCGGCGGCCTGTTTGTGGCGATGAATGATAAACAACTCGCCACACTCGAAGAGCAGAAAGAGAACTGGGAACGCTACGGCAATAAACAGCTGGAGCTGCTGGACGCCAACGCTATTCGCCGCGAGGTCGCCAGCGATCGCTACACTGGTGCGCTGCTGGATCACAGCGGTGGGCATATTCACCCGCTAAACCTCGCCATTGGTGAAGCCGATGCCATCCGCCTGAACGGAGGGCGCGTGTATGAGCTTTCCGCCGTGACGCAGATCCAGCACACCACGCCAGCCGTGGTGCGGACTGCCAATGGTCAGGTGACGGCGAAGTATGTGATTGTCGCCGGGAATGCGTATCTGGGCGATAAAGTAGAGCCGGAACTAGCGAAACGCAGCATGCCGTGCGGCACGCAGGTGATCACCACCGAGCGGCTGTCGGAAGATTTAGCCCGTTCGCTGATCCCGAAAAACTACTGCGTTGAAGACTGTAACTATCTGCTTGATTACTACCGTCTTACCGCCGATAACCGCCTGCTGTACGGCGGCGGCGTGGTCTACGGCGCGCGCGACCCGGATGACGTTGAGCGCCTTGTGGTGCCGAAACTGCTGAAAACCTTCCCGCAGCTGAAGGGCGTGAAAATTGATTACCGCTGGACGGGCAACTTCCTGCTGACCTTGTCGCGCATGCCGCAGTTCGGTCGCCTCGATACCAACATCTACTACATGCAGGGCTACAGCGGCCACGGCGTCACCTGTACCCACCTCGCCGGGCGTTTGATTGCTGAACTGCTGCGCGGTGACGCCGAGCGTTTCGACGCCTTCGCCAATCTGCCGCATTACCCGTTCCCCGGCGGGCGCACGCTGCGCGTTCCGTTTACCGCGATGGGCGCGGCTTATTACAGCCTGCGCGATCGTCTGGGCGTTTAATTTCCGATTAACAGTGAAGAGTCAAAAGGTGTGAAACATGAGCAACAATGAATTCCATCAGCGTCGTCTTTCTGCTACCCCTCGCGGGGTTGGCGTGATGTGTAACTTCTTCGCCCAGTCGGCAGAAAACGCTACGCTGAAGGACGTAGAGGGCAACGAATACATCGATTTCGCCGCAGGCATTGCGGTGCTGAATACCGGGCATCGCCACCCTGATCTGGTCGCGGCGGTGGAGCAGCAATTGCAACAGTTTACCCACACGGCGTATCAGATTGTGCCGTACGAAAGCTACGTCACGCTGGCGGAGAAAATTAACGCCCTTGCCCCGGTGAGCGGGCAGGCTAAAACTGCGTTCTTCACCACCGGTGCGGAAGCGGTTGAGAACGCGGTGAAAATCGCCCGCGCCCATACCGGACGCCCTGGCGTGATTGCGTTTAGCGGCGGCTTCCACGGTCGTACATATATGACCATGGCGCTGACCGGAAAGGTCGCGCCGTACAAAATCGGCTTCGGCCCGTTCCCCGGTTCGGTGTATCACGTACCTTATCCGTCAGATTTACATGGCGTTTCAACGCAGGACTCCCTCGACGCCATCGAACGCTTGTTTAAATCGGACATTGAAGCGAAGCAGGTGGCGGCGATTATTTTCGAACCGGTGCAGGGTGAAGGCGGTTTCAACGTTGCACCAAAAGAGCTGGTTGCCGCCATTCGCCGCCTGTGCGACGAGCACGGCATTGTGATGATTGCCGATGAAGTGCAAAGCGGCTTTGCGCGTACCGGTAAAATGTTTGCCATGGATCATTACGCCGATAAGCCGGACTTAATGACGATGGCGAAAAGCCTGGCGGGCGGGATGCCGCTTTCGGGCGTGGTCGGTAACGCGAATATTATGGACGCGCCCGCGCCGGGCGGGCTTGGCGGCACCTACGCCGGTAACCCGCTGGCAGTAGCCGCCGCGCATGCTGTGCTCAACATTATCGACAAAGAATCACTCTGCGAACGCGCGAATAAACTGGGCCAGCGTCTGACAAACACGCTGATTGTTGCCAAAGAAAGCGTTCCGGCCATCGCGGCAGTACGCGGTCTGGGGTCTATGATTGCGGTAGAGTTTAACGATCCGCAAACGGGCGAGCCGTCAGCGGCGATTGCACAGAAAATCCAGCAACGCGCGCTGGCGCAGGGGCTGCTCCTGCTGACCTGTGGCGCATACGGCAACGTGATTCGCTTCCTGTATCCGCTGACCATCCCGGATGCGCAATTCGATGAGGCAATGAAAATTTTGCAGGATGCGCTGAGCGATTAATAGCCCAACGCAATAATGTCTGATGCGCTGCGCTTATCAGGCCTGCAAACAACGTATTGATTATGTATGCCGGATAAGGCGTTCACGCCGCATCCGGCAAGTTGTATTGCCCAACTTCGCTAAATCTGGTGCTTTTTCAACAACGCGCGGAACTGATGATAGGTTAACCCAAGTAATTCAGCCGCGCGCTTCTGGTTATATTTCCCTTGTTGCAAACTGAGTTGCAGCAACTCTTTTTCCTGCTGCATCTGAAACTCACGTAAATCCAGCGGCAGCGTTGGAAGCGAGGTGGTTTCTGAAACGGCGATAGCGTCTTCAGGCGGACGCCGTTTAAAGGGATCAATAATAATGTCATCAAGCGGATAATCGCTGGTGCCGTGGCGATACACCGAACGTTCCACCACGTTTTTCAATTCACGAATATTTCCCGGCCAGCGATAATTCAGCAATGTTTCTCTGGCGCGCTCCGTAAACCCCGGGAACAGAGGCAGCTTGATTTCCCGACACATCTGAATGGCAAAGTGTTCTGCCATCAGCATAATGTCGCTTTCGCGCTCGCGCAGGGGCGGCAGTTGCACTACATCGAAAGCCAGCCGGTCGAGCAGGTCAGCGCGAAAAGTACCTTCATTGACCATCGCCGGGAGATCGGCATTCGTCGCGCATACCAACCGCACATTCACCTGCAATGGCTGGCTGCCGCCAACGCGCTCCAGTTCACCGTACTCAATCACGCGCAATAATTTCTCCTGCACCATCATCGGTGCCGTAGCGAGTTCATCAAGAAATAGCGTACCGCCGTCGGCACGTTCAAATCTCCCTGGATGACGTTTTTGCGCACCGGTAAACGCGCCCGCTTCGTGACCAAACAGTTCGGAATCCAGCAGATTTTCATTTAACGCCGCGCAGTTAAGGGAAATAAACGGCCCCTGCCAACGGGAGGAGAGATAATGCAGACGGCTGGCAATCAGCTCTTTACCTGTGCCGCGCTCGCCGATGATGAGCACCGGTTTGTCCAGCGGTGCGAGATGCGAAACCTGTTCCAGCACTTCGAGAAAGCTGTTCGCCTCACCGAGTAAATTATCTTTGTATTCTGCCATGATGAAATTCGCCACTTGTTAGTGTAATTCGCTAACTCATCCTGGCATGTTGCTGTTGATTCTTCAATCAGATCTTTATAAATCAAAAAGATAAAAAATTGGCACGCAAATTGTATTAATAGTTCAGCAGGACAATCCTGAACGCAGAAATCAAGAGGACAACATTATGGGTATTTTTTCTCGCTTTGCCGACATCGTGAATGCCAACATCAACGCTCTGTTAGAGAAAGCGGAAGATCCACAGAAACTGGTGCGTCTGATGATCCAGGAGATGGAAGATACATTGGTTGAAGTGCGTTCTACTTCGGCGCGTGCGCTGGCAGAAAAGAAACAGCTGACTCGCCGTATTGAACAAGCGTCGGCGCGTGAAGTTGAATGGCAGGAAAAAGCCGAACTGGCGCTGCTGAAAGAGAGAGAGGATCTGGCGCGTGCGGCGTTAATTGAAAAACAGAAACTGACCGATCTGATTAAGAGCCTGGAACATGAAGTGACGCTGGTGGACGATACGCTGGCACGCATGAAGAAAGAGATCGGCGAGCTGGAAAACAAATTGAGCGAAACACGCGCTCGCCAGCAGGCATTGATGTTACGCCATCAGGCGGCAAACTCGTCGCGCGATGTGCGTCGTCAGCTGGACAGTGGCAAACTGGATGAAGCAATGGCTCGTTTCGAATCTTTCGAACGTCGAATTGACCAGATGGAAGCGGAAGCAGAAAGCCACAGCTTCGGTAAACAAAAATCGCTGGACGATCAGTTTGCCGAACTGAAAGCCGATGATGCAATCAGCGAGCAACTGGCACAATTAAAAGCCAAAATGAAGCAAGACAATCAATAATAACATCCAGGCGGCGTCCGAACGCGCCGCCGCTCATCGTCTAAGGAGTCCTTATGAGCGCGCTATTTCTGGCTATTCCGTTAACCATTTTTGTGCTGTTTGTTTTACCGATCTGGTTATGGCTGCATTACAGCAATCGTTCTGGTCGCAGTGAATTGTCGCAAAGTGAGCAGCAGCGATTAGCGCAACTGGCTGATGAAGCAAAACGGATGCGCGAACGTATTCAGGCGCTGGAATCTATTCTTGATGCAGAACATCCGAACTGGAGGGATCGCTAATGGCGGGCATTAATCTCAATAAAAAATTATGGCGTATTCCGCAGCAGGGCATGGTACGCGGCGTTTGCGCCGGGATTGCCAACTATTTTGATGTACCGGTAAAACTGGTGCGTATTCTGGTGGTGCTGTCGATTTTCTTCGGTCTGGCGCTGTTTACCCTGGTTGCTTACATCATTTTGTCATTTGCGCTTGATCCAATGCCGGACAACATGGCCTTTGGTGAGCAGCTACCTTCCAGCAGTGAATTGCTGGATGAAGTCGACCGTGAACTGGCGGCAAGTGAAACGCGTTTACGCGAGATGGAACGTTATGTCACTTCCGATACTTTCACGTTACGTAGCCGTTTCCGTCAACTGTGAGGAAAGTTATGAATATTCGCTGGCAACAGGCCGGGCAAAAGGTGAAGCCTGGTTTCAAATTAGCAGGCAAGCTGGTACTTCTTACCGCACTGCGCTATGGCCCGGCGGGTGTAGCTGGCTGGGCGATAAAATCAGTTGCTCGCCGACCACTGAAAATGTTGCTGGCCGTGGCGCTGGAACCGCTGTTAAGTCGGGCTGCCAATAAACTGGCGCAGCGTTATAAAAGGTGAGGGGAGTTTCGCAAAAATTGTTAAAGCTAAGGCATATTATGGATGGCAATTTTCATCCATAGAAGGACGCTTACATGTTTAAAAAAGGCTTACTTGCTCTGACACTGGTGTTTTCACTGCCCGTTTTCGCCGCTGAACACTGGATCGATGTTCGTGTTCCAGAGCAGTATCAGCAAGAGCACGTTCAGGGGGCCATCAATATTCCCCTGAAGGAAGTAAAAGAGCGCATTGCCACCGCCGTTCCGGATAAAAACGACACCGTGAAAGTGTATTGCAATGCCGGACGCCAGTCAGGGCAGGCAAAAGAGATCCTTAGCGAGATGGGATATACCCACGTTGAGAACGCCGGTGGCCTGAAAGACATCGCAATGCCGAAGGTCAAAGGTTAACAAATTACTTATTGAGCGGTGTAAACAACGCCGCTTATTCATTTGATAAATCAAAATTAACCCACATTATTATCTCCAGTATCTAATCCTTTCTACAGCTTTCTGGCACAGGACAGCAATGAAGCGACTTAAAAATGAACTTAATGCGCTGGTGAATCGGGGTGTCGACAGACATCTGCGCCTCGCTGTAACCGGACTTAGCCGCAGCGGCAAAACAGCGTTTATCACCGCGATGGTTAATCAGTTGCTCAATATTCATGCCGGAGCACGTTTGCCGCTTTTAAGTGCGGTGCGTGAAGAGCGCCTGCTGGGCGTAAAACGCATTCCCCAGCGTGACTTTGGCATTCCGCGCTTCACCTATGATGAAGGGTTGGCGCAGTTATATGGCGATCCTCCCGCCTGGCCGACGCCTACGCGCGGCGTCAGTGAAATTCGCCTGGCGTTACGTTTTAAATCGAACGATTCGCTGCTACGCCACTTTAAGGACACCTCCACGCTGTATCTGGAAATTGTGGATTACCCCGGCGAATGGTTGCTCGACCTGCCGATGCTGGCGCAGGACTATTTAAGCTGGTCGCGCCAGATGACGGGCTTACTCAATGGTCAGCGCGGCGAATGGTCGGCGAAATGGCGAATGATGTGCGAAGGGCTGGACCCGCTAGCGCCTGCCGACGAAAACCGGCTGGCAGACATTGCCGCCGCCTGGACCGAGTATCTCCACCACTGCAAACAGCAGGGGTTGCACTTTATTCAGCCTGGGCGCTTTGTCTTGCCGGGAGATATGGCAGGAGCACCCGCGCTGCAATTCTTCCCGTGGCCGGATGTCGATGCCTGGGGCGAGTCCAAACTGGCGCAGGCCGATAAGCATACCAATGCCGGAATGCTGCGCGAGCGGTTTAATTATTACTGCGAGAAAGTGGTGAAGGGGTTCTATAAGAATCATTTTCTGCGCTTTGACCGCCAGATTGTGCTGGTGGATTGCCTGCAGCCTCTCAACAGTGGGCCACAGGCATTTAATGATATGCGTCTGGCGCTGACGCAGCTGATGCAAAGTTTCCACTACGGGCAGCGAACCCTGTTCCGGCGTTTGTTTTCGCCGGTTATCGATAAGCTATTGTTTGCTGCGACTAAAGCAGACCATGTGACCATCGATCAGCACGCCAATATGGTTTCATTACTGCAACAACTGATTCAGGATGCCTGGCAAAATGCAGCGTTCGAAGGGATCAGCATGGACTGCCTGGGGCTGGCGTCAGTTCAGGCGACCACCAGCGGCATTATTGATGTTAACGGTGAGAAAATCCCGGCGCTGCGCGGTAATCGACTCAGCGATGGCGCACCGCTCACTGTTTATCCTGGCGAAGTTCCCGCACGTTTGCCTGGTCAGGCGTTCTGGGATAAGCAAGGCTTCCAGTTTGAGGCGTTTCGTCCGCAGGTGATGGATGTCGACAAACCGCTGCCGCATATTCGTCTTGATGCTGCGCTGGAATTTTTAATAGGAGATAAATTGCGATGACCGAACCGTTAAAACCACGTATTGATTTCGACGGTCCACTGGAGGTCGATCAGAATCCAAAATTCAGGGCGCAGCAGACCTTTGACGAAAATCAGGCGCAAAATTTTGCCCCGGCCACGCTCGACGAAGCGCAGGAAGAAGAGGGGCAAGTTGAAGCGGTGATGGACGCAGCGTTACGTCCGAAACGCAGCCTGTGGCGCAAAATGGTGATGGGCGGGTTGGCTCTGTTTGGCGCAAGCGTTGTCGGGCAGGGCGTGCAGTGGACAATGAACGCCTGGCAAACTCAGGATTGGGTAGCGCTGGGTGGATGTGCCGCTGGGGCATTGATTATCGGCGCTGGCGTAGGTTCTGTGGTAACAGAGTGGCGGCGCTTATGGCGCTTGCGACAGCGCGCCCATGAACGCGACGAAGCGCGCGATTTGTTGCACAGTCACGGCACGGGTAAAGGCCGCGCATTTTGCGAAAAACTGGCGCAGCAGGCGGGCATCGACCAGTCGCATCCGGCACTGCAACGCTGGTATGCCTCAATCCATGAAACGCAAAACGATCGTGAAGTGGTCAGCCTGTATGCTCATCTGGTCCAGCCGGTTTTAGATGCCCAGGCGCGGCGCGAAATCAGCCGTTCGGCGGCGGAATCAACGTTGATGATTGCGGTCAGCCCGCTGGCGCTGGTGGATATGGCGTTTATCGCCTGGCGCAATCTGCGTTTGATTAATCGCATCGCCACGCTGTATGGCATTGAACTGGGATATTACAGCCGTTTGCGCCTGTTTAAGCTGGTATTGCTGAATATCGCTTTCGCCGGAGCCAGCGAACTGGTGCGTGAAGTGGGGATGGACTGGATGTCGCAAGATCTCGCTGCGCGTTTGTCTACCCGGGCAGCTCAGGGGATTGGTGCAGGACTTCTGACGGCACGACTGGGGATTAAAGCTATGGAGCTTTGCCGCCCTCTGCCGTGGATTGACGATGACAAACCTCGCCTCGGGGATTTCCGTCGTCAGCTTATCGGTCAGGTGAAAGAGACGCTGCAAAAAGGCAAAACGCCCAGCGAAAAATAATGCAATATCGGGTGCTGACCGGATATCTTTACGCCGAAGTGCCCGTTTTTCCGTCTTTGTGTCAATGATTGTTGACAGAAACCTTCCTGCTATCCAAATAGTGTCATATCATCATATTAATTGTTCTTTTTTCAGGTGAAGGTTCCCATGCGTCTGGAAGTCTTTTGTGAAGACCGACTCGGTCTGACCCGCGAATTACTCGATCTACTCGTGCTAAGAGGCATTGATTTACGCGGTATTGAGATTGACCCCATTGGGCGAATCTACCTCAATTTTGCTGAACTGGAGTTTGAGAGTTTCAGCAGTCTGATGGCCGAAATACGCCGTATTGCAGGTGTTACCGATGTCCGTACTGTCCCGTGGATGCCTTCTGAACGTGAGCATCTGGCGTTGAGCGCGTTACTGGAAGCGTTGCCTGAACCTGTGCTCTCTGTCGATATGAAAAGCAAAGTGGATATGGCGAACCCGGCGAGCTGTCAGCTTTTTGGGCAAAAATTGGATCGTCTGCGCAACCATACCGCCGCGCAATTGATTAACGGCTTTAATTTTTTACGCTGGCTGGAAAGCGAACCGCAGGATTCCCATAACGAGCATGTCGTTATTAATGGACAGAATTTCCTGATGGAGATTACGCCTGTTTATCTTCAGGATGAAAATGATCAACACGTCCTGACCGGTGCGGTGGTGATGTTGCGATCAACGATTCGTATGGGCCGTCAGTTGCAAAATGTCGCCGCCCAGGACGTCAGCGCCTTTAGTCAAATTGTCGCTGTCAGCCCGAAAATGAAGCATGTTGTCGAACAGGCGCAGAAACTGGCGATGCTAAGCGCGCCGCTGCTGATTACGGGTGATACCGGCACCGGAAAAGATCTCTTTGCGTATGCCTGTCATCAGGCAAGCCCCAGAGCGAGCAAACCTTACCTGGCGCTGAACTGTGCGTCTATACCGGAAGATGCGGTCGAGAGTGAACTGTTTGGTCATGCTCCGGAAGGGAAGAAAGGGTTCTTTGAGCAGGCGAACGGTGGTTCGGTGCTGTTGGATGAAATAGGGGAAATGTCACCACGGATGCAGGCGAAATTACTGCGTTTCCTTAATGATGGCACTTTCCGTCGGGTTGGCGAAGACCATGAGGTGCATGTCGATGTGCGGGTGATTTGCGCTACGCAGAAGAATCTGGTCGAACTGGTGCAAAAAGGCGTGTTCCGTGAAGATCTCTATTATCGTCTGAACGTGTTGACGCTCAATCTGCCGCCGCTACGTGACTGTCCGCAGGACATCATGCCGTTAACCGAGCTGTTCGTCGCCCGCTTTGCCGACGAGCAGGGCGTGCCGCGTCCGAAACTGGCCGCTGACCTGAATACTGTACTTACGCGTTATGCGTGGCCGGGAAATGTGCGGCAGTTAAAGAACGCTATTTATCGCGCACTGACACAACTGGACGGTTATGAGCTGCGTCCACAGGATATTTTGTTACCGGATTATGACGCCGCAACGGTAGCCGTGGGCGAAGATGCGATGGAAGGTTCGCTGGACGAAATCACCAGCCGTTTTGAACGCTCGGTATTAACCCAGCTTTATCGCAATTATCCCAGCACGCGCAAACTGGCAAAACGCCTCGGCGTTTCGCATACCGCGATTGCCAATAAGTTGCGGGAATACGGTCTGAGTCAGAAGAAGAACGAAGAGTAAGCGCGAATATGCCTGATGGTGCAACACCATCAGGCATATTAACTTATGCTTTCAGTACAGCCAGAGCTGCTTCGTAATCCGGCTCGGTGGTGATTTCATCCACCAGCTGGCTGAAAATCACATTGTCATTTTCATCAATAACCACAACGGCACGCGCTGCCAGACCTTTCAGTGGGCCATCAGCAATTGCCACACCGTAGGCTTGCAGAAATTCAGCGTTACGGAAAGTGGAGAGGGTGATAACGTTGTTCAGACCTTCTGCGCCGCAGAAACGAGACTGGGCGAACGGCAGATCGGCAGAGATACACAGCACAACGGTGTTGTCGATCTCGGTTGCCAGTTGGTTAAACTTACGTACTGATGCGGCGCAAACACCGGTATCAATACTCGGGAAAATGTTCAGCACTTTGCGTTTACCCGCAAACTGACCGAGGATGACGTCAGACAGATCTTTTGCCACGAGAGTAAAAGTCTGCGCTTTGCTACCCGCCTGGGGGATGGAGTTGGCGACTGTAACCGGGTTGCCCTGGAAATGAACGGTTTGTGACATGATTATCTTTCCTGTTTACATATAGTTAACGTCACACCTAGTTTATGCTAACTGTCAATAACACAGCAAACGCTATTTGCGCTTAATCCGCAGACCACCGCGACAACAAGGAGTAAACATGAGAACCGTTAAGGTAGTTGAGGAAGCCTGGCCCTTACATACCCCGTTTGTGATTGCCCGGGGAAGTCGCAGTGAAGCGCGCGTGGTGGTGGTTGAACTGGAAGAAGAAGGTATTAAAGGCACCGGTGAATGCACGCCGTATCCGCGTTATGGAGAAAGTGATGCCTCGGTAATGGCGCAAATTATGAGCGTCGTACCGCAATTAGAGAAAGGGCTGACACGGGAGGAGTTGCAAAAAATTCTCCCTGCCGGCGCAGCACGTAATGCGCTGGATTGTGCATTGTGGGATCTGGCGGCGCGAAAACAGCAGCAATCGCTGGCTGATTTGATCGGCATAACGCTTCCCGAGACAGTTATCACTGCACAGACGGTAGTCATCGGTACGCCTGATCAGATGGCCAATAGTGCATCAACACTCTGGCAGGCAGGCGCGAAATTACTGAAAGTGAAGCTGGATAACCATCTTATCAGTGAGCGGATGGTGGCAATTCGCACCGCTGTGCCCGATGCGACGCTGATCGTTGATGCAAATGAATCCTGGCGTGCAGAAGGGTTGGCGGCGCGTTGCCAGCTATTGGCGGATTTAGGCGTTGTGATGCTTGAACAACCGCTTCCTGCGCAGGACGATGCGGCGTTGGAGAATTTTATTCATCCGTTACCGATTTGCGCAGATGAAAGTTGTCATACTCGTAGCAATCTGAAGGCGCTGAAAGGGCGCTATGAGATGGTTAACATTAAGCTTGATAAAACCGGTGGTCTGACGGAAGCGCTGGCGCTGGCGACTGAAGCACGTGCACAAGGTTTTAGTCTGATGCTGGGCTGCATGTTGTGTACCTCTCGTGCCATTAGCGCCGCTTTACCGCTGGTGCCGCAGGTCAGTTTCGCCGATCTTGACGGACCGACCTGGCTGGCGGTAGATGTGGAACCGGCGCTTCAGTTCACGACGGGCGAATTGCATCTTTAGGATGCCAGCGCAGCAAGTTTGCCATCGCAAAGAGATATTTTTCGCTGGCTTCGTCGGAGGAGATGGGCGGAAACTCTGCGGTGATGCAATGCAAGTTGAGATCTGCACACCAACTACCGAAAGAGCCAGGTGTTTCATAACCGACGCTGGTTACCAGAGGCAATTCAAACGCCTGGGCCAGCCATTCGCCTAAATCGCTGTGTCTGGGATCTTCAATACAGGCCAGCGGATCGTGGAATGAGACCACCCAGGCGGGTTGAATGCGGTGTATAAGCTGGCACAGCGCCTGGGTTTCAGGTTCAGAGCCAGGTTTGTCACCTGTCAGCAATACGACATCACGTTCTTCAGCGGCGCTGTTCCAGCGATAAACGGTTTCACCTTCCTTCCAATTCGCCGCCGGAAAGTTTCTGTTTAAATCCACACCATTAGCATTGGCCCGTAACCCCAACTGGCAGCCGTCAGGATTCACACACAGCACCACATGATGACGGCGCAAAGAAGGTGTCAACGTCCGCAGAGCACAGGAGAGCGTGACGACCGAAGAGTTTTCATCACCGTGAGTGCCAGCCAGAATCAAACCACTTTCGCGGCTGGCTGCAGGGGCAGGAAACCAGATTAACGGCGCGCCCAATAATGAACGCCCGTAATGTTCTGTTCCGGGCGGAAATGCGCCGCGTTCGGCGCGTGGGCGGGTTACGGTCATGATCGTCTCTGGTTCAGGAAGTATTACAGGCAGTGTTGTGCAAATTTTGCGGATTATCAAATCCTTTTCTTCAACGCTATGTCATCGATCTTGTATCACTTTTTTGCCGAAAGTTGTTTGCATTTTCATTGATGTGCAGATATTAGAATTGTCGTAATGTTATATACATGGCGTATTTTATTCTTACTGGTTCTACACATGTTAATCGCATCTGATTGATCAGTTCACCTTAATAAGTTTAATAAATCGTACTGCACATAGTACAGTACGAAGGTAGCTATATAATTGATTTACATGAAGAATGGCTTATCGCCATCAGTCCCGGGTTGATTGATGCCTATATTCTCACCAATGTGTTTCTCAGGTTTATCGATGATATCTGTAATTAATGCTGCGACACTCTTACGTGATACGATCGTACCTTTGAATGGTTCATTGCGTGAGGTAAGCTCATAATCAATAATATCTTCATCAGTCAGCCAGGCAGGGCGAAGAATTGTATATTCCAGTCCAGAAGCCTCAATTGCATCCGCAGCCCTGCGGAATGGTTTTAGGGGCTCACCAATAACTGCATTATTCCATTCGCCAAATTTTCCTGGAACTTCATCATAAATACCGAGGGAAAGAACAAAGATCAGACGTTTAACATCACAGGCTTTCATCGCAGCGATCACTGAATTTGCCTGAATATCTAAATCTTCCCCCGTAAGGTTGGCATACACAACATCCTGTCCCTCCATGGCCAGCTTCAGTGCTGCATGATTCAGTACATCCCCCATAATAATCTGGCTATTAGTTGGATAGGGTTTGTGGATTTTTGCTGGCTGACGGGCAAATAAAGTTTGTTTAATGGTTTGTTTATCTGCCAGTTGATTAATCACATGGCGGGCTATCTGACCGCCAGCACCAAGAATCAGTACATTTTTCATGAAACTTTTCCCAGATTATTGGCAGTAATATGCCAGGCCATATCACTATTGCGGATTTGAATATGTTTCATTACAGAGTTTCCTCAAAGAACGGAGCTAATACTGAAATTGCTTCAGCCACATAGACTTTGCCGTCATAAAGATCCATATGGTTTGTGCCTTCAACAATGTGATAGCGTTTATCCTGGCTTGATGCTCGATCGTACAGGTCGTCACTCATCCATTTGCTCCCTGCCTGGCTGCCCGCCACAATCTGTATCGGCTGAGTCAGGTACACTTCCGCCATATGGTAAGCATCATAGGTAATAATCTGGTTAAGGCTGCGCAAAGTAGCGTAACCCGGTGCTGTTGGATACTGCGCGCGAGGGGTGTGGTAATACTCCCAGGCCTGACGCAGTTCTTCGTTCGGCGCATCGGACTCCTTCATTGGTGCCAGTGGCATAGTGGCGTATTCTCCGCTGCTAATATCGCTGGTTCGGGCGTTTGAACCCGCGTCAACGTATGGTAGGGCATCAATAGATTTCACATTGTTTTCCCAACCATTACGGAACATCGAACCAATATTGACCGCACTAACAGTACCGATGGCCTTGATGCGGCGATCCTGAATTGCAGCATTGGCTGTATATCCTGCACCGGCACAAATTCCCATCGCACCAATTCGGCTATTGTCGACATAAGAAAGCGTTGTCAGGTAATCAATCACGGCACTGACGTCTTCAGTACGAATGTATGGGTTTTCTAACTGACGCGGCTCGCCGCCGCTTTCACCTTGATAAGATGCGTCATAAGCAATAGTGACAAATCCCTTTTCCGCCAGTTTTTCGGCATAGGTTCCGGCCGTTTGCTCTTTAACGCCCCCACCTGGGTGAGATACCACAATTGCCGGATACTGACGGGTTTCATCAAATTTTGGAGGGAAATAGATCACTGCAGACAAAGAGATGGTTGGATTATTGCTGTTAGTGAAGCTGACTTGATTATTCATCATTCCGTTCCTCATGGAGTTGTCGGTTCGTTTTAACGGTTGGTGATATCACTATAGATATTGATCATTAAGTTGATTAGACCCAAAATCATGATTAGACCTATCATTTAAATGATTAATAGATTGTATGGAGATACTGAATGAAGCGTGAAGAAATCGCTGATCTGATGGCGTTTGTCGTCGTTGCAGAGGAGCGTAGCTTCACTCGCGCAGCAGCCCGCCTGAGCATGGCGCAGTCAGCTTTAAGCCAGATAGTGCGCCGTATAGAAGAACGATTGGGATTGCGGCTTCTGACGCGAACCACGCGCAGCGTTGTACCCACTGAAGCGGGCGAGCATCTTTTGTCTGTTCTTGGCCCTATGTTGCATGACATAGATTCTGCCCTGACATCCCTGAGCGATCTGCAGAACCGCCCATCCGGGACAATACGTATTACTACTGTAGAACATGCAGCAAAAACGATATTGTTACCAGCTATGCGCACATTCCTGAAATCGCATCCTGAAATTGATATCCAGCTTACCATTGATTATGGTTTGACCGATGTCGTTTCTGAACGTTTTGATGCAGGCGTCCGTCTGGGTGGAGAGATGGATAAAGATATGATCGCCATTCGAATCGGGCCAGATATACCAATGGCTATTGTTGGCTCACCGGATTATTTTTCTCGTCGAAGTGCTCCAACGTCAGTGTCACAATTAATAGATCATCAGGCAATTAATTTGTATCTTCCCACATCGGGTACAGCAAATCGCTGGAGATTAATACGCGGTGGACGTGAAGTTCGTGTTCGCATGGAAGGTCAGCTTTTACTGAATACGATAGACCTGATCATTGATGCTGCAATTGATGGGCATGGATTGGCGTATCTACCTTATGATCAGGTTGAGCGAGCTATTAAAGAAAAAAAACTGATACGTGTTTTGGATAAATTCACACCAGATTTACCCGGTTATCACCTGTACTATCCACACCGTCGACATGCCGGCTCGGCATTCTCATTATTTATAGATAGGCTGAAGTATAAAGGTGCTGTTTAGCACTACTTGCTGATACATTAATTTAATTCTTCTCTTAACGTATTCTCAGTTCTTTTCAACGTTTTGGTTATTTTTTATTCTTCGTACAATGGCGACAGATGCTGATTATGATACCGAAAACGGGTTTGAACGTGCGAAGCCCGAACGTAGTGTTCGGAGTTCTATGTGCTTTACCGCATTTTGGAGACTATTATTTACACTAAATCTGATTTGATATATTGATACTTAAAACATTTGATGCTTCCTTTGTCACTTTTTTGATGGAAGTTGTTTGCATTTCTTTAAGGCGAAACAAATAATTACGCATCAATTTTAATGTCGGTTAGAGGGAAACTTATGAAGCACTCTGTTTCAGTCACGTGTTGTGCGCTGTTGGTCAGCAGCATTTCTCTTTCGTATGCTGCAGAAGTTCCGAGCGGCACAGTACTGGCAGAGAAGCAGGAGCTGGTGCGCCACATTAAAGATGAGCCTGCGTCGCTGGATCCCGCTAAAGCCGTGGGGCTGCCAGAGATTCAGGTCATTCGCGATCTGTTTGAAGGACTGGTGAATCAGAACGAGAAAGGGGAGATTGTCCCCGGCGTTGCGACTCAGTGGAAAAGTAATGACAACCGTATCTGGACTTTTACCCTACGCGATAACGCAAAATGGGCGGATGGCACACCGGTAACGGCGCAAGATTTTGTCTACAGCTGGCAACGTCTGGTGGACCCAAAAACATTGTCGCCATTTGCATGGTTTGCCGCGCTGGCGGGAATTAACAACGCACAGGCGATTATTGATGGTAAAGCTACGCCTGACCAGCTTGGCGTCACCGCAGTTGATGCCCATACTTTGAAAATCCAGCTTGATAAACCGTTGCCGTGGTTTGTGAATTTAACCGCTAACTTTGCCTTCTTCCCGGTGCAAAAAGCCAACGTAGAAAGCAGTAAAGAGTGGACGAAACCCGGAAAACTGATCGGTAATGGCGCTTATGTTCTTAAAGAGCGCGTAGTCAATGAAAAACTGGTCGTGGTACCGAATACCCATTATTGGGATAACGCCAAAACGGTGCTGCAAAAAGTGACCTTCCTGCCAATTAATCAGGAATCCGCAGCCACTAAGCGTTATCTCGCGGGGGATATTGATATCACTGAATCCTTCCCTAAAAATATGTATCAGAAGCTGTTGAAGGATATTCCGGGGCAGGTTTATACGCCGCCGCAGCTTGGGACCTATTATTATGCGTTTAACACGCAAAAAGGGCCGACGGCAGATCAGCGCGTTCGTCTGGCATTAAGTATGACGATAGATCGCCGCCTGATGACCGAAAAAGTATTAGGGACGGGCGAAAAGCCAGCGTGGCATTTTACACCAGATGTTACTGCAGGATTTACGCCGGAACCTTCGCCGTTTGAACAAATGAGTCAGGAAGAACTGAATGCGCAGGCAAAAACTTTGTTGAGCGCAGCTGGTTATGGTCCGCAAAAACCGCTGAAGCTGACGCTTTTGTATAACACTTCAGAAAACCATCAAAAAATTGCGATTGCTGTAGCATCGATGTGGAAAAAGAACCTTGGCGTAGATGTTAAATTGCAGAATCAGGAATGGAAAACCTATATCGATAGCCGTAACACCGGCAATTTTGATGTTATCCGCGCCTCATGGGTAGGGGATTATAATGAACCCTCCACTTTCCTTACGTTGTTAACGTCAACGCATTCAGGGAATATTTCACGCTTTAACAATCCGGCATACGACAAAGTACTGGCCCAGGCATCAACGGAAAATACCGTTAAAGCGCGTAATGCCGATTACAATGCGGCAGAAAAAATTCTCATGGAGCAAGCACCGATTGCACCAATTTATCAATATACCAATGGACGATTAATCAAGCCGTGGCTGAAAGGTTATCCCATTAATAACCCGGAAGATGTGGCGTACAGTCGGACTATGTATATTGTGAAGCATTGATGTGATGGGAACTGGCGTTACCCTTGTGAATAACGCCAGTGATGTCTGATTTAGCGACCCTGGTCCGGCGGTGTAATGTTATCCATATACAGCGTCTGGCTGGGGAAGGCAAAGTCCGCGCCGTGTGACTGTACAATATCGATAATCTTCAAATAAACGTCTTGCTGTGCAGCAAGCCATTCAGCCCATACCGTGGTTTTGGTAAAGCAATAAACCATAATATTCAATGAAGAGTCAGCAAACTGGTTGAAATAAACCAGTAAGGTTTGTCGCTGGTCGATGGCCGGGTGATTTTTCAGCATCTCACGTACGGCTTCGACAATAACGCCCACTTTTGCCGCATCCTCATAACGTAAACCAATGGTCGTGGTAATGCGCCGGTTGGTCATTCGTCCTGGGTTTTCTACGCTGATTGACGAAAACAGCGAGTTCGGTACGTACAACGGACGATTATCAAAAGTCGTAATCTTGGTAATTCGCCAGCCAATTTCCGCTACTGTACCTTCGATATTTCTGTCCGGTGAACGGATCCAGTCGCCAATACTAAAAGGACGGTCGAAATAGAGCATAATCCCGGAAAAGAAGTTACTCAGAATATCTTTACCGGCCATACCGACAGCCAGACCACCAATACCACCAAAGGTCAACAAGCCAGAAAGGCTCATGCCGAAATGTTCGCCATAAAGCAGAACAAGCACCACAATAATGGTGATTTTGATGATACGCGACATAATCCGCGCACTAGTGATATCGCGACCTTTTTTAATCTGCTGTTTTTCAAACTGATTTATCAGCAGAAATAGTTTAATCGTCAGAATAACCGCAATCAGGGACGTACAGATAAAATCGATAACGCCTGGGGTGATAAATTTGAGTTTATAGTTTTCTATAACATAATTAATGATGCTACCAACAGCACTGATAATTATGGTGTAGATTAAAAATTGCACCGCATGGAATAAAAATCCTTTTCTTTTACGATTTCCGCGGCGAAACCAAAAGCTCATCAGAATCAATGCTGCGCAGCTACCGAAAATAATGACCAGATTAAGCGCATTATTTGTAAACAGTTCAGCGATCATTGTTTTATCAGGCTCCTCCAGATAATTGTCGTCATGCCGGAAACCCCTGGCGGGGCTATTTTACCGCGACAATTCATTCAGATCATCAATAGTCAGGGAAGGAAGTAGCAACATTAGCTAACTAATCAATGCGTTGATTGTAAATCCAGCCAAGAGGTGAGGTTTTCAGAGCAGACAACGGTGAAATGTCATGGTATTGTTACGCTTAGGTAACAAGAAATTTGTCTGCACAAGGATTACATCATGATTATGGCGAAACTGAAGTCAGCGAAAGGGAAGAAATTTCTCTTTGGTTTGTTGGCGGTTTTCATTATTGCGGCGTCGGTAGTGACTCGCGCGACCATCGGCGGCGTGATAGAACAGTACAATATTCCGCTGTCTGAGTGGACGACATCAATGTATGTGATTCAGTCATCGATGATTTTTGTTTATAGCCTGGTCTTTACTGTGTTGCTGGCAATCCCGTTGGGAATTTATTTCCTGGGCGGCGAAGAGCAGTAAGTAAAAAATAGGCCCGATAACTCGGGCCTTGTCAGTTATTGAAGAGTCGTTAATCGTCTTCTTCGTCATCCAGTTCAACGGGTGTCTGATACTGGTCAGGTTTAATGACCAGCAGGTCGCAGCGAAGATGATCAATCACCTGTTCCGCCGTGTTGCCGAGGAATGCTGCTGAAATACCGGTGCGTCCTACCGTGCCCAGAACCACAATCCCCGCCTGTAAGTGCTCCGCCAAATCAGGAATCACCTCTTCTGGTAGACCTTTTTCTACGTGCGTCATGTTTTCATTAATGCCGAATTTCTGCCGCAGAGCTTTCATTGCCAGCAAATGTTGCCCACGAATGGCATCGTTATAAACGCTCGGATCAAATTCCGGCAGTTCAATCGCGATATTAATTGGCGTTACCGGATAAGCGCCAACCAGATGAACTTCGGTATGGTTGACTTGTTCCGCCAGTTCGATCGTCTCTTTGACCAGTTTTTCATTGAGCGCATTATGGTACGGCTCTTCACTGGCGAGATTCACCGCCACCAGCGCCTTACCCCCTTCCGGCCACGGCTGGTCTTTCACCATCCACACCGGGCTTGGGCATTTGCGTAACAGATGCCAGTCCGTTGGCGTAAAAATCACCGCTTCCAGACGGTCATGTTGGTGCGCCATTTTTAGCACCAAATCGTGCCCGCCGCTGATCACTTCCTGAATGATGGCTTCGAAAGGACGGTTATGCCAGACCACTTTAATTTCAATGGGAACGCCAGCATTGAGATAATATTTTGCCTGCTCGTGGATCCAGGCTGTACGCTGGCTGATGACGCCCTGACGCATAGCGGTACGTTCGTCCGGAGAGAGCAGGGTGGTCATTTCGTATGAGAAGTCATAGATCGGCAAAAAGGCTTTAATTTTGCCACCAATCCGTTGATGTAAATAAACAGCTCGCCGCAATGCTGGTTGGTCGTCCTGGTTAGGATCGATAACAACGAGCATGTTCTGATACATAGCCATACAGGGTCTCCTTACAACAACTGTCAACGCAGTTTGTAATTAAAAGATTAACCCATATCTGGTGAATGAAACAGTGATGAACCTTCTGTCAGATCAATAAATCAGAAAAATTTAATGATATGACAGAAGGATAGTGAGTTATGCGGAAAAATCAGGCAACGTTACGCGTATGACCAGCAAGCTGGGCCAGCGCGTCGTTATTTTCGATGGTGATGTATTTACCTTTGACTGCCAGCATACCGCTTTTCTGGAAGCGACCCAGCAGACGGCTGATGGTTTCTACCGTCAGGCCCAGATAGTTACCGATATCGCCACGAGTCATCGTCAGGCGGAATTCACGAGGGGAGAAGCCGCGTTGGGCAAAACGACGGGACAGGTTGTAGATGAATGCAGCCAGACGTTCCTCGGCATTTTTCTTCGACAACAGCAGGATCATGTCCTGATCGCCTTTGATTTCACCGCTCATCAGACGCATCATCTGCTGACGCAGATTCGGCATTTTACCGGACAAATCGTCCAGCGTTTCGAACGGGATTTCACATACCATCGAGGTTTCCAGCGCCTGAGCGAAGCTCGGGTGATGACCGCTGCCGATAGCGTCAAATCCCACCAGGTCGCCTGCTAAATGGAAACCAGTGATTTGCTCGTCGCCTTGCTCAGTGATGGTATAACTTTTAATCGTACCGGAGCGGATGGCATAAAGCGATTTAAGTTCATCACCAGCCTTAAACAGCGTCTGGCCTTTCTGAATAGGCTTCTTCCGCTCAATGATATTATCAAGCTGATCAAGCTCATGTTCGTTGAGTGTGAACGGGATGCAAAGCTGGCTGATGCTGCAATCCTGGCAATGGATAGCACAACCGCCAGACTGAATGCGCCGTATAATTCGCTTTTCCGGGATCATAGGTCTGCTCAAGCCGTAATTGATATTTGTCAATTTTAACATCTTTTTAGGGAGCAAGTAAGTCTAAGCAAACCTTAACAGCAGAGAATTCCGATATTAGATGTAAATATATGTCTATCTATTTGAAAACCCTTAAGTTGTTAAGGGTAACTTTACATAAAAGTGTGAACAAGCTGGCACAAATTGTTTAATGTTTACAGCAAAAGATAACCTTCGTGGCGTAATAACCACTCTTTTCGCTGAACTCCGCCTGCATATCCGGTCATGGTACCGTTTCTGCCAATGACCCGATGACAAGGCACAACAATGCTGATGGGATTCGATCCGTTAGCCGCACCAACGGCACGCGCCGCGCCAGGGCGACCCAATTGTTCGGCCAGTTGACCGTAATGCATTACCTGCCCGCAGGGGATAGTACGTAGTGTTTTCCAGACTTCGCGCTGAAATGGCGTCCCCCCTGTGGCAGTGGGAAGCGTATCAATAATGCTAAGATTACCGGCAAAATATTCACGAAGCTTGTCGCTTAAACCACCTGGGTTGGTGGCAGAAATGCGTTCATAGCCTTCTTTGCGGTAATGGATGTCCAGCAGCTGCACCATGCGTTCGCTGTACTCTTCCCATTCAACCGCCCGCAGGCGAAATTGCTCATCGCAAATCACCCACAGTGGACCCAGTGGCGTGACAATTTTTTCTTCAAGTAATCTCAGCATCCGTTCTCTCTTAAGACAAACGTGGGTAAATCCCCGGACCTATCGGCAGACCGACAAGATACCACGCCAGCAACATCAGCAGCCATACCACCAAAAAGATAAGTGGATAGGGCAAAACTAACGAATAGTAAGTACCCAGTTTCGCGTCTGGTTTGTAGCGTTGCAGGAATCCAAGAAACAGTGGAACAAAAGGAGATACTGGCGCTAAAGGCAATACGGATGAGTCGGCAATACGAAAGAGGATTTGCGCAAATGCCGGGTGAAAGCCAAGTAGCATAAACATTGGTACGAAAATGGGGGCCAGAATCGACCAGATTGCGGAACCGCTGGCGATAAACATGCATAAGAAAGAGGAAAGCAACGCCAGACCGACAAACGCCGGGATGCCGCTAAGCCCTGAACTTTCCAGTATATCGGTCAGCCCCACGGCGATGAATTTCCCCATGTTGCTCCAGTTAAACATGGCGACAAACTGGGCGAGGGGAAAAACCATCACGATAAATCCCGCCATCTCTTTCATCGGTTCAATCATTAAATGGGGTAAATCCGCCTGACGTCGAATTGTGCGGGTAGCGATGCCATAAGCCAGCGAGACCACAAAGAAAAAAAGAATGATCAGTGGCACGATACCTTTAATAAAGGGTGATGGCATCACGGTGTGATTAATCGGATCGCGCAATATCCCGTTTTCCGGGATCACCATCAGCGCAATCGCAGCGATAAAAAGTAGCGATACGACACCTGCTATGCGTAAACCAAAACGCTGACTTTCGGTCAATGTCTGCAGTTTCTCATCGCTGTTTCCCGGCCATTGACCTAACCGTGGCTCGATGATTTTGTCGGTTATCAGGCCGCCAACAATCGTCAGTACGACTACGGAGCTGGCCATAAAATACCAGTTATCAATTACACTGACGTGCATTTGCGGATTGAACGCAGCCGCCGCTTCCGTGCTGATCCCCGACAGCAACACGTCGGTTGTGACAATCAGTAAATTAGCCGTAAAGCCGCAACCTACGCCTGCAATGGCAGCCAGTAAACCTGCAACTGGATGCCTGCCCACCGCCAGAAAAATCAGCGCACCCATCGGTGGCATGATCACTAACGCCGCATCGGAAGAAATGTGGCTGAAAAAAGCAATAAACAGCACCATATAACTGGCGTAGCGGGCATTTACATGCGATGCCATTTTAACCATCAACGCTGGCAGTAAGCCGACGCGCTCCGCCAGACCGGCACCTAAAACCAGCGCCAGGATCGCGCCAAGTGGAGCAAAACCGCTTAAGTTTTTAATAACATTGGGTAAAAACCAGTGTAATCCTTCCACACTGAGCAGGTTTTTCACGACCACCGGCGTACCATCGGTCGGGTTTTTCGCACTGACGCCAAAGGCCGACAAAATTGCCGTCGTCACCATGAGTACGATAATCAAATAGATAAAGAGCAAAAAAGGATGGGGAACCTTGTTACCAATTCTTTCGACCCAGCCATAGAGCTTCCCGGATTGGGAGGACGACGGTATGGATGACATACTCATGGGCATTCCTCGTTTGTTGTGTTTGCGTTGTTGTTGTTATTTTAAAGGTGACGGTGTCACTTTTTTCGGGATAGGGCAGTGATACGGTTGCGTGTCCGTAACTTGCTGATGCTCTTGTTGGCATTCTTGCAATAGCCCTGAATCAATGAAGAGATTAAGTGTGGTTGCTGCCATAGTTTTCGCCGCCAGCAGCATTCCTTTATGAGCAATAGATGTTCGCCCCTGGCTAACCAGTTGCCACGTATGTAGCGGGGTACCGACGGCAAAACAGGGGCTGAAACACTGGGCAACAGGCAGTTTCCAACTGACGTCGCCGACATCAGTTGATGCCGCAAGCACGTTATCGGTGGCGGCATATGGAGCGACTTCATTCGCCAGTACCGTTTCACGATGACGTAGTGCAAAAGCCTTGCCGTTTTCGCCACCGGTTGCAGCGATATTATTCAGACTGTTTTGCCGATCGTTGAGGGTGAGCGTAGCCTGAATTTGTTTCGCAAAAGCCAGTTCTTCGCAGTTCCATTCCGGAGTACCAAAATGGGATAGGGCCTGGTACATGGCATTTTCTAAGGTGCGATTCGGGAGATAACTGGAACAGGCTTTGTCGAAGCGGCATTCAACCGTGGTTTCGGTCATCAATGCCGCACCTTCGGCGATTTTGGCGACCCGATCATAAATATGCTGCACATCGGTCATTTCGGGGGCGCGGATAAGATAAAGCACTTCTGCCTGCGCCTGGACCACGTTGGGCGAGATCCCACCGCTATCTATGATGGCATAGTGTACGCGCGCTTTTTCAATAATATGTTCGTTGAGGAAGTTGGTGCCAGTGGTCATCAACGTTACGGCATCAAGGGCGCTGCGTCCCAAATGTGGGGAGTTCGCGGCATGTGCTGCGATCCCTTTAAAGCGCCATGATGCCTGAATGTTTGCCAGCGTGCGGGTATTGAACATACCGGCAAAGGCTTCCGGGTGCCAGGTGAGTGCCGCATCCACATCATCAAATACCCCCTCGCGGACCATGAACGTTTTACCCGAGCCGCCTTCTTCGCCAGGACAACCATAAAAGCGCACCGTGCCGCCTTGCCCATATTGTTCCAGCCATTTCTTGACGGCTATTGCTGCGGCAAAGGCGGCGGTTCCCAGCAAATTGTGTCCGCAACCGTGACCATTTTCACCGGGCGTCGCGGATGTAGGTTGCGCGCAACCTGCTTGCTGACTTAAACCTGCCAGGGCGTCATATTCCCCCAGCAGGGCGATAACCGGTTTGCCTTGACCAAACGAAGCAATAAAGGCATTTGGGATATTGCCTACGTTGCGGGTAACGGTGAAGCCTGCAGACTCCAGCGCCGAAGCCAGATGCTCCGCTGACCAGAACTCTTCAAAACGTGTTTCTGGATGATCCCAGATTTGATCGGCAATATCGGTATAACGTTGGCGATCGGCTTCAATCGCATCGTCGATAAAACGATAGATTTCCTGCATCAGATACCTCGCGTCCAGGGAAAATTGAGCGCGGTGCGCGCCAGCGTTTCGACGGCAATAGCGAGAACCTGCTCGTCAAAATCGAATTTTTCGTTGTGATGACCTGCCGCCAGCTGTGTGCCAAACACCATATAGGAGGCTTGCCCTTGATGTTGCTGCACGCGGGCCATCATTAATGTGGCATCTTCGGAACCCGCAGGCGCTTCAACACGTTCAATGGCCTTATTGACCCCCGCGACCTGAGCTGCCTGACTTTGCAACCATGCGACCCATTGCGGCGAAGGAGAACTGGCGGTAGCTGCACCCATCAGACGAGTTTCAACGCCGACACCATACATGGTTGCTGCGCCCTGAATCGCTTGTTGTGCACGGTCAAAAACATATTGATTAATGACGTCGCTGGCCCCGCGTGTTTCCACTTTCAGCAACGCTGAGGCGGGAACAACATTACGACCGCTTCCTGCCTGCATAACGCCCACGTTTACTCTGGAAGCGCCTTCGCTGTGCGGGGCGATTGCATGCAGTGCAAGAGTTGCTTGTGCTGCCGCCAACAAGGCATTGTGACCGTCTTCTGGTTTTGCGCCTGCGTGAGCCGCGGTCCCGGTGAAGTGCGCGTCAAATTTGGTGGTTGCCATAAAATTATCACTGCCGCACACCACGGTGCCCGCAGGTACGCCAGTGCCAATGTGCACGGCAGTAAAATAATCAACATCATCTACGACACCTGCATCGACCATCGCCCGCGCGCCACGCGTACCTTCCTCTGCAGGCTGAAAAATCAGTTTGATGACGCCATGTAGTCCGGACTCGAACTGTTTAAGGGTATGCGCCAGCCCAAGCCCAATGGCGGTATGCCCATCATGACCACAGGCATGCATCATTCCGGCGTTACATGACGCAAAACCGTCGCGGTAGGGGCGATGGCTGACATCCTGCTCTTCACTGAGATCCAGCGCGTCCATATCGACACGGAAAGCCATAACCGGACCGGGGCGACCGGTATCCAGGGTGGCGACGATACCCGTGAAACCACCTTCAAAAGCCGCAATCCATTGTGCTAGCGCACCCTGTTGACGAGCGCGCTCGAATTCGCGTTGTAGAGTGAGTTCATCAGGTAGTCCCATCCGGCTACTTTCATTAACTACTTCGCGGCCCAGCGCCAGTGAATAGCCGAGCTGCTGCAATTCTTCCGCAACAAGGGTGGCAGTGCGGAATTCCACCCAGCCAGACTCTGCATAGTGATGAAAATCACGTCGCCAGTGCGATAATTTTGGGGCAAGCGAATTAACAAATTGATTCAAAGACTCCATAACCTTTCCCGTCATCAGTAAAAAGTGTGACCCGGTTCACGTAGCGATAGTTTTTACTTATCACTAACTGATTTTTCACAGTTTTAACCGTTCATAAATTACCCTGACACAATCATCTGCATTAAAGTAGATGCCAGTTTCTTTGGTCTGATAAATAACGGTTATCGGTGGCGTCATGGCTTTTCAGGTAAAAATTCATCAAATTCGGGCTTTTGTTGAAGTGGCTCGTCAGGGCAGCATTCGCGGAGCGAGCCGAATGTTGAATATGTCGCAACCGGCACTGAGTAAATCTATTCAGGAGCTGGAAGAAGGGTTGGGGGCACAACTCTTTTTTCGCCGTAGTAAAGGCGTGACGTTAACTGATGCCGGTGAAAGTTTTTATCAGCACGCCAGTCTTATTCTTGAAGAGCTGCGCGCAGCGCAAGAGGATATTCGCCAACGACAAGGGCAACTGGCAGGGCAAATTAATATCGGCATGGGGGCCAGTATTTCCCGCAGTCTGATGCCAGCTGTCATATCTCGTTTTCATCAGCAGCATCCGCAGGTAAAAGTACGCATTATGGAAGGGCAACTGGTATCGATGATTAATGAATTGCGCCAGGGGGAACTGGATTTCACCATCAATACCTATTATCAGGGACCCTACGACCACGAATTTACTTTTGAGAAATTACTGGAAAAGCAATTCGCGATCTTTTGCCGCCCGGGACACCCCGCCATTGGTGCCCGTTCGATCAAACAGTTACTGGACTACAGCTGGACAATGCCGACGCCACACGGCAGCTACTACAAACAGTTGAGTGAATTGCTTGACGATCAGGCGCAAACGCCACAGGTCGGCGTAGTCTGCGAGACGTTCTCAGCCTGTATCAGTCTGGTGGCAAAAAGCGATTTTCTCAGCATACTACCTGAAGAAATGGGCTGCGATCCCTTGCACGGACAGGGGCTGGTGATGTTGCCGGTTAGCGAAATTTTACCGAAAGCGACCTATTATTTGATTCAGCGGCGTGATAGTCGCCAGACACCACTGACCGCGTCATTAATCACGCAATTTCGGCGAGAATGCGGCTATCTGCAAAGTTAAAACTGCATAAAAAAATAGAGCCTGTCGACATCCGCCAGACTCTACAGTACACACAGCAGTGCATCCTCGTCTTAAATCCGGCCTGGGGTCCTGGTGACCGGTGACAGTGTTATAACGGTTTTACCCATCCGTTGCCAATTTTCTTCAGTGACAGATTTCACGAAAATATAAGTTAAATCATTTGTCTTGTGATTGCATAATCATGCATCGTTAATCGACGAGTAAATTTACCGGGCGAGTAGCCCGTTCGACGCTTAAACATATTGCCGAACGATTCAGCTGAGGCATAGCCCAGACGATGGGCAATTTTGGTCAACGAATATCCATCATCAAGAAGCGTCACTGCAGAAATAACGTGCATTTGCTGAACCCAGTGGCGAAATGTTAATCCCGTCTCTTTAACAAATAAGCGCATGAGTGTACGGCTACTGACGTTAATTTTATCCGCTAGATTATCCAGTGTTGGCAGATACCCTTGGTTGTTTAGCAAATTCTCACAAAGCTGCTGTAGCCGCTCATCATTTGGCCAAGGGAGTTCAAGTGACATTTTCACCCCCATTTTTATTTCCTGAAGTATCAGTGTCTCGAGGGCTGAAAAACGTAACTGTTGTTTATCTGTGGTACTTTGCGACGGTGGAAGTTGGTTAATTGCAATTAGTAATTCTCTTAACAGGGGTGAAATACCCGTCATCAAGCAAACTTTTCCCAGCGTTTCACTTTCCGCTTCTGAAACCAGTACGGTTTTTAAAAGTACGTTGCCTGTCGCAACAAACTTATGCGGCATTTGTGGGGGCAGCCAAAGCGCGCTGCTGGCATGCACTAGCCAGACGCTTTCTCCAGCCCATACACGAACGACTCCTTCAGCCGGGTAAAGCAACTGGGCATAGAGATGTTTATGCCAGGGAACTGTGCCTCCATTCAGATGTTCCGAATCCAGTCCGATAATGTGATGCCCTGGTGATGCTTTGGGTTGCAGTGTGATTGTCATTTACAGTAGGTATTTTGTCAGAAATCATCAAATAAGCCATGTTAAATTTTAAATATGACGAATGCAAGTTTCCGGATATATACGGTGTAAAGAGTGATGATAATTTCTAAAAAACAGCTTATTGGGGTGGTAGCGATCGGTATTATTTTGGCTGGCGTTGTCTTTTTTATCTGGTGGGTAAGCAAAGGAAGATTTATACAGACGACGGATGATGCTTACATTGGTGGTAATATCACCACGGTGGCAAGTAAAGTTTCTGGTTATATTTCTGCTATAGAGGTGCGCGATAATCAGAGCGTAAAAAAAGGCGATATTATCCTGCGTCTCGATGATCGGGATTATCGTGCAAATGTCGCCAGGCTTGAGGCAAAAATAAAAAGTAGCAAAGCCAATCTCGAAAGCATTCAAGCCACTATTGCGATGCAGCAGTCGATAATTCAAAGTGCCAGTGAAACATGGCAGGCAGTAAAACATGAGGAGCAAAAGCGCCTGCGAGATACTGAACGTTATGAAAAACTCGCACAATCAGCGGCAATATCGCAACAAATTATTGATAACGCCAGGTTTGACTACCAGCAGGTCGCAGCAAAGGAGCGCAAAGCCGCGAACGATTTCATGGTGGAGAAGCAACGGCTGGCAGTTTTATCTGCTCAGGAAGAAAACGTACGTGCAAGTATCGAAGAAGTTCAGGCCGCTTTGACTCAGGCACTACTGGATCTGGAATATACCCTTGTTCGTGCGCCGATTGATGGCATTGTCGCAAACCGCAGCGCCCATACAGGCAGTTGGGTGGAAGGCGGCACATCGTTAGTTTCACTAGTACCAGTCAGTGAGTTGTGGGTTGATGCAAATTATAAAGAAAACCAAATAGCGGGAATGAAGCCAGGAATGAAGGCTGAGATCCGTGCTGATATTCTCAAAGGGGAAGTGTTTCACGGTCACATTGAAAGCCTTTCCCCAGCGACAGGAGCCAGTTTCAGCTTGATTCCGATAGAAAATGCCACTGGCAATTTCACCAAAATTGTTCAGCGTGTCCCGGTACGGATTGCATTTGACGACGCAAAGGAATTAAAGCAACTTCTTCGCCCGGGACTGTCCGTCACCGTCAGTGTTGATGAGAGATGATGTCTATGCGTAAACATATTGCTTTCGCCAGTATGTGTATGGGATTATTTATTGCTCAGCTTGATATTCAAATTGTATCGTCATCCCTAAATGAAATAGGTGGTGGTCTGTCCGCAGGTAAAGACGAAATGGCCTGGCTTCAGACCAGCTATTTAATTGCTGAGATTATTGTTATTCCGCTCTCTGGGTGGCTGTCACGGGTATTTTCCACTCGTTGGCTTTTTACTCTATCCGCGGGAATATTTACTTTAATGAGTATCGCGTGTGGACTTGCATGGAATATTCAGATCATGATTTTGTTTCGTGCTTTACAGGGAGCGGCTGGCGCATCCATGATCCCTTTAGTTTTCACGACGGCGTTTATTTATTACCAGGGTAAAGAGTTGGGGTTGGCTGCTGCGGTAGTCAGTGCGCTGGCCTCACTGTCACCGACGCTAGGGCCAACTCTGGGGGGCTGGATCACTGATAACCTCGACTGGCGATGGCTATTTTATATCAATATATTACCTGGCATATATTTAGTTTTGAGTATTCCTTTTCTGGTTAATTTTGATAAACCTGATCTCTCTTTACTGAAAGTTGCTGATTATCCGAGTATTATCCTGTTGGCCATGACACTGGGATGTCTGGAATATACCCTTGAAGAAGGAGCGCGCTGGGGATGGCTGGATGATAATACTATTTTGCTGACATCAGTTCTGGCATTGGTGAGTTTTATTTTATTTGCTGCGCGTACACTTACAATATCCAATCCGATAATGGATCTTCATGCTTTTAAGGATAAAAATTTCACGCTGGGATGTTTTTTTTCTTTTTCTGGAGGGGTTGGGATATTCTCTACTGTATATTTAATACCTGTGTTTTTGGGGCAGGTTCGCGGATTAAATGCCGAAGAGATAGGTTTTGCCGTTTGCACAACAGGTATTTTCCAGTTATTTTCTGTTCCCTTTTACTTCTGGTTAAGTAAAAAAATAAATCTGCGATGGCTGTTGATGGCGGGGCTGGGTGGATTTGTGTTTTCAATGTATCTTTTTACCCCTATAACCCACGAATGGGGATGGCAGGAGTTACTGTTTCCACAGGCAATTAGAGGGATTTCGCAGCAGTTTGCGATGGCCCCCATCGTAACATTAACGCTGGGGGGAATTCCAAAAGAACGGCTGAAGTTAGCCTCTGGTGTATTTAATTTAACACGTAATCTTGGGGGCGCGATTGGTATTGCCCTGTGTGGCTCTATTCTCAATAATCGAACTAATTTTCATTTTTCGAGAATGGGTGAAAAAATGGTTTCTGTTCCCCATACGGTGAATGACTTCATTTCCAGAAGTGCTTTGTTTTTTAATCGCAGTGGAAGTGACCAGACATCGGAAATACTGGCTTCAACCAAATTATTGAGTCAATTGATGCTGAGGGAGGCGCAAACTATGGCATTTTCGGATACCTTTCTGCTAATCAGTGGTCTGTTATTTATCGCATTTTTGTTGGTTCCTGCTATGAATAAATCATCCTGATCGGAGCCTGTGCTGAATTAAACTCGGGCTAAACTGTTCGATACTGCTAACAGGCTAGTATAAAATGCCCCGCCTGCGCAGATACTCACAGGTATGAAGTAGAGTATTGTTTCAATCTGTGAAGGGAACGATGCAGTAAGTATGAACAATTAACCCGTCTGAATCACGACGTGTGAAGGTGCATAGGAGGTTACATGAACCTTGACGACAAATCGCTGTTTCTTGACGCCATGGAAGATGTCCAGCCGCTGAAACGTGCTACAGATGTCCACTGGCATCCAACGCGTAACCAACGTGCGCCGCAGCGTATCGACACGCTGCAACTTGATAATTTCCTCACCACCGGATTTCTCGACATCATCCCGCTAAGTCAGCCGCTGGAGTTTCGGCGGGAAGGGTTGCAACATGGGGTGCTGGATAAGCTGCGCAGTGGTAAATATCCGCAACAGGCGAGCCTGAATCTTTTGCGCCAGCCGGTGGAAGAGTGCCGCAAAATGGTGTTCAGTTTCATTCAACAAGCCCTGGCGGATGGTTTGCGTAATGTGCTGATTATTCATGGTAAAGGGCGGGAAGATAAATCGCATGCCAATATTGTCCGCAGCTATGTGGCGCGCTGGTTGACCGAATTTGATGATGTCCAGGCATATTGTACCGCGCTACCGCATCATGGCGGCAGCGGGGCGTGTTACGTCGCACTACGTAAAACGGCACAGGCAAAGCAAGAAAACTGGGAGCGCCACGCTAAGCGCAGTCGTTGATCTCGAGACGCATCCGCGGCTTATGCCGCCAGCACGCGGTTGCGTCCATCATTTTTCGCCCGATACAAAGCATCATCAACGCGTTTAAACAGTTCATCGATGCTTTCATTTCCTTCGTGATGCGCCACACCAATGCTGACGGTAAAGCGTGGTAAGCCCGAAATACTCACTTTTGCCACGCTTACGCGGATAGTTTCAGCCAGCGAAAGCGCGGTATCCAGTGGGGTTCTTGGTAGCAATAAGACAAACTCTTCGCCTCCCCAACGAAACACCAAATCGCCTTTGCGAGCGCAACTTTCGAGGGTGCGGGCGAGGGCGCATAACACCTCATCACCTTTAGAATGCCCATAGAGATCGTTAATGTGTTTAAAACGATCGGTGTCGATGAGCAACAAGCTGTAATCCTGAGCGATGGCGAGATGCTGCATTTGGCCTGGTTCCGTAATGTGATAAAACTGTCGCCGATTCAGTAATCCGGTCATCGCGTCATGGTGGGCAGCATGTTCCAGCTGCTCCTCCAGCCGTTTTTGCTCAGTAATATCATGCACAATACATAACATGAGCTTGTCGCCATAAATTTCAATCGGCCCAGCATAGGTCTGCACATGACGAGTCGAACCATCCGCCAGTTTATGAACAAAATTCAAAGGCTTATGGCCACCGGGTAAATGCGAAATTTCATGCATGATAGGCATGACGCGACGCCCGAGCATATTAATTTCCCAGGTATGTTTCTGGCACATCGTTTCATGGTTATAGCCATAGAAATTGAGCGCGGCGAGGTTAGCATCGACGATTTGGCCATCTCGTGAGGGGTCAATCAACAACATTGGTGCAGAGTTAGTCAGAAAAAAGCGCGCATAAAAACCTTGTTTTTTGCGCTGATAATTTGCCGAGCGACTGGCTTTTAAACCCAGCGTTGCCGGTGCTTCGATACCTTCGAAAATAATCACCGGTTCTGCTTCTGTCAGCTTTCGCAAAACAAGCCGACAGCTCAATGCTGTTTCCTCTTCATTGCGCTGAACGGTGAGGATTTCGATAATATCGTGTTGGTCTTGCAGATCGGAGAGGTATTTCGGCAGTTCTTTTTGTGAGGAGACGGAATAGGGACCGGTTCGTAGCTGACTAAACGTGAGGTCTTGCATCAACAGTCGCGCCGCGCTGTTGGCATAAATTAACTGTTCCTCAAAGGGCGAAACGATCCAGACAGGACTGGTGAGTAAGTCCAGGGTATTGAAGTTGTGCGTAATCATTGAGATCCCGTTATTTTTATCAATTTTTGTTGCTATCCGATCGCAAAAAAGCCACGTCATATGATCAGATAATTCTGATAATGATAGACGCTATTTAACACTTCACACGGTTTGTATACGGAAAAGCATTTTGCTTTTTGTATTCAATTTAGACAGAATTTTATTAATCATTTCAGGGTAATGGGGTGATGAGATGTTGCGTAACAGGGCCAGAAGGCTAGACTACAAAATAATGCGTTGATGATGGAGGCACTGTGGAAGCGATTAAGGGATCGGACGTTAATGTCCCGGATGCAGTATTTGCCTGGATGCTGGATGGTAGAGGCGGCGTTAAACCGCTGGAAAATACAGATGTGATTGATGAAGCGCATCCCTGCTGGCTCCACCTTAATTATGTACACCATGATAGCGCCCAATGGCTGGCGACAACACCGCTGCTTCCCAATAACGTACGTGATGCGCTGGCGGGCGAGAGCACACGGCCCCGAGTCAGCCGTCTCGGTGAAGGTACGCTGATTACATTGCGCTGTATAAACGGCAGCACCGATGAACGCCCCGATCAACTGGTCGCCATGCGTGTATATATGGACGGGCGGTTAATTGTTTCGACCCGACAACGCAAAGTGCTGGCGCTGGACGATGTGGTAAGCGATCTGGAAGAAGGCACTGGTCCGAACGATTGCGGGGGATGGCTGGTGGATGTGTGCGATGCGTTGACCGATCATTCCAGCGAATTTATCGAGCAGCTGCACGATAAAATTATCGACCTTGAAGATAATCTCCTTGATCAGCAAATTCCACCGCGTGGATTCCTGGCTCTGCTGCGCAAACAATTAATTGTGATGCGTCGCTATATGGCACCGCAACGTGATGTTTATGCTCGTCTTGCCAGTGAACGTTTGCCGTGGATGAGCGATGACCAACGCCGTCGTATGCAGGACATTGCCGATCGCCTTGGGCGCGGCCTTGACGAAATCGACGCATGTATAGCACGGACTGGCGTGATGGCTGATGAAATCGCTCAGGTGATGCAGGAAAATTTAGCGCGTCGTACCTATACAATGTCGTTGATGGCAATGGTCTTTTTACCCAGTACCTTTCTGACAGGGTTATTTGGTGTCAACCTTGGTGGGATCCCAGGCGGCGGGTGGCAATTCGGATTTTCAATTTTTTGTATTCTGTTAGTTGTTCTTATTGGTGGTGTTGCTTTATGGTTGCATCGTAGTAAATGGTTGTAACAAAAGAAATTTTCCCGGCTGTCTGTATACAAAAACGCCGCAAAGTTTGAGCGAAGTCAATAAACTCTCTACCCATTCAGGGCAATATCTCTCTTGCAGGTGAATGCAACGTCAAGCGATGGGCGTTGCGCTCCATATTGTCTTACTTCCTTTTTTGAATTACTGCATAGCACAATTGATTCGTACGACGCCGACTTTGATGAGTCGGCTTTTTTTTGCCTGTTATTTATCAGCGTCTACCCTTTAAGAGTCCACCCAATGAACGGAGGGAAATATGACGACACTTATTTATTTGCAAATTCCTGTCCCTGAACCGATTCCTGGCGATCCTGTTCCAGTGCCCGATCCGAACCCTCGCCCGCAGCCCATGCCTGACCCACCCCCCGATGAAGAACCGATTAAATTGTCGCATCGTGAGCGTAGATCTGCGAGGATACGCGCCTGCTAACTTTGCGTCGATGACCACGAGAATAGATTGTGACCGCTTTTTCTACCCTGAATGTTTTGCCTCCTGCCCAACTCACGAACCTTAATGAGTTGGGTTATTTAACCATGACGCCGGTGCAGGCCGCCGCGCTTCCGGCGATCCTTGCCGGAAAAGATGTTCGCGTGCAGGCGAAAACCGGCAGCGGCAAAACGGCGGCTTTTGGCCTCGGCTTGTTACAGCAAATTGATGCGTCGCTATTTCAAACCCAGGCTTTAGTGCTGTGTCCTACGCGTGAACTGGCGGATCAGGTGGCAGGTGAATTGCGTCGGCTGGCGCGTTTTCTACCAAATACTAAAATTTTGACGTTGTGCGGTGGTCAACCGTTCGGTTTGCAGCGTGATTCGTTGCAACATGCGCCGCATATTATCGTGGCAACGCCGGGTCGTTTGCTGGATCACCTGCAAAAAGGCACGGTATCACTGGATGCGCTGAATACTTTGGTGATGGATGAGGCCGACCGCATGCTGGATATGGGATTTAGCGATGCCATTGATGATGTCATCCGTTTTGCGCCTGCATCTCGACAGACGCTTCTGTTTTCGGCAACCTGGCCGGAAGCCATCGCCGCAATCAGCGGACGAGTGCAACGCGATCCTTTAGCGATTGAAATTGACTCAACAGATGCTTTGCCACCCATTGAACAACAATTTTATGAGACATCCAGTAAAGGCAAAATTCCTCTGTTGCAACGGTTATTAAGCTTGCATCAGCCATCCTCTTGTGTGGTGTTTTGCAATACCAAAAAAGATTGCCAGGCTGTCTGCGACGCGCTGAATGAAGTAGGACAAAGTGCATTGTCGTTACACGGCGATCTGGAGCAACGCGATCGCGATCAGACCCTGGTACGTTTTGCTAACGGTAGCGCCCGTGTACTGGTTGCGACTGATGTTGCTGCGCGAGGTCTGGATATTAAATCGCTTGAGCTGGTGGTGAACTTTGAGCTGGCGTGGGATCCTGAAGTTCATGTACATCGCATCGGTCGTACAGCGCGTGCAGGAAATAGCGGTTTGGCGATCAGTTTCTGTGCCCCGGAAGAAGCACAGCGGGCCAATATCATTTCTGACATGTTGCAGATAAAACTTAACTGGCAAACGCCACCAGTTAATAGTTCCATTGTGCCGCTGGAAGCCGAAATGGCAACGTTATGTATCGATGGCGGGAAAAAAGCCAAAATGCGCCCGGGTGATGTATTAGGTGCGCTGACAGGAGATATCGGGCTTGATGGCGCAGATATTGGCAAAATCGCCGTGCATCCGGCGCATGTCTATGTCGCGGTGCGTCAGGCTGTTGCTCATAAAGCATGGAAACAGTTACAGGGCGGGAAGATTAAAGGAAAAACGTGCCGGGTGCGGTTATTAAAATAATGAAATGTTGAATTGCAGGGTGCAAGAGTAAACATCTTCTTCGGGATTGCCGGATGCGACGCTGGCCGCGTCTTATCCGGCCTCCATAAGAGTAGCCCGATAAGCTTGCGCATCGGGCGCTATCCTGGTTATTTCACTTCAACCACATTCAGTCGTAACTCATCCAACTGATTTTCATCTTCTTCAGGCTGCCAACCCGCCGGTTGTAGAGGGAGCTCTTCGCGATCAAACGCCAGATCACCCCCGTTAACCACTTCAGAACCGTGGGTAATGCCTTTGAAATCGAACAGGTTGGTATCGCACAGATGCGACGGCACCACATTCTGCATCGCGCTGAACATCGTCTCGATACGCCCCGGATAACGTTTATCCCAGTCACGCAACATGTCAGCAATCACCTGACGTTGCAGGTTAGGCTGTGAACCGCACAGGTTGCACGGAATAATCGGGAACGCTTTTGCATCGGCAAAGCGCTGAATATCTTTCTCGCGGCAGTAGGCCAGCGGACGAATCACAATATGTTTGCCATCATCGCTCATCAGTTTCGGAGGCATACCTTTCATCTTGCCACCGTAGAACATATTTAAGAACAGCGTTTGCAGGATATCGTCACGATGGTGACCCAGTGCGATCTTCGTCGCCCCTAGTTCCGTTGCGGTACGATAAAGGATACCGCGACGCAGGCGAGAACACAGTGAGCAAGTGGTTTTGCCCTCTGGAATTTTCTCTTTCACGATACCGTAAGTGTTCTCTTCAACAATCTTGTACTCAACGCCCAGCTTTTCAAGATACTCGGGCAGAACGTGTTCCGGGAAGCCCGGTTGCTTTTGATCGAGGTTAACAGCCACCAGCGAAAAATTGATTGGCGCGCTTTGCTGCAAATTGCGCAGAATCTCCAGCATGGTATAGCTGTCTTTACCCCCGGAGAGGCAAACCATGATGCGATCGCCTTCTTCAATCATATTGAAGTCAGCAATGGCTTCGCCCACGTTACGACGCAGACGTTTTTGTAATTTGTTCAGGTTGTATTGTTCTTTCTTACTAATTTCTTGATTTTGCGACATTTAAAAGCGACTCAATTCGTTATATGGCATCAGAAGAGTATGCGTCATGCCGGAACGCCCAGCATAAGAAATCTGATATAAAAACTGTGGCGTGTATGGTACGGATTAGAGGGGAAAATGTCAGCACATTTGCGAAATGAATCAAAAAGCCCGCAGCAATGTGCGGGCGTTAGTGTCAGCGCACAACCAGCACGGAGCACTCTGCATGACGCACTACAGCTGCGGCGTTGGAACCGAGCAGATAAGTGGTGATATCCGGTCGATGGGAAGCAATGATGATCATATGAGCGGGGATCTTCTTCGCCAATTCCAGAATGCGGTCTTTGGGCGAGCCTTCCTCAACATGGACATGCACTCTGTCGGTTGGCAGTTTAAATTTTTTAATGATCTCTTCCAGTTGCGATTTGGCTTCCGCTTTCAGGTCATCCATTGCCGGTAATTCTGCGGAATACGCTAAACCCAGAGAGGCATAGTAGGGCAGTGAAGGTATTACCGTCAGGAAATGAACCTCTGCATCATCAATCTTTGCCTCTGCCTCAACGTGGCTAATCACGCGTTGAGTTAATTCTGAATCGGAAATATCGATAGGGACAAGAATCGTTCTGTTCATAAAACCTCCTGTTTTAGTATCCGCATAAAGTGTAACGCCAGATGACACTTTTTGTGTAATGACGAAGTTCACATTTTTAATTTAGATCAAAGGAGGAAGAATAAGCAGAAAAAGCCCGCCATAACAGCGGGCAGGAGGATTTAGAACTGATAAACCAGACCTAAAGCGACAATATCATCGGTAGAGATGCCGTTGGCAGCGTAGAAGCTGTCATCTTCATCCAACAGGTTGATTTTATAGTCAACGTAGGTGGACATATTTTTGTTGAAATAGTAAGTCGCGCCAACATCGGCGTATTTAACCAGATCTTTATCATCAACACCTGCCGGGTTGTCTGCACCACCGGCAGCGTGCAGGTCACGGCCTTTAGACATCAGGAAAGAGACTGCCGGACGCAGACCAAAATCAAACTGGTACTGTGCAGTAACTTCAAAGTTCTGGGTTTTGTTAGCAACAGCATAATCGCTGTCGCCAAACGGGGTCATATTACGCGTTTCTGAATACATGGTTGCCAGGTAAATATTGTTAGCATCGTATTTTAGCCCAGCAGTCCACGCGTCTGCTTTATCACCACCCGCCGCAGTATGGTTAACCTGGTCATTGGTGCGGTCAGAAGAGGTGTATGCCGCACCAGCGCTAAAGCCCATGCCTAAATCATATGTTGTGGAAAGACCCCAGCCGTCACCGTTTTCATGGCGAACATCACGTCCGTTGTTGGTGCCTTCCTGACCATTACTGGCACCTTCGTTGTTACCTTGATACTGCACCGCGAAGTTCAGACCATTTACCAGACCGAAGAAATCAGTATTACGATAAGTCGCGACGCCATTGGCACGACCAGTCATAAAGTTGTCTGCATTGGTATAAGAGTCACCGCCAAATTCAGGCAGCATATCGGTCCAGCCTTCGATGTCGTACATTACGCCATAATTACGTCCGTAATCGAAAGAACCGTAATCTGCAAATTTCAGTCCGGCAAATGCCAGACGGGTCCATGACTGGTTTTTTGAAGATTCAGTGTTGTTTGCCTGAATATTGTATTCCCATTGACCGTAGCCAGTAAGTTGATCGTTAATTTGGGTTTCGCCTTTAAAACCCAGACGCGCATAGCTCTGGTCGCCATCTTTCGCTGAATTATCAGAAAAATAATGCAGGCCATCAACTTTGCCATACAGATCTAATTTGTTGCCGTCTTTATTATAAACTTCGGCTGCATGTGCAGCACCTGCGGCGAGCAGGGCAGGAATTAAAAGTGCCAGTACTTTGCTTTTCATTGAATAAATCCTTTAGTTATTTTATTTGCCTTATATCCCCATTTCGGGGAGTGAAAACATCCTAAAGGAGAAGTTCAGTTAGCCGATAAATATCATTTGTTACGCCTTAAGTAAAACCTTAATCAAATAATTCCTCTGAAATGATAATAAGTCTGGTGAATGTATTGAAGATAATACATACAAAATAAAAATTATACTTTTAATTTGCTATACGTTATTCTGCGCGGGTTATATGCCTTTATTGTCACAGATTTTATTTTCTGTTGGGCCATTGCATTGCCACTGATTTTCCAACATATAAAAAGACAAGCCCGAACAGTCGTCCGGGCTTTTTTTTTTAGAATTGGATAATCCTTATCCAGAGCATTTAATCGGTGTTGCTTTTTTCCGCTTTTCCGGCCATTTGTGCCAGGAAGTCATAGCGTTTTTGCAAATCAGCTGCGGCATCTTTCCATAACTGTTCTGCCACTTCTGGCTGCTGCGAATTCAGACGACGGAAACGCTGCTCGTGAAGTAACGTTTCTTCCAGTGCTTCTGACGGCGGGCGTGAATCCAGCGCCAGCGGCAGTTTGCCTTCATCGGCACGACGCGGATCAAAGCGATATAGCGGCCAGAAGCCGGTAGCAGTGAGTTGGCGCATCTGGTCGTGACTGAGTGCCAGATCGTAACCATGCTCTTCACAGGGGCTATAAGCGATGATCAGCGATGGCCCCGGATACGCTTCCGCTTCCTGAATCGCTTTCACGGTCTGGTTGAGCTGCGCGCCGAGAGAAATCTGCGCCACATAAACATGACCGTACATCATCATACTGACGCCAAGATCTTTACGCGCTTTACGTTTGCCGTGCTCGCCGAACTTAGTTACTGCACCCAGCGGTGTCGCTTTCGACGCCTGACCACCGGTATTGGAATAGCATTGCGTATCCAGCACCAGAATGTTGACGTTTTCGGTCAAACTCAATACATGATCCAGACCGCCAAAGCCGATATCGTAAGCCCAGCCGTCGCCACCAATCAGCCAGATTGATTTTTCTACCAGTGCATCTGCGTCACGTAGCAGTTCATGTGCTTCGGCAACATCTTTGAGTTGCTGGCGTAAAGCTGCAACCTGTTCACGACGAACCTCTGGCTTGGCGTCTGATTTCAACGCAGTTAGTAATTCCGCCGGGATTTTATCGGCAAATTGATCCAGCAGACGCAGCACCCGGACACGGTGTTGATCGACCGTCAGGCGGAAACCAAGGCCAAATTCGGCGTTATCTTCAAACAGCGAGTTCGCCCATGCCGGTCCACGACCGTTGGCATCGGTAGTATACGGTGTAGAGGGCAGGTTACCGCCATAAATTGAAGAACAGCCGGTGGCGTTAGCGATCAACATCCGGTCGCCATAGAGCTGAGTCAGCAATTTAATATACGGCGTCTCGCCACAACCGGAGCAAGCACCTGAATATTCAAACAGCGGTGTAATCAGCTGCGATGTACGAATATCAATACGTTCCAGTTTGCTACGGTCGATTTCTGGGAGGTTGAGGAAGAAATCGTAATTGATTTTCTCTTCTTCGACATGTTCCAGGCGCGACATCATATTGATAGCTTTAATCTCTGGATTCTGACGGTCTTTCGCCGGGCAAACTTCGACGCACAGGTTACAGCCGGTGCAATCTTCCGGTGCCACCTGCAAGACATATTTCTGCCCGCGCATATCACGCGATTTCACATCCAGCGAATGCAGGCTGGCAGGGGCGTTTTCCATCGCTTCAGGCGGTACCACTTTTGCGCGAATAGCTGAGTGTGGGCAAGCAGCGACGCAGTGGTTACATTGGGTACAGAGTTCCTCTTTCCAGATGGGGATCTCTTCGGCGATATTGCGTTTTTCCCAGCGCGTGGTGCCCATCGGCCAGGTGCCGTCTGGCGGCAGCGCCGAAACGGGGAGGGCATCACCAAGCCCGGCGAGCATCGCCGCGGTTACGGTTTTCACGAAATCAGGAGCGGCATCGGAAACCACTGGCGGTCGATTGGCGCTGTGCGGATTAACCGGCTGCAGCGGAACTTCTTCAACGGATTCACGCGCCAGCGCCAGAGCCTGCCAGTTGCGTTCCACCAGATCCTGGCCTTTGCTACTGTAACTTTTGGCAATCGCACCCTGCAATTCTGCGAGGGCGCTATCGCCAGGCAGAATTTGCGTCAGATGGAAAAAAGCCATCTGCATGACGGTATTAATACGGGCCGCCAGGCCACATTCGCGGGCGATTTTCGCCGCGTTAATCACATAGAAGCGCGCTTTTTTCTGGTTTAACACGGCCTGAACTTCCTGCGGCAAGCGCGACCATACTTCATCTGCGCTGTACGGCGTGTTGAGCAGGAAAATGCCGCCAGGTTTTAAACGTTCAGCCATCTGATATTTATCGATAAACTGCAACTGGTGGCAGCCAACAAAATCAGCCTGGGAAATGAGATAAGCGGAACGAATCGGCTGCTCGCTCACGCGAAGGTGAGAAACCGTCAGGCCGCCCGCCTTTTTGGAGTCGTAAACAAAATAGCCCTGTGCGTACCACGGCGTGGAATTACCGATAATCTTGATATTGTTTTTGGTCGCGGAAACGCTGCCATCACTACCAAGGCCATAAAACAAGGCTTCAAGTTTCGCCGAGTTTGGCAGGGTGTTTTCCGGCAACGGCAGTGACAGATTGGTCACATCATCGTAAATACCAACCGTAAAGCGCGCTTTCGGTTTAGCCGCGTTGAGCTCGGCAAATACCGCCAGTACACAGTCCGGGCCAAATTCTTTGGATGAAAGACCATAGCGCCCACCAATGACACGGGGCAGGGTTTCGCGCTCGCCATTATTAAAGGCTTCTGCCAGTGCGGTCATCACATCCAGATAGAGCGGTTCTGCCTGGGCACCGGGTTCTTTGGTTCTGTCCAGTACCGCCACGCTGCGTACGGATCCCGGCAGAGCTTGTAGCAAGTGTTTGGCGGAGAAGGGACGGTACAGGCGAACTTTCAGCACGCCGACTTTTTCGCCACGGGTTAGCAATTCATCAACCACTTCTTCACAGGTGCCAATGGCAGAGCCCATCAGGATAATCACCCGTTCCGCTTGCGGATGCCCGTAATACTCAAACGGCTGATACTGACGACCTGTCGCGGCAGCGAAATCATTCATCGCCTGTTCAACATGGTCGTAAACTGCGTTGTACCACGGGTTGGTGGCTTCACGTGACTGGAAGTAGGTGTCCGGGTTAGCCGAGGTACCGCGAATCACCGGATGCTCCGGATTCAGCGCGCGGGCGCGGTGGGCATCAATTTCTGCCTGCGGTATCAGTTCAAGAATCGTGTCATCGGCCAGCGGGACAATTTTATTGATTTCGTGGGACGTGCGGAAACCATCAAAGAAATGAATAAATGGCACGCGGCTCTTCAGCGTCGCGATGTGCGAAATAAGAGCAAAGTCTTGCGCTTCCTGGACGTTTGCCGCACACAACATCGCGCAACCCGTCTGGCGCACCGCCATAACGTCGGAATGATCGCCAAAAATAGAGAGTGCATGTGTGGCAACGGTACGTGCCGCTACATGCAGGACAAATGGCGTCAGTTCGCCTGCCAGTTTGTACAGCGTCGGGATCATCAGCAGCAAACCCTGCGATGACGTAAACGATGTTGAAAGGGCACCCGTCTGCAAAGCGCCATGCACGGTAGCGATAGCCCCCGCTTCCGACTGCATTTCAACCACGCGTGGTGTGTCTCCCCAGACATTTTTCAAGCCGTTTCCGGCCCATGCATCAGCCTGTTCTGCCATCGTGGAACTGGGGGTAATAGGGTAGATGGCGATAACTTCACTGGTGCGAAACGCCACCGAAGCAACCGCGCCATTACCGTCAATAGTAATCATATGACACCCTTACATTGCGCAAATGAGGGGCGCACGAAATTGCTGCGCGCCCAGTAGTTATCTTTCAATTTTAGCAAATGGCTTTCTTCTGCATTTTCGCTTTTGTGTCCCCCACATCAGCGTAATGAATGTTTTGATCAAACAGAGGGCAAAAAAATAGCCATAAAAAAGTAAAAATGCGGGGCAACGCGCAGGACAGCTCTCGACGTCGCCCTCTGTGCTGCCTATTATTTATGGCGGTGTCGTTTGGCTTGAAGATCAGAGGAAGAAAAGATGCGAGCAGCGTTTTGGGTAGGGTGTGCCGCTTTATTGTTGTCGGCGTGTAGTAGTGAACCTGTTCAGCAGGCGACTGCGGCGCACGTAGCGCCAGGTTTAAAAGCGTCGATGTCCAGTAGTGGAGAAGCAAATTGTGCAATGATCGGCGGTTCGCTTTCTGTTGCCCGTCAACTGGATGGTACGGCGATTGGGATGTGTGCATTACCCAACGGCAAACGCTGTAGCGAACAGTCACTTGCCGCCGGGAGCTGTGGCAGCTATTAATTCATTAAATCCGCCAGCTTATAAGTTAATGTCTGTTTCGCGGTCGCCAGCGTTAACTGGTTCGCGGTCAGATCCACTTGTGCACCTTCTTTCAGCATTTCGCTAATGGTGTTATCGAGTTCATTAAGCTGCGGGTTAGCGCACATCATACGGGTCATTGCCAGCCCTTTGGCTGTCAGTTCACCATTAGACAGTTTGCCTTCACCGCTAAAGCGGTTACACATGCTGCCGGAAATCATCATCTTTTCACCAAAGCTGATTTCTGGCGGATTTTTATCGCTGGTCACGGGCTTACCGTTTACGCTTTCCAGCACAAAGCGATGATGCTGTAGCTGTTCTGGGGTTACAGCAATTTTGTCATTACTTACACATCCCGCCATCAGCAGGCTTAGCGCAACAAACGCGGCTACTTTCTTCATTGTGGTTCTCAATTACAGTTTCTGACTCAGGACTATTTTAAGAATAGAGAATGAAAGGTCATTGGGGATTATCTGAATCAGCTCCCCTGGATTGCAGGGGAGCGGCAAGATTAAACCAGTTCGTTCGGGCAGGTTTCACCTTTTTCCAGATTGCTTAAGTTTTGCAGCGTAGTCTGAGAAATACTGGTCAGAGCTTCTGCTGTCAGGAATGCCTGGTGCCCGGTAAACAGCACGTTGTGGCAGGCTGACAGGCGACGGAATACGTCATCCTGGATCACGTCGTTGGATTTATCTTCAAAGAATAGATCGCGTTCGTTCTCATACACGTCCATACCCAACGAACCAATTTTCTGATTTTTCAGCGCTTCAATTGCCGCCTGAGAATCAATCAATGCACCGCGACTGGTATTGACGATCATCACGCCATTTTTCATCTGATCGAAGGCGGCTTCGTTCAACAGATGGTAGTTTTCCGGTGTCAGCGGGCAGTGCAGAGAGATAACGTCTGATTCAGAGAACAGGGTTGGCAGATCGACATACTCCACACCGAGTTCCAGTGCCGCCGCACTTGGATACGGATCGAACGCCAGCAGACGCATACCAAAACCTTTCAGAATGCGCAGCATCGCCACACCGATTTTACCGGTACCGATAACGCCTGCCGTTTTGCCATACATAGTAAAGCCGGTCAGACCTTCCAGAGAGAAGTTGGCGTCACGAGTACGCTGATACGCGCGATGAATACGGCGGTTCAGCGTCATCATCATACCGATGGCGTGTTCAGCAACGGCTTCTGGATCATAGGCTGGAACACGGACTACTTTCAGCCCCAGTTCTTTTGCCGCGTCAAGGTCGACGTTATTGAAACCGGCACAGCGCAGGGCGATATATTTAACGCCGTGCTTTTTCAGCTCTTCCAGCACCGGGCGGCTGCCGTCATCGTTTACGAAAATACATACCGCTTCGCAGCCATTGGCAGTTTTAGCGGTTTTTTCCGTCAGCAGAAAGTCAAAAAATTCCAGCTCAAAGCCAAAGGACTCGTTCACCTGTTGCAGGTACTTCTTGTCGTACTGTTTTGTGCTATAAACGGCGAGTTTCATAAGACTTTCTCCAGTGATGTTGAATCACATTTAAGCTACTAAAAATATTTTACAAAATTTCAAATATAATTGAAAGCCATGGCGATATTGAAAAATTCATCAACAACTATGCTTAGTGTAGGCGCAACCTTCAACTGAACGGTTAAACATGCCACAATACCCGTATTGAATGCTTAATTTTTCGCTAAATCAGGATATTAACTACCCATGCTGGGTAAATATAAAGCCGTTCTCGCGCTGTTATTACTGATTATTCTTGTGCCGTTGACGCTGCTGATGACGCTCGGCTTGTGGGTTCCCACGCTGGCGGGCATCTGGCTACCGCTCGGGACACGTATTGCATTAGATGAAAGCCCACGCATTACGCGTAAAGGTTTAATCATTCCCGATCTCCGTTATCTGGTGGGAGATTGTCAGCTTGCGCATATCACCAACGCCAGCCTTTCACATCCGAGCCGCTGGTTATTGAACGTCGGCACGGTAGAACTTGATTCTGCTTGTCTGGCGAAATTGCCGCAGACGGAGCAATCGCCTGCCGCTCCAAAAACCCTCGCGCAGTGGCAGGCCATGTTGCCTAACACCTGGATCAATATCGATAAACTGATTTTTTCTCCCTGGCAGGAGTGGCAGGGAAAACTCTCTCTCGCGTTAACCTCTGATATCCAGCAACTGCGTTATCAGGGCGAAAAAGTTAAATTTCAAGGCCAGCTTAAAGGGCAACAACTTACAGTCAGCGAACTGGATGTCGCCGCGTTTGAAAATCAGCCGCCGGTAAAACTGGTGGGGGAATTTACTATGCCGCTAGTGCCGGATGGACTTCCTGTAAGTGGCCATGCTACTGCGACGTTAAACTTGCCGCAGGAACCGTCACTGGTGGATGCCGAGCTGGACTGGCAGGAAAATAGCGGGCAATTGATTGTGCTGGCACGGGATAACGGCGATCCGTTGCTCGATTTGCCGTGGCAAATTACTCGTCAACAATTGACCGTAAGCGATGGTCGCTGGAGCTGGCCGTATGCAGGTTTTCCTTTGAGTGGCCGACTGGGTGTCAAAGTCGACAACTGGCAGGCAGGGCTCGAGAACGCTCTGGTCAGCGGACGACTGAGTGTGCTGACCCAGGGGCAAGCGGGTAAGGGCAACGCGGTGCTTAATTTTGGCCCAGGAAAATTAAGCATGGATAACAGCCAGCTGCCTTTGCAGCTGACCGGTGAAGCGAAACAGGCGGATCTCATTTTATATGCCCGCTTACCTGCGCAGCTAAGCGGAAGTCTGACTGACCCAACGCTGGCCTTTGAGCCAGGCGCGTTATTACGTTCGAAGGGAAGAGTCATCGATTCGCTGGACATCGATGAAATCCGCTGGCCTTTAGCGGGTGTAAAAGTCACCCAACGTGGTGTTGACGGACGTTTGCAGGCCATTTTGCAGGCGCATGAAAATGAACTGGGCGATTTCGTGCTGCATATGGATGGGCTGGCGAATGATTTTCTCCCTGACGCTGGCCGCTGGCAGTGGCGCTACTGGGGAAAAGGCAGTTTTACACCGATGAATGCCACCTGGGATGTCGCAGGAAAGGGTGAGTGGCATGACAGCACGATTACGCTGACCGATCTCTCCACCGGTTTCGACCAGTTACAATACGGTACGATGACGGTAGAAACGCCGCGACTAATTCTCGACAAGCCCGTCGTCTGGGTACGTGACGCACAGCATCCCTCCTTTAGCGGCGCGCTGTCACTGGACGCCGGGCAAACACTGTTCACTGGCGGCAGTGTGTTACCGCCATCAACCTTAAAATTTAGCGTCGATGGGCGCGATCCGACGTATTTCCTCTTTAAAGGCGATTTACATGCTGGTGAGATTGGCCCGGTTCGGGTAAATGGTCGCTGGGACGGTATTCGTCTGCGCGGTAACGCCTGGTGGCCTAAACAATCACTGACCGTATTCCAGCCGCTGGTGCCACCCGACTGGAAGATGAACTTACGCGATGGCGAACTATATGCCCAGGTCGCATTTTCTGCTGCGCCTGAACAAGGATTCCGCGCGGGAGGGCACGGTGTGTTGAAAGGCGGTAGTGCCTGGATGCCAGATAATCAGGTTAACGGTGTCGATTTTGTCCTGCCTTTCCGTTTTGCCGATGGAGCCTGGCATCTGGGGACTCGCGGCCCCGTTACGTTGCGAATTGCCGAAGTGATTAATCTGGTGACAGCGAAAAATATTACGGCTGATTTGCAAGGGCGCTATCCGTGGACAGAAGAAGAACCATTGCTGTTGACTGATGTTAGCGTCGATGTGTTAGGCGGTAATGTGCTGATGAAACAATTACGTATGCCGCAACATGATCCGGCGCTGTTGCGGCTGAATAATCTCTCATCCAGCGAACTGGTTAGCGCCGTCAATCCGAAACAATTCGCCATGTCCGGGGCATTTAGTGGTGCATTGCCGTTATGGCTAAACAACGAAAAATGGATAGTGAAAGATGGTTGGCTGGCAAATAGCGGGCCAATGACCTTGCGGCTGGATAAAGACACCGCAGATGCGGTGGTGAAAGACAATATGACTGCGGGTTCAGCAATTAACTGGTTGCGCTATATGGAAATTAGCCGTTCATCGACAAATATTAATTTAGATAATCTCGGTTTATTAACCATGCAGGCCAACATTACAGGTACCAGTCGCGTTGATGGTAAAAGCGGTACGGTAAACCTTAATTACCATCATGAAGAGAATATTTTTACGCTGTGGCGCAGTTTACGCTTTGGCGATAATCTCCAGGCATGGTTGGAGCAGAACGCGCGTCTGCCGGGAAATGACTGTCCGCAAGGAAAAGAGTGTGAGGAAAAACAATGAAAATTTTACTGGCTGCGTTGACGTCATCTTTTATGCTGGTTGGCTGTACGCCTCGCATTGAAGTCGCTGCACCTAAGGAACCGATCACTATCAATATGAACGTTAAAATTGAGCATGAGATCATCATCAAGGCAGACAAAGATGTCGAAGAGCTGCTTGAAACTCGTAGCGATCTTTTCTGAGGCGATGATGAAGAAAACATTACTTCTTTGTGCGTTTCTTGTTGGGCTGGTAAGCAGCAATGTAATGGCATTGACTCTGGATGAAGCCAGAACTCAGGGGCGGGTAGGTGAAACATTTTATGGTTATCTGGTTGCGCTGAAAACGGATGCTGAAACAGAGAAATTAGTAACCGACATTAATGCTGAACGTAAAGCGAGTTACCAACAACTGGCAAAGCAAAATAATGTGTCGGTAGATGATATCGCGAAACTCGCCGGGCAAAAGCTCGTAGCTCGGGCCAAACCGGGGGAATATGTACAAGGGATAAACGGTAAATGGGTGCGAAAATTTTAATAGCAAAACCGCACTATCGGGATAACGCTACAGGAGAAAACGATTGATCTATTTTCCTGAAACAAGGTGAATATTCAAAAGCTCCTGTCAAATTGCCTTTCGCCCTGAAATATGCGTAGTCAAATATCTGTTTTAACTAATTGGCGTTGCAGTACACACAACGCCAATTAGTTAGCGGAATTTACGTCGATACTCGCCTGGCGTCATCCCAAAGCGTTGCTTAAATACCGTTGAAAAATGACTCTGGTCAGAAAATCCCCAATGAAAGCCGATGCCTGCCAGTTTTTCATCATCTGCGGCATGGCGAATCGCATCTGCACAAAAATCGAGACGACGGTTACGAATATATTGCGCGACTACCAAACCTTTATCGGCAAACATTCGGTACAAACTACGTACTGACATACCTGTCTCTCCGGCTATCCACTCCGGGCGTAATATCTCTTCGCGAATATTATCGTCTATCAACGTAACCACTTTTTGAAACTGACGTTCACGGCGAGGTTGGACAGATTCCCGCTGATGAAGGACTGGGCGAAGCAGACACACCATCGCCTGTAGCGCAGCTTCACTTTCTGTTTCAGAAAGTGCCGGATTATTCATGCTCTCCTGTAACAGGCGATGACTGAGTTGCACCATGGGTAAGTCAGCGTCCAGTCTTTCTGCGCAGACAGGTTTTTGATGGGGAAAATATTGTTCCAGCAGAGTGCGTGGTAAAAGTAATGAAATCTGTTTAGAAGACTCCTGCCAGTAAAGCGAACAGGGGCGTGAGGCATCGAGTAACGTAATATCTCCAGCGCCAATCTGCACCTGACGCTCATCCTGCTCCATTATTGCCTGACCACTAAGCTGAAAAACGGTGTAAAACCAGGCATCGTCGCTGCCTTTTACTTCCTGCCAGGTGCGGGATAAATTCACCCCGCTGGTTGTCACGGTACTCAGCTTTAGTACTTTGGCAAAATGCGTGTCCAGTACACCCGTGTAACGCTCAGTCAGCAGGCGTCCGGTAAAATTTCCGCATACCTGATTGATTTGGGAAAGCCATTGCTGAAACTCATTATCCACTGCGGGGTTCATGGCACGTTTTCGCTCTGTGAAATGTATTTTTATTGTTGCATTTGTGTTGCAATAAACGAAGCTAATGAGCCTGACTATAGGAAATAAGTCTTGTCAGGCATAGAGACATAAGCGGTTATTGTCACGATTTGCGGAGCTTGTCACAGCTGACAAAGCGAATGTCACAGCGAAAAAAGTGACTTTTCTTGTCGCTGCGTACACTGAAATCACACTGGGTAAATAATAAGGAAAAGTGATGACAGAGCCGCATGTAGCAGTATTAAGCCAGGTCCAACAGTTTCTCGATCGTCAACACGGTCTTTATATTGATGGTCGTCCTGGCCCCGCACAAAGTGAAAAACGGTTGGCGATCTTTGATCCGGCCACCGGGCAAGAAATTGCGTCTACTGCTGATGCCAACGAAGCGGATGTAGATAACGCAGTCATGTCTGCCTGGCGGGCCTTTGTCTCGCGTCGCTGGGCCGGGCGATTACCCGCAGAGCGTGAACGTATTCTGCTACGTTTTGCTGATCTGGTGGAGCAGCACAGTGAGGAGCTGGCGCAACTGGAAACCCTGGAGCAAGGCAAGTCAATTGCCATTTCCCGTGCTTTTGAAGTTGGCTGTACGCTGAACTGGATGCGTTATACCGCCGGGTTAACGACCAAAATTGCGGGTAAGACGCTGGACTTGTCGATTCCCTTACCCCAGGGGGCGCGTTATCAGGCCTGGACACGTAAAGAGCCGGTTGGTGTAGTGGCGGGAATTGTGCCGTGGAACTTCCCATTGATGATTGGTATGTGGAAGGTGATGCCAGCACTGGCAGCAGGCTGTTCAATTGTGATTAAGCCATCGGAAACCACGCCACTGACTATGTTGCGCGTGGCGGAACTGGCCAGCGAGGCAGGTATTCCTGATGGCGTTTTTAATGTGGTCACCGGGTCAGGTGCTGTATGCGGCGCGGCCCTGACGTCACATCCTCATGTTGCGAAAATCAGTTTTACCGGTTCAACCGCGACGGGCAAAGGTATTGCCAGAACTGCTGCTGATCGCTTGACGCGTGTAACGCTGGAACTGGGCGGTAAAAACCCGGCAATTGTATTAAAAGATGCTGATCCGCAATGGGTTATTGAAGGCTTGATGACCGGAAGTTTCCTGAATCAGGGGCAAGTATGCGCCGCCAGTTCGCGAATTTATATTGAAGCGCCGTTGTTTGACACGCTGGTTAGTGGATTTGAGCAGGCGGTAAAATCGTTGCAAGTGGGACCGGGGATGTCACCTGTTGCACAGATTAACCCTTTGGTTTCTCGTACGCATTGCGACAAAGTGCGTTCATTCCTTGACGATGCGCAGGCACAGCAAGCAGAGCTGATTCGCGGGGCGAGTGGACCTGCCGGAGAGGGATATTATGTTGCGCCAACGCTGGTGGTAAATCCCGATGCTAAATTGCGCTTAACTCGTGAAGAGGTGTTTGGTCCGGTGGTTAACCTGGTGCGTGTAGCGGATGGAGAAGAGGCGTTACAACTGGCAAACGACACGGAATATGGCTTAACTGCCAGCGTCTGGACGCAAAATCTCTCCCAGGCTCTGGAATATAGCGATCGCTTACAGGCAGGTACGGTGTGGGTAAACAGTCATACCTTAATTGACGCTAACTTACCGTTTGGTGGGATGAAGCAGTCAGGAACAGGCCGTGATTTTGGCCCGGACTGGCTGGACGGTTGGTGTGAAACTAAGTCGGTGTGTGTACGGTATTAATCTGGTTCGCTCATAAGTAAAAAACGGCACCTGGTGCCGTTTTTTTAGTCTGAAACAATCACTTATCTTTCTTTATCGCCCCTAGCGTTGGCGTTTCGTCAAAGAAGTTCCATGGTTTAAGCAGAGTATGTACCCATTCGGTCGGCATAATCGGCCACTCTTCGGCACGGGCCACATGTGTGGTGCCGGTGGTCATCCAGACAACGGCGTCGGTGTTGTCCAGCGACTCGTTATCTTTACTGTATTGTCCAAGACCGGTGTCATGAGTAGAACGGTTCGGATATTTGCCTTCCGGGAAACGCTCGCCAGGATGATAACGCGTTACCCAGAGCTGCTTGTCCATAAAGCTTAAACGATGATAGATCCACTCGTCCGGCGCGAACTGGGCACCTTTTGCTACCGGGTGAGTACCACCTGCATAAGGAATAATTTGATAGGAAACCGGATTGCCCATGCGGTTCTCTTTGTTCAGGTTACTCAACAGACGAATCGTGCCCGGATCAAACTTCTGCGCGGCATCCTGTTCATTGCTGATGTTGTACTGATTAACTTGCATGGTACTGGTGCGTGGGCCACCGGCAGTATTCGGTTTTACCACCGGGTCCATCGCCACCAGGCTGTTATTCTCGCCATCTACATCCAGATCGAGGCGGAAATTATAAATATGTTGGTGTGTAGTACCCACGATATTGTGATCGATAAGCGTGCCGTAGCGCGTGTCATCTTTCGCCGTCTCATCGTGCATGGTTTTCGCTTTAACACCTTTCACCGCTTCGATGCCCGTAGCACCGGCATCAATGCCAATAGTGCCGTTTTCATGGAAGATCCAGTCAAAAATGTAGTCATAGTTACCCACTGTACTGATCCAGCGCACCACCAACTCCCGGCGTTCGGTACTGACGTTGGGCTGGCCCATTTCCTGATGCTTATACTCAGGCCCGGCATAACGTTCAAATACCGCGATAGCGCGAGGGATCTCCATCGGCACGCCAGTGTAGTCGGCAATGGTTTCATTAAGGAGCACTGCGTTAGACGGGGCATCTTTACCACGAGCAATTGGTGAGGTTAGCGTGCCCATACCATAGTCACCAGAGTCCAGATACGCTTTAAAGTACCAGCCAATATCAGGATCACCGTAAGGCACAATCATGCCGCCGAGAGAACCTTCGTACATGACTTTGCGTTTGGTGCCATTGTCGTTATAAGTCACGGTGGAGATCATCGGCCCGACGCGAGAGTTCATGCTGAGGTGAAAATCCCAGTTACGCCAGTGAATCATATCGCCAGTAATGGTGTAATTTTTACCTTCAGGCTCAATGATTTGCATAGGCTTAACTGCCGGAGCAACGCGGTCACGGCCATCAAATGGGCGTGCGGTCATTGGCACCGGAACTACCGGACCTTCTTCAATCTTAACGATTTTTTTCTGTTCTAAATCAACGACCGCCACCAGGTTTTCGATGGGATGTGCCCAGTAGTTGCCATCACCGACATCAAGATAGCTGATGACTTTGAGCAACCGGGCATCTTGTTTCAGGCCATCTTTACCATCGAAATAACCTACGGTCAGCGGCGTGGTAATCACTTTTTTCGCATCAGTAATACCGCGCTTCTTCACGGCAGCGGCAAATTCTTCACTGTTGTTAATAATGTTCTGCACACTGGCGAAATCATCCAGCAACACCATACCGTGGGCGTCTTTAATGGGTTGCCAGGAGAGCAGTTTGTTGTTTTGCAGATCCACCACCGCTTCGATGATATGTTTGCCGTCGAGCATAATGACGTCGGCTTTGCGCGGCTGGTCAACCGGTTTGTTTTCCAGCGCAAACGCCCAGACAGCTTCTTTATCTGGCGGTAGCAGGGAGATCTCAGTAAAACGGGTATTGGGTTTAAAGTCCGCGGAAGCTTTAACAATTTCAACGGCCTGTTTAATTTCGTTCGCAGTTAGCGCATTAAGTGGGTGAGGGCGCTTCTCTACCTGAAAGGTTTGATCCAGCCCGGACTGGAAAACATCGTTAATAAAGGTGTCAGAAACCCAGGCTTTATTATCTTTCATCACTACCGGAACTTGCAGTGCCAGAGGCTGACCATTAACAATTGCTGTTTGTGCGCCAGGTTTCACTTTCACGTACGCGCCATCTTTAATCAGGGTAAAGATCTGGGCGTAGTCGTCCCACTGCACATCGGCACCAAATTCTTTAAGCGTTTCATCCATTGGCACCATATGCGCTTCGCCACCGTGGGCAAATACCGGCGCTTGCCAGGCGAAACTTAAGGCGACTGCCAACGCCACGGCTGTTTTACGGGCAGAATACAGAGAGGGGCTTCCCATTATTAACCTCGTCAGATGTTGTGTTCTTGTTAGCAACCGCGCTCTGCGGGCGGTTTAGTCAGGTTCACATTATCAGCACTGATGTAAAGGGGATTGCCTGCACCTGCCAGGTTGTTTGGCAGGTGTGCCAGCTTTTCATACAGTGGGTGGCCTGAAAATAGATGTACACATCATGCATAATGTGACAACGTCACAAAATTTAGTGAAATAAAAGGGCAACTATTCGCCGTTGCCCTTCATTGACCGATTAATCGACAAAATCACCGTGCTGCCGGGCCACCAGCGTCAGAATTGAATACAGCGCCACCGGGGTTTGATGCTGATTGAATACCTCTACCGCCCATTCCACCACACCTGTTGGTTTTTCTTCTGTGCTACGCTGTTTTTTCAGCGTCTTGCGCTTACAGGTGAGACGTACCTGGATGGTATCGCCTGGCTTTACGGGCTCGATAAAACGCAAGTTTTCCAGCCCGTAGTTAGCAATGACCGGACCAACTCCGGCATCGACAAACAGACCCGCAGCCGCAGAAAGCACAAAATATCCATGTACCACGCGCTCACCAAAAATAGATTCGGCAGCGGCAATTTTATCCATATGTGCATAGAAATGATCACCGCTGAGGCAAGCAAAGTTAACAATATCGGCCTCTGTCATTGTGCGGCGGGGAGTCAGCAGGCTGTCGCCTGGTTGCAGCTCCTCAAAATATTTGCGAAACGGATGAATACGATCTTCTTCGACTTTCGCACCACGCACCCACTGTTTACTGATAGCGGCAAGCATCGTCGGACTACCCTGAACAGCGGTTCGCTGCATGTAATGTTTCACCGCTCGTAAACCACCTAATTCTTCACCGCCTCCTGCGCGACCAGGCCCACCATGTACCAGTTGTGGCAATGGGGAGCCATGCCCGGTGGATTCTTTTGCCGATTCTTCATTGAGGATCTGAATTCGCCCATGCGTACGTGCCGCGTCGGCAATAAACTGACGCGCAATTTGCGGATCAGCCGTCACCAGCGTTCCCGCAAGGCTACCGCCGCCTGCACAAGCCAGTTGCAGAGCATGTTGCTGGTTTTGTGCTGGCATCAGTGTTGCGACAGGGCCAAAGGCTTCTGTTGCATGTACCGCCGGTGTTTCATCCGGCTGCGGACAGTACAATAAGGTTGGCGGGAAGAAGGCACCCGCAGCAGATAAATCCGCCTGACCACCGAGGCGAATCTCGCATCCTGCAGCCAGCAATGTGTTCACTTTTTCCTGCACATCGGCACGCTGCTCAGCATTTACCAGTGCGCCCATTTTCACGCCTTCCTGCGCAGGATCACCGACCACGACTTTCTGTAATCGCGCAACCAGAGCATCACTGACAGCATTAACCAATGCCTGCGGCACAATAATCCGCCGGATTGCCGTACATTTTTGCCCAGCTTTTGTGGTCATCTCACGCACAACTTCACGAATAAACAGCGCAAACTCCGGTTGATCCGGGGTGACATCTTCGCCCAGTACGCAGCAGTTCAGGGAATCAGCTTCCATGGTGAAGGGGATAGATTTGGCAACGATATTTGGCTGAACTCGCAGCATCTGTCCGGTCGTCGCGGACCCCGTGAAAGTCACCACATCCTGGCTGTCCAGATGATCCAAAAGGTCGCCCGCACTACCGCAGATCAGACTAATTGCGCCTTCGGGAACAAGACCACTATCGACAATTGATTTCACCATCGCCTGAGTCAGTTGGGCCGTCGCGGTAGCTGGTTTGATGATGGCTGGCATTCCGCCCAGCCACGTTGGTGCCAGCTTTTCCAGCATTCCCCAGCAGGGGAAGTTAAAGGCGTTAATATGCACTGCCACGCCTGACTTTGAGGTCAGTACATGGCGCGCGGCAAATCCACCTTCTTTCGATAAGGTGATCAATTCATCTTCCGGCCACAGCGTATCGTCAGGCAGCTCCCGGCTACCGAGGCTGGCGTATGTAAATAACGTCCCAATGCCACCTTCAATATCAACCCAACTGTCTGCCCGCGTTGCGCCTGTTTGTGCAGAAAGAGCATAGAAACGCTCTTTTTCACTCAGCAGATGTTTAGCGACCGCTTTAAGCATCGCCGCACGTTCGATAAAGGTCATCGCGCGGAGGGCGGGGGCACCTTTTTCAATGGCAAACTGGCGGGCAGCCGCCATATCAAGACCTTCACTGGTCACTTCCCATAACGCCTCGCCGCTAATAGCGTGGTGAATCAAACGGCTACGGCCCCGGCCAGACTGCCAGGTACCGGATAAGAAACTGGCTAACTGCTGCATCGCTACTCTCCAGATGTTTCACATTTCTGTTTCTAATAGTTAAATCACGAATCATAAAAAGCAAGACGTATTTTAACGAAATGTTAACTGTGCGATCTGTATATCAACCACTAAAAACATTAATGCATTGATAAATAATGAGTTATAAAAATAGGGTGCGAAATCCGTCACAGTTCAAACATACAAAATTTGTGATTTTAGTTAACCATTGTGTAACTTTCATAAAACAACGTGATTCGTGTTTTTAATTAATTCACGAAAATTGGAATCGTAAAGGTGATGACGTGATCCAAGAAGAACGCTTTGAGCAACGGATAGCCCAGGAAATGGCTATCGAGCCGCAGGACTGGATGCCCGATGCTTACCGAAAGACATTGATCCGCCAGATTGGGCAGCATGCGCACTCCGAGATTGTTGGTATGTTGCCTGAAGGTAACTGGATCACTCGCGCACCAACCTTGCGGCGTAAAGCCATTCTGTTGGCCAAAGTGCAGGATGAAGCAGGTCATGGTCTGTATCTCTATAGCGCCGCCGAAACACTGGGCTGCGCCAGAGAAGACATCTACCAAAAAATGCTCGACGGACGGATGAAATATTCCTCCATCTTTAATTATCCGACATTGAGTTGGGCTGATATCGGTGTTATCGGCTGGCTGGTGGATGGCGCAGCGATCGTCAATCAGGTGGCGTTATGCCGCACTTCTTATGGCCCGTATGCCAGAGCAATGGTGAAAATCTGCAAAGAAGAGAGTTTTCACCAGCGTCAGGGGTTTGAAGCCTGCATGGCACTGGCGCAGGGCAGCGAAGCTCAAAAGCAGATGTTGCAAGACGCCATTAACCGTTTCTGGTGGCCAGCCTTAATGATGTTCGGGCCAAACGATGATAACTCGCCAAACAGCGCCAGAAGTCTCGCCTGGAAAATCAAACGTTTCACCAACGACGAACTCCGCCAGCGTTTCGTGGATAACACCGTTCCACAGGTTGAAATGCTCGGTATGACCGTTCCTGACCCGGATCTGCATTTTGATACTGAAAGCGGTCACTACCGCTTTGGTGAGATCGACTGGCAGGAGTTTAACGAAGTGATAAACGGTCGCGGAATTTGTAATCAGGAGCGGCTCGACGCCAAACGTAAAGCCTGGGAAGAAGGTACCTGGGTACGGGAAGCTGCGCTGGCCCATGCACAAAAACAACATGCCTGTAAGGTCGCATAAGGAGTTTCAAAATGGGTAATGTTTACTGGCCGTTATACGAAGTTTTCGTGCGTGGCAAACAGGGCTTATCACACCGCCATGTTGGCAGTTTACATGCTGCCGATGAGCGGATGGCACTGGAAAATGCCCGTGATGCTTATACCCGTCGTAGCGAAGGATGTTCAATTTGGGTGGTGAAGGCGAGTGAAATTGTTGCCTCGCAACCGGAAGAACGCGGTGAATTTTTTGATCCGGCTGAAAGCAAGGTCTATCGCCATCCAACGTTTTACACCATCCCTGATGGCATTGAGCACATGTGAGGTCGGAAATGAATCAGTTAACGGCTTACACCTTGCGCCTGGGCGATAACTGCCTGGTGCTCTCCCAGCGGTTGGGTGAATGGTGCGGTCACGCACCGGAACTGGAAATCGATCTCGCACTGGCAAACATTGGCCTCGATTTATTAGGTCAGGCACGCAACTTCTTATCGTATGCCGCTGAATTAGCGGGAGAAGGCGATGAAGATACCCTGGCCTTCACCCGAGACGAGCGCCAGTTCAGCAACTTATTGTTGGTTGAACAACCAAACGGCAATTTTGCCGACACCATTGCACGCCAGTATTTCATCGATGCATGGCATGTGGCGCTCTTTACCCGTCTGATGGAAAGCCGTGATCCGCAACTGGCGGCGATTTCTGCCAAAGCAATCAAAGAAGCGCGTTATCACCTGCGTTTTAGTCGTGGTTGGCTGGAGCGACTGGGCAATGGTACTGACGTATCAGGGCAAAAAATGCAGCAGGCCATCGACAAGTTGTGGCGTTTTACCGCCGAACTGTTCGATGCCGACGAGATTGATATTGCACTGAGTGAAGAGGGTATTGCGGTTGATCCACGCACTTTACGTGCAGCGTGGGAAGCCGAAGTTTTTGCCGGGATCAACGAAGCCACATTGAACGTACCGCAAGAGCAGGCGTATCGCACTGGCGGTAAAAAAGGACTGCATACCGAACACCTTGGACCCATGCTGGCAGAAATGCAGTATCTCCAGCGTGTCTTGCCCGGTCAGCAGTGGTAACAGAGGAGATGGGTATGCAACGTCTGGCCACCATTGCACCGCCGCAGGTGCATGAGATATGGGCGCTACTCAGCCAGATCCCGGACCCGGAGATCCCGGTGCTGACCATTACCGATTTAGGCATGGTGCGTAATGTGACACAGATGGGAGAAGGATGGGTGATCGGCTTTACGCCGACATATTCCGGTTGTCCGGCAACGGAACATTTGATTGGCGCGATACGTGAGGCAATGACAACCAACGGGTTTACCCCCGTTCAGGTTGTGCTGCAACTCGACCCGGCGTGGACCACCGACTGGATGACCCCCGATGCCCGTGAGCGTCTGCGACAGTATGGCATTAGCCCGCCCGCCGGACACAGTTGCCATGCCCATTTGCCGCCAGAAGTACGTTGCCCGCGTTGCGCCAGCGTCCATACCACACTTATCAGTGAATTTGGTTCCACGGCCTGCAAAGCATTGTATCGCTGCGATAGCTGTCGCGAACCTTTCGATTATTTCAAATGTATTTGAGGATGCCATGACAACGTTTCATTCCTTAACGGTGGCAAAAGTGGAGCCAGAAACCCGTGATGCGGTGACCATTACCTTTGCGGTACCCCAGCCTTTGCAGGAGGCGTATCGCTTTCGTCCCGGTCAACATTTGACCTTAAAAGCCAGCCTTAATGGTGAAGAATTACGCCGTTGTTACTCCATTTGCCGTAGCTACCTGCCTGGCGAAATTAGTGTGGCGGTGAAAGCCATTGAAGGCGGATGTTTCTCCCGCTATGCCCGCGAACACATCCGCCAGGGGATGACGCTGGAAGTCATGGTGCCGCAGGGGCATTTCGGCTATCAGCCACAGGCCGAACGCCAGGGCCGCTATCTGGCAATTGCAGCAGGATCAGGTATTACGCCAATGCTGGCGATTATCGCCACCACTTTACAAACCGAGTCTGAAAGTCAGTTCACCCTGATCTACGGTAACCGTACCAGCCAGAGCATGATGTTTCGCCAGGCACTGGCAGACCTGAAAGACAAATATCCTCAGCGTTTACAGTTGTTGTGCATTTTCAGTCAGGAAACTCTCGACAGCGATCTGCTTCACGGACGTATTGACGGTGAAAAATTACAGTCACTTGGGGCCTCGCTCATTAATTTTCGTCTTTATGATGAGGCGTTTATTTGTGGTCCGGCGGCGATGATGGATGACGCGGAAACCGCCTTAAAAGCACTGGGAATGCCAGAAAAAGCGATTCATCTGGAGCGGTTTAATACGCCTGGCACGCGCGTCAAACGTAGCGTTAACGTGCAAAGTGACGGACAAAAAGTGACTGTACGTCAGGATGGGCGGGATCGGGAAATCGTGCTTAATGCCGACGATGAAAGCATTCTCGATGCGGCATTGCGCCAGGGGGCTGATCTGCCCTATGCCTGCAAAGGCGGCGTCTGTGCGACCTGCAAATGCAAAGTGCTGCGTGGCAAAGTGGCGATGGAAACCAATTACAGTCTGGAACCGGATGAACTGGCCGCAGGCTATGTGTTGAGTTGCCAGGCACTGCCGCTGACCAGCGATGTGGTGGTTGACTTTGACGCGAAGGGGATGGCATGAGCGAACTGATCGTCAGCCGTCAGCAACAAGTATTGTTACTGACCCTTAACCGTCCCGCCGCACGTAATGCACTGAATAATGCTCTGCTGACGCAACTGGTAAATGAACTGGAAGCTGCGGCTACCGATAGCAGTATTTCGGTCTGTGTGATTACCGGTAATGCACGCTTTTTTGCCGCCGGGGCCGATCTCAACGAAATGGCGGAAAAAGATCTTGCGGCCACCTTAAACGATACACGTCCCCAGCTATGGGCGCGATTGCAGGCCTTTAACAAACCACTCATCGCAGCCGTCAATGGTTACGCGCTTGGTGCGGGTTGCGAACTGGCATTGTTGTGCGATGTGGTGGTTGCCGGAGAGAGCGCGCGTTTTGGGTTGCCGGAAATCACTCTCGGCATCATGCCGGGCGCAGGCGGAACGCAACGTTTAATCCGTAGTGTCGGTAAATCGTTAGCCAGCAAAATGGTGCTGAGCGGAGAAAGCATCACCGCCCAGCAAGCACTGCAGGCCGGGCTGGTTAGCGACGTCTTCCCCAGCGATTTAACCCTCGAATACGCCTTACAGCTGGCGTCGAAAATGGCACGTCACTCGCCGCTGGCCTTACAAGCGGCAAAGCAAGCGCTGCGCCAGTCGCAGGAAGTGGCTTTGCAAGCCGGACTTGCCCAGGAGCGACAGTTATTCACCTTGCTGGCGGCAACAGAAGATCGTCATGAAGGCATCTCCGCTTTCTTACAAAAACGCACGCCCGACTTTAAAGGACGCTAATGATGGAATTCATCCTCAGTCATGTAGAAAAGGGCGTGATGACACTAACGCTCAACCGCCCGGAACGCCTGAACAGTTTTAATGATGAGATGCACGCACAACTCGCAGAGAGCCTGAAACAGGCCGAGCGCGACGACACTATCCGTTGCCTGTTAATTACAGGTGCCGGGCGCGGATTTTGTGCTGGTCAGGATCTTAACGATCGTAATGTTGATCCCACAGGCCCCGCACCGGATTTAGGTATGTCAGTGGAGCGTTTCTATAACCCACTGGTACGTCGCCTTGCAAAACTGCCAAAACCGGTGATCTGTGCAGTCAATGGCGTGGCGGCAGGAGCTGGCGCAACACTGGCACTGGGATGCGACATCGTTATTGCTGCCCGTTCAGCAAAATTCGTCATGGCGTTTAGTAAATTAGGTTTAGTACCCGACTGCGGTGGTACCTGGTTACTGCCACGCGTTGCCGGACGAGCGCGCGCCCTAGGGCTGGCACTGCTGGGGAATCAACTGAGTGCTGAACAGGCGCACGAATGGGGGATGATCTGGCAGGTTGTTGATGATGAAACGCTGGCAGATACCGCGCAACAGCTGGCACGGCATCTGGCGACACAACCGACATTTGGTCTTGGACTTATCAAGCAAGCGATAAATAGCGCTGAAACCAATACGCTCGATACGCAACTGGATCTGGAACGTGACTATCAGCGACTTGCCGGACGGAGCGCAGATTATCGTGAAGGTGTCAGTGCGTTCCTGGCTAAACGCTCACCGCAGTTCACGGGGAAATAGCATGATGATAAATGTGCAAACTGTGGCAGTGATTGGGAGCGGCACCATGGGGGCTGGCATTGCTGAAGTTGCCGCCAGTCATGGACATCAGGTTTTACTGTATGACATTTCTGCTGAAGCGCTGACCCGCGCAATCGACGGGATACACGCGCGGCTAAATTCACGCGTGACGCGGGGAAAACTGACTGCTGAAACCTGTGAACGCACATTGAAACGCCTGATCCCGGTGACCGATATTCACGCGCTGGCAGCAGCGGAGCTGGTCATTGAAGCGGCGTCTGAACGTCTGGAAGTTAAAAAAGCGCTCTTTGCACAACTGGCAGAAGTTTGCCCGCCACAAACGCTATTGACCACTAACACATCGTCAATCTCTATTACCGCGATTGCTGCGGAGGTAAAAAATCCTGAACGTGTTGCGGGGCTGCATTTTTTTAACCCGGCACCTGTCATGAAGTTGGTGGAGGTGGTCAGTGGGCTGGCAACGGCGGCGGAAGTTGTTGAGCAGTTGTGTGAACTGACGTTGAGTTGGGGTAAGCAGCCTGTGCGCTGTCATTCGACACCTGGATTTATCGTTAACCGTGTTGCGCGTCCTTATTATTCCGAGGCCTGGCGGGCACTGGAAGAGCAGGTTGCTTCACCAGAAGTGATTGACGCTGCGCTTCGCGATGGTGCTGGTTTCCCGATGGGGCCGCTGGAATTAACCGATCTGATTGGTCAGGACGTCAATTTTGCTGTCACCTGTTCGGTGTTTAACGCTTTCTGGCAGGAGCGTCGTTTTTTACCTTCGCTGGTGCAACAAGAACTGGTGATTGGTGGACGGTTGGGCAAAAAAAGTGGGCTTGGCGTGTACGACTGGCGCGCGGAACGTGAGGCAGTTGTTGGCCTGGAAACGGTTAGCGACAGTTTTAGCCCCATGAAAGTAGAAAAGAAAAGTGACAGTGTCACGGAAATTGACGATGTTTTATTGATTGAGACACAAGGCGAGACGGCACAGGCGCTGGCAATACGACTGGCACGCCCGGTGGTAGTGGTCGACAAAATGGCGGGCAAGGTGGTGACCATTGCTGCGGCAGCGGTGAACCCGGACTCAGCGACCCGCAAGGCCATTTATTACCTGCAACAGCAGGGCAAAACAGTGCTGCAAATTGCAGATTACCCAGGAATGCTGATTTGGCGAACGGTAGCAATGATCATCAATGAAGCCCTCGATGCGCTGCAAAAAGGTGTGGCCTTTGAACAGGATATCGATACCGCCATGCGTCTTGGGGTGAATTATCCATATGGCCCGCTTGCCTGGGGAGCGCAACTTGGCTGGCAGCGAATATTAAGGCTCCTGGAAAATCTACAACATCACTATGGCGAAGAACGCTATCGCCCATGTTCATTGCTGCGCCAACGAGCGCTTCTGGAGAGCGGTTATGAGTCATAAGGCCTGGCAAAATGCCCATGCAATGTATGAGAACGATGCCTGCGCCAAAGCGCTTGGCATCGACATTATCTCAATGGATGAAGGCTTTGCTGTAGTGACCATGACCGTCACTGCACAAATGCTTAATGGTCATCAAAGTTGCCACGGCGGGCAGCTATTTTCACTGGCTGATACTGCCTTTGCCTACGCCTGCAATAGCCAGGGGCTGGCAGCCGTCGCTTCTGCCTGCACGATTGATTTTTTGCGTCCAGGCTTTGCCGGAGACACCTTAACTGCTACTGCGCAGGTACGTCATCAGGGCAAGCAAACCGGTGTTTACGACATCGAAATTGTTAACCAACAACAAAAAACGGTTGCGCTGTTTCGCGGTAAATCTCACCGCATCGGCGGCACCATTACAGGAGAAGCCTGATGCGTGAAGCCTTTATCTGTGACGGAATTCGTACGCCAATTGGTCGCTACGGCGGGGCATTATCAGGTGTTCGGGCTGACGATCTGGCTGCTATCCCTTTGCGGGAGCTGCTGGTGCGAAACCCGCGTCTCGATGCGGAATGTATCGATGATGTGATCCTCGGCTGTGCTAATCAGGCGGGAGAAGATAACCGTAACGTAGCCCGGATGGCGACTTTACTGGCGGGGCTGCCGCAGAGTGTTTCCGGCACAACGATTAACCGCTTGTGTGGTTCCGGGCTGGACGCACTGGGGTTTGCCGCACGGGCGATTAAAGCGGGCGATGGCGATTTGCTAATCGCCGGTGGCGTGGAGTCAATGTCACGGGCACCGTTTGTTATGGGCAAGGCAGCCAGTGCATTTTCTCGTCAGGCAGAGATGTTCGATACCACTATTGGCTGGCGATTTGTGAACCCGCTCATGGCTCAACAATTTGGAACTGACAGCATGCCGGAAACGGCAGAGAATGTAGCTGAACTGTTAAAAATCTCGCGAGAAGATCAAGATAGTTTTGCGCTACGCAGTCAGCAACGTACAGCAAAAGCGCAATCTTCAGGCATTTTAGCTGAAGAGATTGTTCCGGTTGTGTTGAAAAACAAAAAAGGTGTTGTAACAGAAATACAACATGACGAGCATCTGCGCCCGGAAACGACGCTGGAACAGTTACGTGGACTAAAAGCACCATTTCGTGCCAATGGAGTGATCACCGCAGGCAATGCCTCCGGGGTGAATGATGGAGCCGCCGCGTTGATTATTGCCAGTGAACAGATGGCAGCAGCGCAAGGACTGACACCGCGAGCGCGTATCGTAGCCATGGCAACCGCCGGGGTGGAACCGCGCCTGATGGGGCTTGGTCCGGTGCCTGCAACTCGTCGGGTGCTGGAACGCGCAGGGTTGAGTATTCACGATATGGACGTGATTGAACTGAACGAAGCGTTCGCGGCCCAGGCGTTGGGTGTACTACGCGAATTGGGGCTGCATGATGATGCCCCACATGTTAACCCCAACGGAGGCGCTATCGCCTTAGGCCATCCGTTGGGAATGAGTGGTGCCCGCCTGGTACTGGCTGCCAGCCATGAGCTGCATCGGCGTAACGGTCGTTACGCATTATGCACCATGTGCATCGGTGTCGGTCAGGGCATCGCCATGATTCTGGAGCGTGTTTGAGCATATCAACCTGCGAGTACCCTACAATGATAACCAATACAAAGCTTGACCCGATTGAAACCGCGTCTGTTGATGAGTTACAGGCGTTGCAAACACAGCGTCTGAAATGGACGCTCAAACACGCGTATGAAAATGTGCCGATGTATCGGCGCAAATTCGACGCAGCAGGCGTACATCCTGATGATTTCAGGGAACTTTCAGACCTGCGTAAATTTCCCTGTACCACCAAACAGGATCTGCGCGACAACTATCCCTTCGACACCTTTGCCGTGCCGATGGAACAAGTGGTGCGCATTCATGCTTCTTCGGGAACCACAGGTAAACCGACAGTTGTCGGCTATACGCAAAACGATATTGATAACTGGGCCAATATAGTAGCGCGTTCCTTGCGTGCGGCAGGTGGCACGCCCAAAGATAAAATTCATGTTGCCTATGGTTACGGCCTGTTTACTGGTGGGCTGGGTGCGCACTATGGTGCCGAACGTCTGGGCGCTACGGTGATCCCGATGTCTGGTGGGCAGACAGAAAAACAAGCGCAACTGATCCGCGATTTTCAACCAGATATGATCATGGTTACGCCATCTTATTGCCTTAACCTGATTGAAGAGCTGGAGCGTCAGTTGGGCGGTGATGCCAGCGGTTGCTCGCTACGAGTTGGAGTGTTTGGTGCTGAGCCGTGGACACAGGCCATGCGTAAAGAGATTGAGCGTCGCCTGGGGATCACCGCACTGGATATTTATGGCCTGTCAGAAGTGATGGGGCCGGGGGTGGCGATGGAGTGTCTGGAAACTACTGACGGCCCAACCATTTGGGAAGATCATTTCTATCCTGAAATTGTTAATCCTCATGACGGCACACCGCTTGCCGATGGTGAACATGGCGAACTGTTATTCACCACTCTGACCAAAGAAGCATTGCCGGTCATTCGTTACCGCACGCGTGATTTAACCCGACTGTTACCAGGAACGGCGCGGACTATGCGCCGCATGGATCGCATCAGCGGACGCAGCGATGACATGTTGATTATTCGCGGTGTAAATGTCTTTCCGTCACAACTGGAAGAAGAGATTGTCAAATTCGAACATTTATCGCCCCATTACCAACTGGAGGTGAACCGCCGGGGGCATCTTGATTCACTTTCTGTGAAAGTGGAGTTGAAAGAAAGTAGCCTGACATTGACGCATGAGCAGCGTTGCCAGGTGTGCCACCAGCTACGCCATCGGATTAAGTCGATGGTGGGGATCTCTACCGATGTGATGATCGTTAACTGTGGCAGTATCCCGCGTTCAGAAGGCAAGGCGTGTCGGGTGTTTGATCTGCGCAATATTGTTGGTGCCTGACGTGTCGCCTGGCCCTGGTGAGGTAAACCGCCAGGGCCAGAAGTCGATACGACCTGTGCTATGATTCATAAATCACAACAATAACAACAGACTGAATCGAATGAGTAAACTTGATACTTTTATCCAACATGCTGTAAACGCTGTTCCTGTCAGTGGCACATCTTTGATCTCCTCTCTGTATGGTGATTCACTTTCCCATCGTGGTGGTGAAATCTGGCTGGGTAGTCTGGCTGCTTTGCTGGAAGGGCTGGGATTTGGTGAGCGTTTCGTGCGCACCGCTTTGTTTCGTCTTAATAAAGAAGGCTGGCTGGATGTTTCCCGCATCGGGCGACGCAGTTTCTATAGCCTCAGTGATAAAGGCTTGCGCCTGACGCGACGGGCAGAAAGTAAAATTTATCGCGCAGAGCAACCTGCATGGGATGGTAAATGGCTCCTGTTGCTCTCGGAAGGTTTAGATAAATCAACGCTGGCTGATGTCAAAAAGCAGTTGATCTGGCAAGGTTTTGGCGCACTGGCACCCAGCCTGATGGCATCGCCGTCGCAAAAACTGGCCGATGTACAGACACTTTTGCATGAAGCGGGTGTGGCGGATAACGTGATTTGTTTTGAAGCGCAAATACCACTGGCGCTTTCTCGCGCAGCACTGCGTGCCAGAGTAGAAGAGTGCTGGCATTTAACTGAACAAAATGCCATGTACGAAACCTTTATTCAGTCATTCCGCCCGCTGGTGCCGCTGTTAAAAGAGACGGCAGACGAGTTAACCCCGGAGCGGGCATTTCATATTCAGCTTTTACTGATCCATTTTTATCGCCGTGTCGTCCTTAAAGACCCATTGTTGCCGGAGGAGTTGCTTCCGGCACACTGGGCAGGGCATACGGCGCGTCAGCTGTGTATCAACATTTATCAGCGCGTAGCGCCTGCTGCTTTAGCGTTCGTTAGTGAAAAAGGTGAAACCTCGGTCGGTGAATTGCCTGCGCCGGGAAGCCTGTATTTTCAACGTTTTGGCGGCTTGAATATTGAACAGGAGGCGTTATGCCAATTTATCAGATAGACGGTCTGACTCCGGTTGTGCCAGAAGAGAGTTTTGTCCATCCGACAGCGGTATTGATCGGCGATGTTATTCTCGGCAAGGGCGTGTACGTTGGGCCAAATGCCAGCCTGCGTGGCGATTTTGGTCGTATCGTGGTGAAAGATGGCGCGAACATTCAGGATAATTGCGTTATGCACGGTTTTCCCGAGCAGGATACTGTCGTGGAAGAAGATGGGCATATTGGTCATAGCGCTATCCTTCACGGCTGCATTATCCGCCGCAATGCATTAGTGGGAATGAACGCGGTAGTGATAGACGGTGCGGTGATTGGCGAGAACAGCATTGTTGGCGCATCCGCATTTGTGAAAGCCAAAGCAGAAATGCCAGCTAATTACCTAATTGTCGGCAGCCCGGCGAAAGCGATTCGTGAACTCAGTGAGCAGGAGTTGGCATGGAAAAAGCAGGGTACGCATGAGTACCAGGTGCTGGTGACACGCTGTAAGCAGACGTTACATCAAGTCGAGCCATTGCGGGAAGTTGAACCTGGCAGGCAGCGCCTGGTATTTGATGAGAATCTGCGACCGAAACAGTAACGTCCTGATGCTGGACGTTCTAATTTTTAGCATGTGATACCTAAACCGCAACGCTGATACAGGTTGCGGTTTTTTATTGCCGGATGCGATGCTTTAGGCGTTTTGTTTTGGTGTCTTCAAGGACAATAGAGCAACTCATCCAATAATCTTGTTTACGCCTTCGCATTATTTATCTCTTTTCGTTTCTATACTGATTTTTCTTAATCCGTTTTATTACAGGGCAGGGTGCGATGAGCAGCAATACATTTACTCTCGGTACAAAATCCGTTAACCGTCTTGGTTATGGCGCGATGCAACTGGCAGGTCCTGGGGTTTTTGGCCCCCCAAGAGATCGCCACGTCGCTATAACCGTGCTGCGTGAGGCGCTGGCATTGGGCGTCAATCACATTGATACCAGCGACTTTTATGGTCCGCACGTCACCAATCAGATTATCCGCGAAGCGCTTTATCCTTACTCTGACGACCTGACAATTGTCACTAAAATTGGTGCGCGGCGTGGAGAGGACGCTTCCTGGTTGCCCGCCTTTTCTCCGGCAGAGTTGCAAAAAGCGGTGCACGATAATCTACGTAATCTCGGCCTGGACGTACTGGATGTGGTTAACCTGCGCGTTATGATGGGGGATGGTCATGGCCCAGCGGAAGGATCGATTGAGGCCAGCCTGACCGTGCTGGCAGAGATGCAACAACAAGGCCTGGTAAAACATATTGGCCTGAGCAACGTCACACCGACGCAGGTTGCAGAGGCGCGCAAGATTGCCGAAATTGTCTGTGTGCAAAACGAATACAACATCGCGCACCGTGCTGATGATGCAATGATTGATGCTTTGGCCCACGATGGCATTGCCTACGTGCCGTTCTTCCCGCTCGGGGGCTTTACACCGCTGCAATCCTCTACGCTGTCGGATGTTGCTGCGAGCCTGGGTGCAACACCCATGCAGGTGGCGCTGGCGTGGCTGTTACAACGTTCACCGAATATTTTGCTGATCCCAGGGACGTCTTCTGTTGCGCATTTACGGGAGAATATGGCTGCTGAAAAATTGCATCTTTCTGAGGAAGTGTTGTCTACGTTGGATGGTATTTCGCGAGAATAACGAATATACAAAAGGGAAAGATGCATTTCCCTTTTGTTTCTTTTTTAATGGCATGGAGTGCATATGTTTAAGCCCAGGATTTGCAGCTGGATAGGTTTACTTCCCCTGTTTATGCTGAGTCTTCCAGTACAGGCGGAACTTCGATGTGTTGCAAATGCAGTTGATATTGAACCATTTTTTTCTGCGGCTACCGCTGAAGATAAACAACAAGTTGAACAAGCTATCAACAGTAGCGTGAATCTTGTCCCCTTCGGTTTATCTGCATCGGACTGGAAAGTGCATCGTGGCGATTTAGTGGTAGAAGGTAATATAGAGAGTAATCAAAAATTGATTGTTCTTGGCAATTTGACAGTCAAAGGTAATATTTCCACTTTCTCTCTTTCTAATCCATGGGTTATTCTCGGTAACGTGACGGCAACGAATATAGTTACGGATTCACCACTGTTAATTACCGGTTCGATAAATGCAAGTGGACTGGTATTTATCGACTCATATTACGATAATCCGTCTACGATTAAGGGAAGTATTAATGCGCGTGGGATATTTATCAATGACATAATTGCACCTGTTGTTGTGTCTTCGACAAATAGTGAATTCATGGTCCGTGCGGGAGACAAAAATGACACTGAAAATGTCAAAAAAGCGCTGACGATAATAAATCCTGATGCATATTATTGGGGCCTAATAAATGATGAAGATGCTCTGAAAGAAATTTTTAAGCGAAGCAATATTCGCATGGCAGGGAATGTCTGTAATCTGATGAAAAAAGAAGCGCTGTTTCGCCCTAAGCCTTCTCCTGAGTTAGTGCAGGAATTGCAAATGCTGGATGAAGGCAAAGTTGCTGCATTTGAAGGACGAGACATTGCGACATTTGATCTTGCCATAATGCGAACTCTCCCAAGGCTTAAAGGAATTTCAGCCAACCTACGCAAACAACTTATTAATAGCAATGATGAACAAACGATTGCAAGTATGGCGAGATATATGCCTGACAATGAGATTCTGGAGTTGACCGATCAGCAATTGGGTTACCAGCCTGTTGTTCTGGGTTTGCTCAACCGTGAACCGCTCTCTGTCGAAATAATGACGCGAATTAGCCTTCTACCTGGTGGTGCCGGTCCGTTGAATCTTGCGCTACGTGAAAATCTCCCTCTGGATATCGTCATGACTCTGGCGAAAAGAGATTGGGTCATTGAGGGGCTTTATAAAGATGCATGGTTATTGCCCGAATCCATTATAGATGGCTATATCCGCAGTGATGATCCCACAATTCGTCAGGTCGGTGCTGGAGGACAACTCACCTACAATCAGGCAATGCAGTTGGCGAAAGATTCATCAAAAAATGTTGTCACAAACTTAGCGTTCAAGCTGGCAGAGATGAAACACCATGGTCAATTGTTGCGGATGACGCCACAAGAGAGTGACAAAATAGCAGTATATTTATACCAAAAATTCGAGAATGACGATGATCTAATAGGTGCGTTATTTTTAGCGTTGCCAGATAACTTACAGTTTAATTTTGTTAAAAAGATGGAGAAAAAATTTCCTGCCTATTTTTGCTGTGGGGATATGCAGGTAATTCACTCTGACGCTGCTTTACAACGGTTATTGACACGTTTCAACGATCCTACGGGGTGGAGTAATCTGGCGAAAAATCAGTATCTGAGTACGGCGATGAAACAAAAAATTTGGCATCGCGCTTTATCGCATCGAAAAAATAATCCCAAAGCAGATTCAGAAGCATATGAAACCAGCGCTGATATGATTTTGTCTGAGCTGATTAGCCACGGTGAAGTTGATGACCAGATGCTATTAAATGCCACCTCTCTGATACGTTCGGAAGGCTGGGACTTTTTAGAGAGTGCATTAGTTAGTTGGGATAATTTACCCGCTGTTGTCCTCAAGGAATTACAGCAAAATATGCCACGCAATGATATTTGGGCGAAGTTTTTTCTGAGGCAGGAAAACAGCTCTCGTGCGCAGGTTAACGAAGCGTTACGTGTTTATTATGCACTTGACCCCGATGCATTAGCGCAACTGGATAAACTGGCAAAACAACCGGATCGTATATGGTGGAGTACACTGGCGAAAAGCAATCTCACATTTTTCAAGTTCGGCGCACTTAACAACCGCCACACACCGCCTGCAGTACTGGCGGCAGAAATTGATCCCGAGTGGTGGATTGTGGCGATGAATAATCCCCGTTTTCCAGTTGATGTATTAAAGGCGAGGCTGAAACGTGATCCTTTGCTGGCGTTAGAGCTTGTTAACCCTGAACTGGATTTAGTTCGGCAGCTGGCGCTTAACGGTAAGACGCGCGCAATACGGGAACAAGCGATGAGAAAACTTGATGAGTTGTATTGAATAACAGCGTAATAATTTTTAACCACTTGATTTATTGGGGATAAGCATTCCTGACGGTGAGTCCCCAATACCTTGATATATTCTGAATTTTTAATGAAGCGGCGTGTTGCGATATCTCTGTCAGGGCAATTGATGCACCATAGCGCAAACAGAATTATCAAGGATTGATAATGACGCTCTACCAGATAAAACCGCTCTTTCAGATGCTGTTAAGACCGACGATGTTTTGGCTTTATAAGCACCATGTTACAGCGAATCACATCACTCTTGCTGCACTGGCGCTTTCTCTTTTTACCGGATTGCTGTTGATGTTGGTCGCACAACCCATCCTCTTTTTGCTATTGCCCATCGTGCTTTTTATCCGTATGGCGCTCAATGCGCTGGATGGCATGTTGGCGCGTGAGTGCAATCAGAAAACACGTCTGGGGGCGATTTTGAATGAAACTGGCGATGTTATTTCCGATATTGCGCTCTATTTACCGTTTTTATTTTTACCGGAAAGTAACGCATCACTCGTAATACTCATGTTATTTTGCACCATATTGACTGAGTTTTGCGGTTTACTCGCGCAGACGATTAACGGTATTCGCAGTTATGCCGGTCCATTTGGCAAAAGCGATCGCGCGTTAATATTTGGTCTGTGGGGGCTAGCCGTTGCCATTTATCCACAGTGGATGCAATGGAATAATCTTTTATGGAGCATTGCTTCAATTCTGCTTCTCTGGACTGCGATTAATCGTTGTCGGAGTGTGCTTTTTATGAGTGCTGAAAGATAATGCTGGAAAAATCTCTGGCAACACTTTTCGCGTTGTTAATTTTAGCAACGCTGATAAACCGTTTTCTGGTATGGCGGTTACCGGAGAGAAAAGGGGGTGAGGTTACATTACGTATTCGTACCTGGTGGGGCATCGTCATTTGTTTTTCACTGGTGATTTCAGGTCCACGCTGGATGACGTTGACGTTTTTTGCGCTGATAAGTTTTCTGGCATTGAAAGAATATTGTACGCTTATATCCGTACATTTTCCGCGTTGGTTATATTGGGTTATTCCTCTTAACTATTTGCTTATCGGTTTTAATTCCTTTGAGCTGTTTCTGTTATTTATACCTTTGGCTGGGTTTCTGATATTAGCCACCTGGCGAGTTTTAGTAGGTGATACCTCCGGTTTTCTGCATACCGTGAGCGCCATTTTTTGTGGCTGGATAATGACCGTTTTCACCTTGAGTCATGCCGCCTGGTTATTAATGTTGCCAACCACAAATATCCAGGGCGGGGCGTTACTGGTGTTATTTCTTTTGGCATTAACCGAGTCAAACGATATTGCACAGTATTTATGGGGAAAATCCTGCGGCAGAAGAAAAGTGGTCCCTAAAGTCAGCCCGGTAAAAACATTGGAAGGTCTGATGGGCGGCGTAATCACCACCATGATTGCGTCACTGATTATTGGACCGTTGCTGACACCGCTAGATACATTACAGGCATTATTAGCGGGTTTGTTAATTGGTATTAGTGGTTTTTGCGGCGATGTAGTGATGTCAGCCATCAAACGAGATGTTGGTGTTAAAGATAGTGGAAAACTATTACCAGGACATGGCGGACTCCTTGACAGGATTGACTCATTAATTTTCACCGCTCCGGTATTTTTTTATTTTATTCGCTACTGCTGTTACTGAAGGAAAATAGAGAAAATGGAAAATTCACGCATCCCTGGGGAACATTTTTTTACCACCAGTGATAATACAGCGTTGTTTTATCGGCACTGGCCCACTTTACAGCCAGGGGCGAAAAAGGTCATCGTCTTATTTCATCGCGGTCATGAACATTCTGGTCGTCTACAACATATCGTTGATGAACTGGCGATGCCAGATACTGCTTTTTATGCATGGGATGCCCGAGGGCATGGACAAACTTCGGGGCCGCGTGGTTATAGTCCGTCTCTTGCGCGTTCAGTGCAGGATGTCGATGAATTTGTCCGTTTTGCTGCCAGCGACAGCCAGGTTGGACTGGAAGAGGTGGTTGTGATCGCGCAAAGCGTTGGCGCAGTGCTGGTTGCCACATGGGGTCATGATTATGCGCCAGCTATTCGCGGACTAGTGCTGGCTTCTCCGGCCTTTAAGGTTAAATTGTATGTGCCGCTGGCACGTCCTGGGCTGGCGTTATGGCATCGTCTGCGTGGTCTGTTTTTTATTAATTCCTATGTGAAAGGACGCTATTTGACCCACGATCGGCAACGGGTGGCGAGTTTCAATAATGATCCGCTGATCACACGGGCGATTGCCGTCAATATCTTGCTCGATCTCTATAAAACGTCTGAACGTATTGTTAGCGATGCGGCGGCGATTACGCTCCCCACGCAACTTCTGATATCAGGCGATGACTATGTGGTGCATCGCCAACCGCAAATTGATTTTTATCAGCATTTACGTAGTCCTCTGAAAGAGCTGCATCTGCTGCCAGGCTTTTATCACGACACGTTGGGTGAAGAGAACAGGGCGCAGGCATTTGAAAAAATGCAAAGCTTTATTAGTCGCTTATATGCTAACAAGTCGCAAAAATTTGATTATCAGCATGAAGACCGCACAGGACCATCAGCGGATCGATGGCGGCTCCTTTCTGGTGGACCCGTGCCGTTATCGCCGGTTGATTTGGCGTATCGCTTTATGCGAAAGGCGATGAAACTGTTCGGGGCGCACTCTGCGGGCCTGCATCTCGGAATGAGTACCGGCTTTGATTCAGGCAGTTCGCTGGATTATGTCTATCAAAATCAACCGCAAGGCAGTAACGCATTCGGGCGCTTTATCGACGAAATCTACCTGAACAGTGTTGGCTGGCGCGGTATTCGCCAGCGCAAAACCCATTTACAAATGCTGATTAAACAAGCCGTTGCCCATCTCCACGCCAAAGGTTTAGCCGTCCGCGTGGTTGACATTGCCGCAGGGCATGGGCGCTATGTACTGGATGCGCTGGCAAACGAGCCCGCCATAAGCGAAATTTTGTTACGTGATTACAGTGAGGTAAATGTTGCACAAGGGCAAGAGATGATTGCCCAACGGGGAATGTCTGGGCGGGCGCGTTTTGAACAGGGCGATGCGTTTAATCCGGCAGAACTCAGCACGTTAACTCCGCGGCCTACGCTGGCGATTGTCTCTGGCCTGTATGAGCTTTTTCCCGAAAATGAGCAGGTAAAAAACTCACTCGCAGGTCTTGCCAATGCCATCGATCCGGGTGGCATTCTCATCTACACCGGGCAGCCGTGGCACCCACAACTGGAACTGATTGCCGGGGTGTTAACCAGTCATAAAGATGGTAAACCGTGGGTGATGCGCGTGCGTTCGCAAGGGGAGATGGATTCGCTTGTGCATGATGCCGGATTTGATAAATGCACACAACGGATTGATGAATGGGGTATTTTTACGGTTTCGATGGCGGTGCGTCGTGATAACTGAACGCCGGAACGTATTGCTACAAGGAGCTGGCTGGTTATTGTTGCTGGCCCCGTTTTTCTTCTTCACCTATGGATCTCTTAATCAGTTCACCGCGGTTCAGGACCTTAACAGCCATGATATCCCCAGTCAGGTATTCGGTTGGGAAACGGCGATCCCTTTTCTTCCCTGGACTATTGTTCCTTACTGGAGTCTGGATCTTTTATATGGATTTTCGCTGTTCGTTTGTAGCTCGACATTCGAACAGCGCCGACTTGTCCACCGGCTTATTCTGGCAACGGTAATGGCCTGCTGCGGTTTTTTTCTCTACCCGCTGAAGTTTAGTTTTATCCGTCCTGAAGTGAGTGGGGTGACAGGATGGCTATTTTCGCAACTTGAACTGTTTGATCTGCCTTATAACCAGTCTCCTTCGCTGCATATTATTCTCTGCTGGCTACTTTGGCGTCACTTTCGTCAGCATCTGGCTGTGAGGTGGCGTAAAGTCTGCGGCGGATGGTTTTTACTCATCGCCATTTCGACGCTAACGACATGGCAGCATCATTTTATTGATGTCATCACAGGGCTGGCGGTAGGTATGTTGATTGACTGGATGGTGCCCGTCGACCGTCGTTGGAATTATCAGAAACCTGATCAACGTCGAATCAAAATAGCACTGCCATATGTCGTAGGCGCGTGCGCGTGCATTGTGTTGATGGAGCTAATGATAATGCTTCAGTTATGGTGGTCAGTCTGGTTATGTTGGCCAGTATTATCGCTACTCATTATTGGCCGTGGGTACGGTGGGCTTGGCGCGATAACAACAGGTAAAGATAGTCAAGGGAAACTCCCGCCCGCCGTTTACTGGCTGACATTGCCATGGCGCATCGGGATGTGGCTGTCTATGCGTTGGTTTTGCCTTCGCTTGGAGCCGGTGAGCAAAATTACTGCTGGTGTTTATTTAGGGGCGTTTCCACGACATATTCCGGCAAAGAATGCGGTTCTGGACGTCACCTTTGAATTCCCTCGCGGACGAGCGACAAAAGATCGACTCTATTTTTGTGTACCGATGTTGGATCTGGTGGTTCCGGAAGAGGGGGAGCTCCGACAGGCCGTGGCGATGTTGGAAACATTACGCGAAGAGCAAGGCAGCGTTCTGGTCCATTGCGCATTGGGATTATCGCGCAGTGCGCTGGTAGTGGCGGCATGGCTGTTATGTTACGGACATTGTAAAACCGTTGATGAAGCGATTAGTTATATTCGAGCCAGACGCTCGCGGATTATGCTTACGGAAGAGCACAAAGCGATGCTGAAATTATGGGCAAACAGGTAAGCGGATTGAGATGTGGACTGAATATCTACAGTCCACATCAAGATCGTGTCCGGTTATTCAGCAACAATACTGTCGATAGCTGCTTTCGCGTCAGACTGCGCTTTCGCTGCCATTTCCGGACCGTATGCGATCCCTTCGGCGAAGACAAATTTCACATCAGTAATGCCGATAAAGCCCAGGAACGTGGACAGATACGGCGTCACCAGGTCCGTTGGTCCATCTTTGTGGATCCCACCGCGGCTGGTAATAACGATGGCTTTTTTACCCGTTACCAGACCTTCCGGACCGTTCTCGGTATAGCGGAAAGTAACGCCTGCACGTGCAACCAGGTCAAAATAGTTTTTCAACTGAGTCGAGATGTTGAAGTTATACATCGGTGCCGCAATAACGATAACGTCGTGGGATTTCAGCTCGGCAATCAGCTCATCGGAAAGCGCCAGAGCTTCCTGCTGACGCGGAGTCAGCGGCGCATCGCTCGGACGCAGTGCACCAACCAGTTCGCCATCCAGTACCGGAATCGGATTTGCAGCCAGGTCACGCACGGTGATTTCATCAGCGGAGTGCTTTTCGCGCCATTGTTCAACAAAATAATCGGACAACTGATTAGACTGAGAGTACCCTGCCAGGATGCTGGATTTAAGAACTAATACCTTGCTCATGGTGTTTCCTTATAGATGTTTGAATGGGCGATGCCCCGTTGCTTGTTGACACTTTATTCACAATCCTGCCACAGAGATAGCGCAATAAATCGAAGCCTATGTTCGAATTTATTGAACAACGCATAGAAAGCCGCGATGTGGTACTCTATATCTATCATTTAAAAGAAAATTAATCAGGCAGCCTACTGCCCACTAACGTTATGACAGAACAACAAAAATTGACCTTTACGGCCTTGCAGCAGCGGCTGGATTCGCTGATGCTGCGCGACAGACTGCGTTTTTCTCGCCGTCTGCACGGCGTGAAGAAGGTTAAAAATCCTGATGCACAACAGGCCATTTTCCAGGAGATGGCGAAAGAGATTGACCATGCGGCAGGGAAAGTCCTGCTGCGTGAAGCGGCACGACCGGAAATCACTTATCCGGACAATTTGCCGGTTAGTCAGAAAAAGCAGGACATTCTCGAAGCGATTCGTGATCACCAGGTGGTGATCGTCGCCGGGGAAACGGGTTCCGGTAAAACGACTCAGCTACCGAAAATCTGTATGGAGCTGGGCCGCGGGATTAAAGGGCTGATCGGCCATACCCAGCCGCGTCGTCTGGCGGCTCGAACGGTGGCGAACCGTATTGCGGAAGAGCTGAAAACGGAGCCGGGTGGTTGCATCGGTTACAAAGTGCGTTTCAGCGATCACGTAAGTGATAACACGATGGTCAAGCTGATGACCGACGGTATCCTGCTGGCGGAGATCCAGCAAGACCGCCTGCTGATGCAGTACGACACTATCATTATTGACGAAGCGCACGAACGCAGCCTGAATATCGATTTTCTGCTCGGCTATTTGAAAGAGTTGCTGCCGCGGCGTCCTGACTTAAAAATCATTATCACTTCCGCGACTATCGACCCGGAACGCTTTTCGCGCCACTTTAATAATGCGCCGATTATCGAAGTCTCCGGTCGGACCTATCCGGTGGAAGTGCGCTATCGCCCGATTGTTGAAGAAGCCGATGATACCGAGCGCGATCAGCTGCAGGCGATTTTTGACGCTGTAGACGAACTGAGCCAGGAAAGCCCTGGCGACATTCTGATCTTTATGAGTGGTGAGCGGGAAATTCGCGATACCGCCGATGCGCTGAACAAGCTGAACTTACGCCATACCGAAATCTTGCCGCTTTATGCGCGGCTTTCGAACAGCGAACAGAACCGCGTGTTCCAGTCGTACAGTGGACGGCGCATTGTGCTGGCGACCAACGTCGCGGAAACGTCGCTGACCGTACCGGGTATTAAATACGTTATCGACCCAGGTACGGCGCGTATCAGCCGCTACAGCTATCGCACTAAAGTGCAGCGTTTGCCGATTGAGCCGATTTCTCAGGCGTCTGCCAATCAGCGTAAAGGCCGCTGTGGTCGTGTGTCCGAAGGGATCTGTATTCGTCTCTATTCCGAAGACGATTTCCTCTCGCGCCCGGAGTTTACCGATCCGGAGATTCTGCGTACTAACCTGGCCTCGGTTATTTTGCAGATGACCGCGCTGGGGTTGGGCGATATCGCCGCGTTCCCATTTGTCGAAGCACCGGATAAACGTAATATCCAGGATGGCGTGCGTCTGCTCGAAGAGCTGGGCGCGATCACCACTGATGAACAGGCCAGCGCCTATAAACTGACGCCGCTCGGTCGCCAGCTTTCGCAATTGCCTGTCGATCCTCGTCTGGCGCGTATGGTGCTGGAAGCGCAAAAACATGGCTGCGTGCGTGAGGCGATGATTATCACGTCCGCGCTCTCCATCCAGGATCCGCGCGAACGACCGATGGACAAACAGCAGGCATCGGACGAAAAACATCGTCGCTTCCACGACAAAGAATCCGACTTCCTCGCGTTTGTAAATCTGTGGAATTATCTTGGCGAGCAGCAAAAGGCGCTTTCTTCCAACGCTTTCCGTCGCCTGTGTCGTACCGATTATCTCAACTATCTGCGCGTGCGCGAATGGCAGGATATCTACACCCAGTTGCGCCAGGTGGTAAAAGAACTTGGCATTCCGGTTAACAGCGAACCGGCGGAGTATCGCGAAATTCACATCGCCTTACTGACCGGTTTGCTTTCCCATATCGGCATGAAAGATGCCGATAAACAAGAATATACCGGCGCACGTAACGCGCGTTTCTCCATTTTCCCCGGTTCCGGCTTATTTAAAAAGCCGCCGAAATGGGTAATGGTGGCGGAACTGGTAGAAACCAGCCGCCTGTGGGGGCGCATTGCTGCGCGTATCGACCCTGAATGGGTAGAACCCGTTGCTCAGCATTTAATTAAACGCACCTACAGCGAACCACACTGGGAACGGACGCAGGGCGCGGTGATGGCAACGGAAAAAGTCACTGTTTATGGTTTGCCGATTGTTGCTGCGCGTAAGGTCAACTACAGCCAGATCGATCCGGCGTTATGTCGTGAACTCTTTATTCGCCACGCTCTGGTGGAAGGCGACTGGCAGACGCGTCACGCATTCTTCCGTGAAAACCTGAAACTGCGGGCCGAAGTGGAAGAGCTGGAACACAAATCACGTCGCCGCGATATTCTGGTGGATGACGAAACGCTGTTTGAGTTTTACGACCAGCGCATCAGCCACGATGTGATCTCCGCACGTCACTTCGACAGCTGGTGGAAAAAAGTCAGCCGCGAAACGCCTGATTTGCTCAACTTTGAAAAGAGCATGTTGATCAAAGAAGGGGCGGAAAAGATCAGCAAGCTGGATTACCCGAACTTCTGGCATCAGGGCAATCTCAAGCTGCGTTTGAGTTATCAGTTTGAGCCAGGGGCGGATGCGGACGGCGTGACGGTACATATCCCGCTGCCGTTACTTAACCAGGTGGAGGAGAGCGGATTTGAGTGGCAGATCCCCGGTCTGCGCCGCGAACTGGTGATTGCTCTGATTAAATCGTTGCCGAAACCGGTACGGCGTAATTTTGTGCCCGCGCCAAACTACGCCGAAGCGTTTTTAGGCCGCGTCACACCGCTGGAGTTACCGTTGCTCGACAGCCTTGAGCGCGAGTTACGGCGGATGACCGGCGTTACCGTTGACCGCGAAGACTGGCACTGGGATCAGGTGCCCGATCACCTGAAAATCACCTTCCGCGTGGTGGATGACAAAAACAAGAAGCTAAAAGAAGGGCGCTCTCTACAAGATCTGAAAGATGCGCTGAAAGGCAAAGTGCAGGAAACGCTGTCTGCGGTGGCGGATGACGGTATCGAGCAGAGCGGCTTACATATCTGGAGTTTTGGTCAGCTGCCGGAAAGCTACGAACAGAAGCGTGGCAACTATAAAGTGAAGGCGTGGCCAGCGCTAGTGGATGAACGCGACAGCGTGGCGATCAAACTGTTTGATAATCCGCTGGAACAAAAGCAGGCAATGTGGAACGGTCTTCGCCGTCTACTGCTGCTGAATATTCCATCGCCAATCAAATATTTGCATGAGAAGTTGCCAAACAAAGCCAAACTTGGGCTGTACTTTAACCCGTATGGCAAAGTGCTGGAGCTGATAGACGACTGTATCTCCTGCGGTGTGGATCAACTGATTGATGCCAATGGTGGCCCGGTCTGGACGGAAGAAGGCTTTGCTGCGCTGCATGAAAAAGTGCGCGCTGAACTGAACGACACGGTGGTGGATATTGCGAAGCAGGTCGAGCAAATCCTTACGGCAGTGTTCAATATCAACAAACGCCTGAAAGGGCGGGTGGATATGACTATGGCGCTGGGGCTTTCTGACATCAAAGCGCAGATGGGCGGGCTGGTATATCGCGGTTTTGTCACTGGTAACGGCTTCAAACGGCTGGGCGACACGCTGCGTTATTTGCAGGCGATTGAAAAACGGCTGGAAAAACTGGCGGTTGATCCACATCGCGACCGTGCTCAGATGCTGAAAGTCGAAAACGTCCAGCAGGCGTGGCAGCAATGGTTCAACAAACTACCGCCTGCACGTCGTGAGGATGAAGACGTGAAAGAGATCCGCTGGATGATAGAAGAGCTGCGCGTCAGCTACTTCGCTCAACAACTTGGTACGCCTTATCCGATTTCGGATAAGCGTATTTTGCAGGCGATGGAGCAGATTAGCGGTTAACCCTGCTATTTGCCTGATAAATCTCAAACCCGGTAAGCATTTAGCGCCGGGTTTTTTATTAATTCTAAAACGGTAAGGGCAAAAATTCAGGAATTCAGAAAAATACAATTCTCAGCTGCAAGATGAATAATGTTTATCTACAGCATTTCCTTAAAAGATATGTCAGGCTTGCGGAGTGGCGGTTAAGGAAATACGACTTCCTCCTTTCAGAGTGCTCCGCTTCTTACTATTATCTCACGCAGTATTCTTGAGGGAACGATAAGGAGGAACCATGAACAATACCCCGTTTCCGACGCTTTCGACGGCAACCATAGATGCCATAAATGTTATCGGACAGTGGCTGGCGCAGGATGATTTCTCCGGTGAGATGCCGTATCAGGCCGATTGCGTGATCCTTGCAGGCAATGCGGTTATGCCGACTATCGATGCGGCATGTAAGATTGCCCGCGATCAGCAAATTCCTCTACTGATTAGTGGTGGTATCGGTCACTCGACAACTTTTTTGTATAGCGCTATCGCACAGCATCCGCACTACAACACTATCCGCACCATTGGCAGAGCAGAAGCTACCATCCTGGCGGATATCGCTCATCAGTTCTGGCACATTCCGCATGAAAAAATCTGGATTGAAGACCAGTCAACAAACTGCGGTGAAAACGCACGCTTTAGCATCGCGCTATTGAATCAGGCCGTAGAACGAGTTCATACGGCTATCGTTGTTCAGGACCCCACCATGCAGCGGCGCACGATGGCGACGTTCCGCCGTATGACTGGGGACAATCCCGATGCACCACGCTGGTTAAGTTATCCCGGATTCGTTCCTCAGTTAGGAAATAACGCAGACAGTGTAATCTTTATTAATCAGTTACAAGGATTATGGCCGGTTGAGCGTTATCTATCACTACTCACTGGCGAGCTGCCGCGTTTACACGATGATAGCGATGGCTACGGTCCCCGCGGGCGAGATTTTATCGTTCACGTTGATTTTCCGGCAGAAGTCATCCATGCATGGCAAACGCTGAAACACGATGCGGTGCTCATCGAGGCGATGGAAAGTCGCTCGTTACGTTAAAAATTGCCCGTTTGTGAACCACTTGTTTGCAAACGGGCATGACTCCTGACGTTTATTTCTGCCTTTTATTCCTTTTACACTTGTTTTTATGAAGCCCTTCACAGAATTGTCCTTTCACGATGCCGTCTCTTTGATGATTGATGTTAATTAACAATGTATTCACCGAAAACAAACATATAAATCACAGGAGTCGCCCATGTCAGTACCCGTTCAACATCCTATGTATATCGATGGACAGTTTGTTACCTGGCGTGGAGACGCATGGATTGATGTGGTAAACCCTGCTACAGAGGCTGTCATTTCCCGCATTCCCGATGGTCAGGCCGAGGATGCCCGTAAAGCAATCGATGCAGCAGAACGTGCACAACCAGAATGGGAAGCGTTGCCTGCTATTGAACGCGCCAGTTGGTTGCGCAAAATCTCCGCCGGGATCCGCGAACGCGCCAGTGAAATCAGTGCGCTGATTGTTGAAGAAGGGGGCAAGATCCAGCAGTTGGCTGAAGTCGAAGTGGCTTTTACTGCGGACTATATCGATTACATGTCGGAGTGGGCACGGCGTTATGAAGGCGAGATTATTCAAAGCGATCGTCCAGGAGAAAATATTCTTCTGTTTAAACGTGCGCTTGGCGTGACTACCGGCATTCTGCCGTGGAACTTCCCGTTCTTCCTCATTGCCCGCAAAATGGCTCCCGCTCTTTTGACCGGTAATACCATCGTCATTAAACCCAGTGAATTTACGCCAAACAATGCGATTGCATTCGCCAAAATCGTCGATGAAATAGGCCTTCCGCGCGGCGTGTTTAACCTTGTTCTGGGGCGTGGTGAAACCGTTGGGCAAGAACTGGCGGGTAACCCAAAGGTCGCAATGGTCAGTATGACAGGCAGCGTCTCTGCAGGTGAAAAGATTATGGCGACTGCGGCGAAAAACATCACCAAAGTGTGCCTGGAATTGGGTGGTAAAGCACCAGCTATCGTAATGGACGATGCCGATCTTGAACTGGCAGTCAAAGCCATCGTTGATTCACGCGTCATTAATAGTGGGCAAGTGTGTAACTGTGCAGAACGTGTTTATGTACAGAAAGGCATTTATGATCAGTTCGTCAATCGGCTGGGTGAAGCGATGCAGGCGGTTCAATTTGGTAACCCCGCTGAACGCAACGACATTGCGATGGGGCCGTTGATTAACGCCGCGGCGCTGGAAAGGGTCGAGCAAAAAGTGGCGCGCGCAGTAGAAGAAGGGGCGAGAGTGGCGTTGGGTGGCAAAGCGGTAGAGGGGAAAGGATATTATTATCCGCCGACATTGCTACTGGATGTTCGCCAGGAAATGTCGATTATGCACGAGGAAACCTTTGGCCCGGTGCTGCCATTGGTCGCATTTGACACGCTGGAAGAGGCTATCGCAATGGCTAATGACAGTGATTACGGCCTGACCTCATCAATCTATACCCAAAATTTGAACGTCGCGATGAAAGCCATTAAAGGGCTGAAGTTTGGTGAAACTTACATTAACCGTGAAAACTTCGAAGCTATGCAAGGCTTCCACGCCGGATGGCGTAAATCCGGTATTGGCGGCGCAGATGGTAAACATGGCCTGCATGAATATCTGCAGACCCAGGTGGTTTATTTACAGTTGTAATGAGTGAAAGAGGCGGAGGCTTTTCTCTCCGCCTTTGCGCGTCAGAGTTTAGCGAATTTTTCGAGGGTGCGAATAAGCTGCGTGACGAAGCCATATTCGTTATCGTACCAGGCGACCGTTTTCACCAGTTGTAAATCGCCCACGGCGGTAATTTCGGTTTGCGTGGCATCAAACACCGACCCGAAATGGCTGCCTATGATATCAGAAGAGACTATTTCTTCATCGGTATAACCAAATGACTCGTTATTGTTTGTCGCCTTTTTAAGCGCGTTGTTCACTTCTTCGGCAGTCACTTTTTTTCCAAGAATAGACACCAGTTCAGTCACCGAACCGGTTTTCACGGGTACGCGTTGCGCATGACCTTTCAGTTTGCCGCTCAGTTCTGGGATCACCAGACCAATGGCTTTTGCCGCACCTGTAGTGTGGGGAATGATATTTTCTGCCGCTGCACGTGAAGCGCGTAGATCTTTACCACGCGGGCCATCCACCAGTGACTGAGTGCCGGTATAGGCATGAATGGTCGTCATCGTGCCGACTTCTATCCCGAAACTGTCATGCAAGGCTTTGGCCATCGGCGCAAGGCAGTTAGTGGTGCATGACGCCACGGAAACAATGGTATCGTTGCCATCCAGAGTGTCGTCATTAACGTTATAAACGATGGTTTTCATTTCACCGGCAGGAGCGGAAATCAACACCTTCTTCGCACCAGCATCAAGATGCGCCTGCGATTTATCGGCGGAGGTATAAAAGCCAGTACATTCGACAATGATTTCTGCGCCTTTCGCTTTCCATGGAATATTTTTAGCCTCTTTTTCGGCGTAAACCGCGATACTTTTTCCATCAACGATAAGTGAATCTTCCGTAAAATCAACGCTCCAAGGGAATGGTCCGTAGTTTGAATCATGTTTCAGCAGGTAGGCGAGAATTTTTGGAGAAGTGAGATCATTAATAGCGACAACGTCTATGTTGCTTTTGACTTCAAGTAATCGACGCAACACCAGTCGACCGATACGACCAAAACCGTTAATACCAACTTTACTCATGGTTTTCTCCTGTCAGGAACGTTCGGATGAAAATTGATCCTTTCCAGGCTTAGACCAGGATGGCGGGATGGGCAATCTACATTCTTGCCGTGAAACGTAACGTACTGAAAACGGGTGAACAATATTTAATGAAATTTTAAGAAAAGCCCGTTATGTTAACGGAAAATTATGTTAAAGCAGGAAATGTTATGGGAAATAAATACTCAAGGTTACAAATCAGCATTCACTGGCTGGTCTTTTTGCTGGTTATTGCAGCGTATTGCGCAATGGAGTTTCGGGGTTTCTTCCCACGTAGCGATCGGCCACTCATCAACATGATTCATGTTTCCTGTGGCATATCAATTCTCGTGCTGATGGTCGTTCGTCTTTTGTTAAGGCTGAAATACCCAACCCCGCCGATTATACCTAAGCCAAAACCGATGATGACGGGACTGGCGCATTTGGGACATTTGGTGATTTATCTCCTGTTTATTGCGCTGCCAGTGATTGGTTTGGTGATGATGTATAACCGAGGCAACCCGTGGTTTGCGTTTGGTTTGACGATGCCTTATGCATCAGAGGCCAATTTCGAACGGGTTGATAGCTTAAAGTCGTGGCATGAAACGCTGGCGAATCTGGGATACTTTGTCATCGGGTTGCACGCTGCGGCTGCACTGGCACACCACTATTTCTGGAAGGACAACACACTTCTACGCATGATGCCGCGTAAACGTTCCTGAAGGATATTTAAAGAAAACGCCTGTACTAAAACCGACCCGTGGTACAGGCGAAGAATACGGGCCTACATCGGAAGCGCCTATTATATTTATTTGTATGACAAATAAAACCATTATCCTGGTCCATACGTCCATCTGGCTTATCTTTAATCAATTCACCCGATCTTTGATCTCATCAACGGTATCAAAATAAACCAGCGTATAACGTTCAAATCGAACATAAGATTCGATAAACCATGGAGGTTATATGAAAAAATTGGCACTTATCTTGGTTATGGGAGCGCTTGTTTCCTTTTATGCCGATGCCGGGCGCAAACCCTGTTCTGGTTCGAAAGGGGGGATCTCACACTGTACGGCAGGCGGCAAATTTGTTTGTAATGATGGTTCTATTAGTGCATCGAAAAAAACATGCACTAACTGAAGTGTAAAAGGGGTGCCATGAGAAAATGAATCCGCTAGTCAGATGCGCGGGGAAAATCCCCGCGCTTGCCCTTACCTGGACGTGCAGGCCATGAGCGCAGCAACCTCCTTATCACCGTCCCGGAACCGCAGTTCGTAGAGCGTTTGTCGGGTCAGGAGTGTGAATGTCAGAATCGTAATGCAGATAATGAGCAGACACACCACCAGAGGGTTGCGCTTCATAGCCTTTCTCCTTGCCGGATGGCGGGTAAGAGGCTAACATCTGAATTGCTTGGTTCATTCGTTGGCCTCGGTTGATAGAAATATCGGTCGGGGCCTTCGTCTTTCTGATTCCCGGTTAGCCTGAAAACAGAAAGTCTCAGGCACCCGTGAGCATCCTATGTGGTTTCCTTAGGGACGAAAATAATCACCTGACGAAATTGCGTGCTGTTTTCCAGAATTTTTCGTCATTCGGGTTAGCCAGTTTAGCCATTCGTTACTCTCTTCATTCCAATAGCATTAATTTCTCTACAATAATTGTTGTAAAAATGTGACGCAAAGAGGTTTTTGGTCATAAGTAATTATCGTCAAGTGCCGATGACTTTCTATCAGGAGTAAACCTGGACGAGAGACAACGGTAATGAATACAACTCCCTCACAGCGATTAGGTTTTTTGCATCACATCAGGCTGGTTCCGTTATTTGCCTGCATTCTTGGCGGTATCTTAGTTCTATTCGCATTAAGTTCAGCTCTGGCTGGCTATTTCCTCTGGCAGGCCGATCGCGATCAGCGTGATGTTACTGCGGAGATTGAGATTCGGACCGGGTTAGCGAACAGTTCAGATTTTTTGCGTTCAGCCCGGATCAATATGATTCAGGCTGGTGCTGCGAGTCGTATTGCTGAAATGGAAGCAATGAAGCGAAATATTGCGCAAGCCGAATCGGAGATTAAACAGTCGCAGCAAGGTTATCGTGCTTATCAGAATCGGTCGGTGAAAACACCTGCTGATGAAGCCCTTGACACTGAATTAAATCAACGCTTCCAGGCTTATATCACGGGTATGCAACCGATGTTGAAATATGCCAAAAATGGCATGTTTGAAGCGATTATCAATCATGAAAGTGAGCAAATCCGACCGCTGGATAATGCTTATACCGATATTTTGAGCAAAGCCGTTAAGATACGTAGCACCAGAGCCAACCAACTGGCGGAACTGGCCCATCAGCGCACCCGCCTGGGTGGGATGTTCATGATTGGCGCGTTTGTGCTTGCCCTGGTCATGACGCTGATAACATTTATGGTGCTACGTCGGATCGTCATTCGTCCACTGCAACATGCCGCACAACGGATTGAAAAAATCGCCAGTGGCGATCTGACGATGAATGATGAACCGGCGGGTCGTAATGAAATCGGTCGCTTAAGTCGTCATTTACAGCAAATGCAGCATTCACTGGGGATGACAGTAGGGACTGTTCGACAGGGTGCGGAAGAGATTTATCGTGGCACCAGCGAAATTTCAGCTGGCAATGCGGACCTGTCATCTCGCACCGAAGAACAAGCGGCGGCTATCGAACAAACTGCCGCCAGCATGGAGCAACTTACTGCGACGGTGAAACAGAATGCAGATAACGCGCATCATGCCAGCAAACTGGCGCAAGAGGCTTCTATTAAAGCCTGCAATGGCGGGCAGACGGTTTCCGGTGTAGTAAAAACGATGGGCGCTATCTCCACGAGTTCGAAGAAAATTTCTGAGATCACCGCCGTCATCAACAGTATTGCTTTCCAGACGAATATTCTGGCACTGAATGCTGCCGTTGAAGCCGCGCGAGCGGGTGAGCAAGGGCGTGGATTTGCCGTTGTCGCCAGCGAAGTACGGACACTCGCAAGCCGCAGCGCTCAGGCGGCGAAAGAGATTGAAGGCTTGATCAGTGAATCAGTCAGGTTAATTGACCTGGGATCGGATGAGGTGGCCACGGCCGGGAAAACCATGAGCACTATTGTTGATGCCGTCGCGAGTGTCACACATATCATGCAGGAAATTGCCGCCGCCTCGGATGAGCAAAGTAGGGGCATAACGCAGGTTAGCCAGGCGATTTCTGAAATGGATAAGGTGACGCAACAGAATGCTTCTCTGGTAGAAGAGGCCTCAGCGGCGGCGGTGTCCCTTGAAGAACAGGCGGCACGATTAGCTGAGGCGGTGGACGTATTTCGTCTGAACAAACATTCCGTGTCGGCAGTACCTCGCGGAGCTGGTGAACCAGTTAGTTTCGCTACAGTGTGAAAATGTTTAAGGAGGGATCGACAGATCCCTTCACCTTTCAGAACGGCATTGATTTTCGAATAGCGTTAATCATCAACTGGCAACCAGAAGAGTACGTTGCATCTACGCGGGTCAGTATTCCAATCGGTTCGCCTGCACCATGACCCGGAACAGGTAGGGCCACCAGCGTGGCATGACGCAGGTCGTCTTTTACAGCGCCAGAAGGGACAAACCACACGTAGTCGTATTCAACCGTAAGTTGACGAGATAGAGAAGCAGACAGTGTTTCGATACAGCCCGAAGGAATTTTACAGCCCTGGCTCTGCACTAATGCATCTGAATGCTGGCGTGGCGCAGTGCCTTCTGGTGATACAACAACCGGCCATTCCAGCACCCGGCTTAGCGTTACGTTCTCCTGAAGTAGCGGGTGATTAGGGCGGACAACCAGCTTCAGCGATTCAAGAAACAGCAGTTCGTAATTAAGCCCGGTCATCAGTTCAGGATCTGACATCCGACCAATGCCGATATCGATTTCCCCGGTTTTTAAACCTGCCAGAATCATAGGGTTACTCATTGTCGCAACTTGCAAGGTCGTCTCTTTTTGTTGCTGATGAAACTGACCTATAACCGAAGGTAATATCCCCAGTGCCGCAGTAGGTAGTGCACCAACCCTGACGACATCATTATTAAGACCTTCTTTACGATGAAGCGACTGTCCGGCAGTGTTGATGGCGTCAAGAACTCTGACTGCATGCGTTAAAAATTGTTCGCCGGGTAAGGTAAGTTGCGCCCCCTGACGACCACGCTCAAACAAGCGAGCGCCCGTCAGCTGCTCCAGTTCATTCAATGTCTTAGAGAGCGCAGGTTGACTCAAATTAAGGGTTTCAGCCGCGCGCCCCAAAGTTCCTTGTTGTGCGACAGCTACGAATGTATGAAGGTGGCGCAGACGGATGCGCTGACTAAACAGACTATTTTTTTCCATAAGCGATGTTAAAAACGAAGCGGTGTCGCTGACAAGTGAAGTTGTTTGATTATGATAACTTGATTGCAAAATATTATTAACAATTAAAGCAATTATGTTACAGCAAAATGGATAATATTGATGTTTTCGCGGCGAGATCACAGTTTGCAAATTCTTCCCGCCAGAGTGAATGCGGTTACCTACACTCCAGATTACTGACCACTGGAGGCAGACATTATGGCGAACAGCATCACGGCGGATGAGATTCGGGAACAGTTTTCGCAGGCAATGTCAGCCATGTACCAGCAAGAAGTTCCGCAGTACGGCACGCTGCTGGAACTGGTAGCTGATGTGAATCTGGCTGTGCTGGAAAACAATCCTCAACTGCACGAAAAAATGGTAAATGCAGACGAGCTGGCGCGACTGAATGTTGAACGTCATGGGGCAATTCGCGTTGGGACTGCACAAGAGCTTGCTACTCTTCGGCGGATGTTTGCCATTATGGGGATGTACCCGGTGAGCTATTACGATCTCTCGCAGGCGGGAGTGCCGGTACATTCCACAGCATTTCGGCCCATTGATGATGCTTCTCTGGCGCGTAATCCCTTCCGCATTTTTACCTCATTACTCCGCCTTGAGCTTATCGAGAACGAATTTTTGCGCCAGAAAGCGGCGGAGATTCTGCGTCAGCGCGATATCTTCACCCCACGTTGTCGACAACTGTTAGAGGAATATGAGCAGCGGGGCGGTTTTAACGAAACACAGGCACAGGAGTTTGTGCAGGAAGCCCTGGAAACGTTTCGCTGGCACCAGTCAGCAACGGTGGATGAAGTAACCTATCGCGCCTTGCATAACGAACATCGGCTGATTGCTGATGTGGTCTGTTTTCCTGGATGCCATATCAACCACCTGACGCCACGCACGCTGGATATTGACCGGGTGCAGTCGATGATGCCTGAATGCGGGATTGAACCCAAAATTCTGATCGAAGGGCCGCCGCGCCGCGAGGTACCTATTTTACTACGCCAGACCAGCTTTAAAGCACTGGAAGAGACGGTGTTGTTTGCAGGGCAGAAACAGGGCACGCATACCGCGCGCTTTGGTGAAATAGAGCAGCGTGGCGTGGCATTAACGCCGAAAGGACGACAACTGTATGATGATCTACTGCGGAACGCTGGAACCGGGCAGGATAATCTCACTCACCAAATGCATTTACAGGAAACCTTCCGCGCTTTTCCTGACAGTGAGTTTTTAATGCGTCAGCAAGGGCTGGCATGGTTCCGGTACCGTCTGACGCCTTCGGGTGAGGCGCATCGTCAGGCGATTCATCCCGGAGACGATCCACAGCCCTTAATTGAACGTGGTTGGGTAGTGGCGCAACCCATTACCTATGAAGATTTCTTGCCCGTTAGCGCGGCGGGGATCTTCCAGTCAAATCTGGGTAATGAAACGCAGGCACGCAGTCACGGTAATGCCAGTCGCGAAACATTTGAGCAGGCGTTGGGTTGCCCGGTTTTGGATGAGTTCCAGCTTTATCAGGAAGCGGAAGAACGCAGTAAACGTCGCTGTGGTTTGCTTTAAATTCTGACCATCCGCCTTTGCAAAAATTTGCCTGATTTTACAAACGAATCAGGCTCATCCCATCGACATAAAAAAATTGCCGATTAATGCATATTCTCTGAGTTCAACAATTGGATTATTAATAAATATTGTCTAGAGTGAGCGGTCATAAATAAGCACTTTCTTGCCGCTGAAAACGACCAGCGCGGGACCATTCACAACACCAGAAGGACTCACTTTCAGGTATGGATCGTAGACGATTTATTAAAGGTTCAATGGCTATGGCCGCCGTGTGCGGTACCAGCGGCATTGCTTCTCTTTTTTCTCAGGCGGCATTCGCGGCAGATTCTGATATTGCCGACGGGCAAACCCAGCGTTTTGACTTCTCCATTCTACAGTCAATGGCGCACGACTTAGCGCAAACCGCGTGGCGTGGTGCGCCGCGTCCGTTACCTGACACTCTGGCGACAATGACGCCGCAGGCTTATAACAGTATTCAATACGACGCCGAAAAATCGCTCTGGCATAACGTTGAGAACCGTCAACTGGACGCTCAGTTCTTCCATATGGGAATGGGTTTCCGTCGCCGCGTTCGTATGTTTTCTGTTGATCCCGCAACACATCTGGCGCGTGAAATTCACTTTCGCCCGGAGTTGTTCAAATACAACGATGCGGGTGTTGATACCAAACAATTAGAAGGGCAAAGCGATCTCGGCTTTGCCGGTTTTCGCGTGTTTAAAGCCCCCGAACTGGCGCGCCGTGATGTCGTATCATTCCTTGGCGCGAGTTATTTCCGCGCGGTTGATGATACATATCAATACGGTTTGTCGGCTCGCGGCCTGGCGATCGACACTTACACCGACAGTAAAGAAGAGTTCCCCGACTTTACCGCCTTCTGGTTTGATACGGTAAAACCGGGGGCAACCACCTTTACCGTTTATGCGTTGCTCGATAGCGCCAGCATTACTGGTGCCTATAAGTTCACTATCCATTGTGAGAAAAGTCAGGTGATTATGGATGTGGAAAATCACCTGTATGCGCGCAAAGACATTAAACAGCTGGGCATTGCGCCGATGACCAGCATGTTCAGCTGCGGCACTAATGAACGTCGGATGTGCGACACCATTCATCCGCAAATCCATGACTCTGATCGTCTGTCCATGTGGCGGGGCAACGGCGAGTGGATTTGCCGTCCGCTGAATAATCCGCAAAAATTGCAGTTCAATGCTTACACCGACAACAACCCGAAAGGGTTTGGTTTATTGCAACTGGATCGTGATTTCTCTCATTATCAGGACATTATGGGCTGGTATAACAAACGCCCAAGTCTGTGGGTGGAACCGCGTAACAAGTGGGGTAAGGGCACCATCGGCCTGATGGAAATCCCAACAACGGGCGAAACGCTGGATAACATTGTCTGCTTCTGGCAGCCAGAAAAAACTGTAAAAGCGGGTGATGAGTTTGCATTCCAGTATCGTCTGTACTGGAGTGCGCAACCGCCTGTTCATTGCCCATTAGCGCGCGTTATGGCGACGCGTACCGGCATGGGCGGTTTCCCGGAAGGTTGGGCGCCTGGTGAACACTATCCCGAAAAATGGGCGCGTCGTTTTGCCGTCGATTTCGTTGGTGGTGATCTGAAAGCTGCCGCACCAAAAGGCATTGAGCCGGTGATTACGCTTTCCAGTGGGGAAGCGAAGCAAATCGAAATTCTCTATATTGAACCCATTGATGGTTATCGTATTCAGTTTGACTGGTATCCGACTTCGGACTCCACTGATCCGGTCGATATGCGGATGTATCTGCGTTGTCAGGGCGACGCTATCAGTGAAACATGGCTCTATCAGTATTTCCCGCCAGCGCCCGATAAACGTCAGTATGTTGACGACCGCGTGATGAGTTAATTGTTTTTTCTTCGGCACCTTCTTCGGGAGGTGCCGTCTGGTTAAACACGATCCCGCTCGCATTTTTCCCTAAGTTAAATGAGTAATCTGATGGTGTGTATTTCAGATACACCTTGTCAGCCACTAACAGGGAGTGCGTATGTTTCCAGAATACCGAGATTTAATATCCCGTCTGAAAAACGAAAATCCTCGCTTTATGTCCTTGTTCGATAAACACAATAAACTTGATCATGAAATTGCCAGAAAGGAAGGTTCCGACGGTCGAGGGTACAATGCGGAAGTGGTCCGCATGAAAAAACAAAAGCTACAGTTAAAAGATGAGATGCTCAAAATCCTGCAGCAGGAGAGCGTCAAAGAGGTGTAAACTTTCCTAAGCCGCCAGCCAGGCGGCTTTTTTAACAACTGCATGGATTGACTGGAGATAAGATGGCTGAAACGATAAAAGTAAGTGAATCACTTGAATTACATGCTGTTGCAGAAAGTCATGTCACACCTCTTTATCAGTTAATCTGTAAAAATAGAACCTGGTTACAGCAGTCGCTAAACTGGCCGCAGTTTGTTCAAAGTGAAGAGGACACGCGAAAAACGGTGCAGGGCAATGTAATGTTGCATCAACGCGGATATGCCAAAATGTTCATGATTTTCAAAGAAGATGAACTTATCGGCGTTATCTCGTTTAATCGTATTGAACCACTGAATAAAACCGCTGAAATCGGCTACTGGCTGGACGAATCTCATCAGGGGCAGGGGATCATTTCTCAGGCGCTGCAGGCAATGATTCATCATTACGCTCAGTCTGGTGAACTTAGACGCTTCGTGATCAAATGTCGGATGGATAATGCGCAAAGCAACCAGGTCGCTTTGCGCAATGGTTTTATCCTTGAAGGTTGCCTGAAACAGGCTGAGTTTCTGAATGATGCCTATGATGATGTGAACTTATACGCGCGTATTATCGATTCAGAATAACCCTGCCAGCGGCGTTCGCGTAATGCGCTCTTCGCCGTTAATGACTTTTGGACCACGGACATGAACCGTGTCGCCATCAAAGGCTTCAATGACGGCGTGGTCAGTTAACTCCACATGGTTTTCAATTATCACCGCACCTGTAATACGGCTCTCACCTTGTATTACAACGTGCTCGTCGAGCAGAATCGGTCCGCCACGTACCACGGCATTTCCGCCAATCAAGACATGATGTTTTAACACACAATTACCTTCCACAATGGCATATTCCGCCACCTGTGAACTGTAATGAATCGTCGGAATGGCATCTTCTTCTATGCCAGCTTTCACCTGCGCGTGACCGTAAACTTTAGCGCAATCGCATAGCCAGACGTTGTTCTCTTCATTACCTTCAATACTGGCAAAATCAAAAACTTCGGCGCGATGTTCAATAAAAGCATACCGGACGACGGCATCGCCATAAATTTGTGCCTGGTGGACAATACGCGAGGCGCTAACCCTTGCGCGATCATAAATTTGTAGCAGGAGTTGATGGTCGGAGGTTAAGCCTTGCGCGGCGACGATCATAGAATGTTGATCAATTAAGGCGTGACCAAATATTCTACATTGCCCGTAAACTAATGAGTCATGAATGGTGACACTGTCACTTATATATGCACCCTGGCTGATTTCACTATTATCGATCCAGACGTTATCCGTTGCGTAAACCTCTCCCCACAGCACGCTGGTGCCGGTGATACGCGTATTACCGGAAATCACCGTTCCGCCGAACGCAATAGCATTCTGGTCGTAAATCCAGCAATTTCCTTCCTGTGCTAACACCGTTTCGCGATCGATCCAGCCGCCAGCGGTTCCTGCTATCACATCGTTAAAATCGCTCATGGCGATAATTTGCCGTAATAACACACTTTTTTTAGTGCCATCATCCTGATAACTAAAGGCTCGCTGTTCTTCACTTAGACGATATTTGCGCATAGCGTTTTCCCACAGGTGACTTACTATAACCGTAGCAAATTCTGCGGCTCTGGCTATGCTCGAGAAAATTCCATAAAATGCATTTCAAATATACTTTATAAATTAAACAAAATGAGTAAGAAGATGCAGAGCGATAAAGTGCTCAATTTGCCGGCAGGCTACTTTGGTATTGTGTTGGGGACGATAGGGATGGGATTTGCCTGGCGCTATGCCAGCCAGGTTTGGCAGGTCAGCCACTGGTTAGGGGATGGGCTGGTGATTCTGGCGATGATCATCTGGGGATTATTGACTAGCGCATTTATTACCCGACTCATACGCTTTCCGCATAGCGTGCTGGCGGAAGTTCGCCATCCAGTGCTGAGCAGTTTTGTGAGTTTGTTTCCGGCAACGACGATGCTGGTGGCGATTGGTTTTGTTCCGTGGTTTCGCCCACTGGCGGTATGCCTGTTCAGTTTTGGTGTCGTTGTACAGTTGGCTTATGCCGCCTGGCAAACTGCGGGATTATGGCGCGGATCTCATCCTGAAGAAGCTACCACGCCTGGACTGTATCTGCCGACAGTTGCCAACAACTTTATCAGCGCAATGGCCTGTGGTGCGTTGGGCTACACCGACGCAGGTCTGGTGTTTTTAGGCGCAGGCGTTTTCTCATGGCTAAGCCTTGAACCTGTGATCTTGCAGCGTCTGCGCAGTTCGGGAGAATTACCCACGGCACTGCGGACCTCACTCGGCATTCAGCTCGCTCCTGCACTGGTGGCCTGTAGTGCCTGGCTGAGCGTCAACGGCGGCGAGGGTGACACGCTGGCGAAAATGCTTTTCGGTTATGGACTGCTGCAACTGCTGTTTATGCTACGTCTGATGCCATGGTATCTCTCCCAGCCATTTAATGCTTCATTCTGGAGTTTCTCGTTCGGCGTATCTGCACTGGCAACCACCGGTTTGCATCTGGGGAGTGGCAGCGATAATGGATTTTTCCATACGCTGGCGGTGCCGCTGTTTATCTTTACCAATTTTATAATTGCAATACTGCTCATCCGTACTTTCGCGCTTCTGATGCAGGGGAAATTGTTAATCAGAACCGAGCGCGCCGCTTTAATGAAAGCTGAGGACAAAGAATGATCATTCGTGACGAAAACTATTTTACTGATAAGTATGAATTAACCCGCACACACTCTGAAGTACTGGAAGCGGTGAAAGTGGTTAAACCCGGTAAAACGCTGGATCTGGGCTGTGGCAATGGTCGTAACAGTCTTTACCTGGCAGCCAATGGTTATGAAGTTGACGCATGGGATAAAAATGCCATGAGTATCGCCAACGTCGAGCGCATTAAATCCATTGAAAATCTTGATAATTTACACACCCAGGTCGTTGATCTGAATAACCTCACGTTTGATGGGCAATACGATTTTATTCTTTCGACTGTGGTGCTGATGTTCCTTGAGGCTAAAACCATCCCAGGGCTGATTGCCAATATGCAACGTTGCACTAAACCTGGCGGTTACAACCTGATTGTGGCGGCGATGGATACCGCTGATTATCCATGTACCGTCGGCTTCCCGTTTGCCTTCAAAGAGGGGGAATTACGTCGATATTACGAAGGCTGGGAGATGGTGAAATACAATGAAGACGTCGGCGAGCTGCACCGCACCGACGCCAACGGTAATCGTATTAAACTGCGTTTCGCCACGATGCTGGCACGTAAAAAATGACCCGGTAAGAACAAAGCGCGTGAAAATTCCCCACGCTGAGATGGTTTACTGCTCTTCTTTTCGGTAAGCATATTTTTTATCGAAGGGATGTGAAATTAATCACAGTAGTCGAAGTTTTTTAGCAGCTTAACTTACTGAAATTTAACTACTGATGATTGACTTAGCCCCTTTTTCGGCATTGACTATGTCGTCTGAAAAGGGGCTAAAAAATTTATTTTCACCAACACTTTTTTTGCCACAACACGAAGCGGCGCTTTTTGCTATAACTTAGAAAGTAATATAATCATCTCAGGAAACTATTCATGCGTACCACATCAATTGCGAAAGTTGCAGCTTTATGCGGCTTGTTGGCTCTGTCTGGTTGTGCCTCTAAAATCACCCAGCCAGATAAATATTCTGGTTTTTTAAACAATTACTCTGATTTAAAAGAAACAACCTCAGCAACAGGTAAACCTGTTTTACGTTGGGTAGACCCGAGTTTTGATCAAAGCAAATATGACAGCATCGTCTGGAACCCAATCACTTATTATCCGGTGCCAAAACCTTCTACCCAGGTAGGGCAGAAAGTTCTGGATAAAATTTTGAACTATACCAACACCGAAATGAAAGAAGCGATAGCGCAGCGTAAACCACTGGTTACCACCGCTGGGCCGCGTAGTCTGATTTTTCGTGGGGCCATTACCGGTGTAGATACCAGCAAAGAAGGGCTGCAATTCTATGAAGTGGTTCCTGTCGCATTAGTGGTCGCGGGGACGCAAATGGCGACGGGCCACCGTACCATGGATACTCGCCTGTATTTTGAAGGTGAGCTGATTGATGCAGCGACTAATAAACCGGTTATCAAAGTCGTTCGTCAGGGCGAAGGTAAAGACCTGAATAACGAAAGTACGCCAATGGCTTTCGAAAATATTAAACAAGTTATTGATGACATGGCGACCGATGCCACTATGTTTGACGTTAACAAAAAGTAATTCCAGCCGCGCCATCGTAAGATGGCGCTTTTTATTATCAGTTTCTGTGAGCGATTAAATTCAACACCACGTAACAAACGCCTCCGGCAATTAATCCCCAGAACGCAGAACCAATCCCGACCAGCGTCAATCCACTTGCCGTTACCAGAAATGCCACCACTGCCGCGTCTCGCTCACGCTCATTATGCAGCGCCTGATACAAACTGCCGCCAATGGTACTTAACAGCGCCAGACCTGCCAGCATCTGGATCCAACTTACGGGCAGGGCAGCCATCATCCCGGTAATGGCACTACCAAACAAACCTGCGAGCAAATAGAAAATGCCGGCAACGGCAGCTGCCAGCCAACGTTGATCTTTATCCGGATGCGCTTCCGGGCTTTGGCAAATAGCCGCGGTGATTGCCGCAATACCGACGGAATAAACGCCGAAAGGGGAAAAAACCAGTGCCAGCAATCCAGTAAATACAATTAATGGCGAAACAGGAGCTGAATATCCGGCTGCTTTCATTGCTGCGATACCCGGTGCGTTTTGCGATGCCATCGTCACCAGAAAAAGGGGGAGTGCAACGCTCAGGCTGTGAGCAAACGAAAAATCAGGGCTAATATAAGTGGGGAGAACGGGTTTAAAGACAACATCAGTTGTGACAACGTCACCTTGCGCGATAACGATCACGACCCCAATAATCATCGCGGCAATTACCGCATAGCGCGGCGCAACGGCCTTGGTTGCCAGCCATACCAGCAACATACTGCCACACAACGTAAATTGACCATCCAGACTGGCAAACGCCTGTAAACCAAAGCGTAATAAAATCCCGGCAAGCATTGCCGCCGCAAGCGAGTGCGGAATAATGCGCATCAGACGAGCAAAGAGTCCCGTTATGCCGCAGAGGACTATTAACGCGTTGGTGACAATAAAAACGCCGATGGCTTCGTTAAGTGTTAGTCCCTGTAATCCGGTGACCAACAAAGCCGCGCCAGGCGTTGACCATGCGGTGAGAACAGGTACGCGATACCATAATGTCAGAGCCAGCGTACTGACGCCCATTGCCAGCCCCAGCGCCGTCATCCAGCCAGAGATTTGTGCAGTGGTGGCTCCGGCGACAATCGCTGCTTGCCAGATTATTGCCGCTGAACTGGCGTAGCCAATTAATACCGCCAGAAACCCCGCCAGTAGCGTGGGTGGAGGAATAGAAAACAGACGCATGGTCACCTCGTGCGTTATAGCGTACAGGTACCGTAGCATTTGTCCGTTATAACGCACAAGTGATAAACTTCCGTTTTGCCGGAGGAGTCGCATGGAAAATCTCGCTCGCTTTTTATCCACCACACTTAAACAACTACGTCAGCAGCGCGGCTGGAGTCTTTCGCGACTGGCAGAAGCGACGGGCGTTTCTAAAGCGATGTTAGGGCAGATTGAGCGTAATGAATCCAGCCCGACGGTCGCGACATTATGGAAAATTGCCACCGGGTTGAACGTGCCATTTTCAACATTTATTTCTCCGCCGCAGTCCGCTACGCCTTCAGTTTATGATCCGCAACAGCAGGCGATGGTGATCACTTCGCTGTTTCCTTATGATCCACAACTCTGCTTTGAACACTTCTCGATTCAGATGGCACCTGGTGCAATAAGTGAATCGACGCCCCATGAGAAGGGAGTAATCGAACATGTTGTCGTCATTGATGGGCAACTTGATCTGTGCGTTGATGGTGAATGGCAGAGCCTTAATTGTGGGGAAGGCGCTCGATTTGCTGCAGACGTCACGCATGTCTATCGTAATGGAGGGGAGCAAACCGTACATTTTCATTCCCTCATCCATTACCCGCGCAGTTAAGCGGGAAAACTATTTCGCAACGTCGCGCTTGTGGCTAAAATAGCCGCCATTTTTCAGCTACTGGATAAGAAAGTGACCGTATCTTCTCATCGTCTTGAACTGTTAAGTCCGGCACGCGATGCCGCCATTGCCCGCGAAGCTATTTTGCACGGTGCCGATGCTGTTTATATCGGCGGCCCTGGTTTTGGTGCCCGTCATAATGCCAGTAATAGCCTGAAAGATATTGCCGAGCTGGTGCCGTTTGCCCATCGTTATGGTGCAAAAATTTTCGTCACGCTTAACACAATTTTGCATGATGATGAGCTGGAACCCGCGCAACGGCTGATTACTGACCTCTACCAGACCGGCGTCGATGCGCTGATTGTTCAGGATATGGGGATTCTGGAACTTGATATTCCGCCGATTGAACTGCACGCCAGTACGCAGTGCGACATTCGTACAGTAGAAAAAGCGAAGTTCCTCTCTGATGTTGGCTTCACGCAGATTGTGCTGGCGCGAGAGCTGAATCTTGAGCAGATCCGCGCGATTCACCAGGCCACGGACGCGACCATTGAATTCTTTATTCATGGCGCACTGTGCGTGGCCTATTCGGGTCAGTGCTACATTTCTCATGCGCAAACAGGGCGTAGCGCCAACCGTGGCGATTGCTCGCAGGCGTGCCGTTTGCCATACACATTGAAAGACGATCAGGGGCGGGTAGTTTCCTATGAAAAACATCTGCTGTCGATGAAAGATAACGATCAGACTGCCAACCTCGGCGCGCTGATTGATGCTGGCGTACGCTCCTTCAAGATTGAAGGGCGTTACAAAGATATGAGCTACGTGAAGAATATCACCGCCCATTATCGCCAGATGCTGGATGCCATTATTGAAGAACGTGGCGATCTGACGCGTGCTTCATCAGGTCGTACTGAACATTTCTTTGTTCCATCGACGGAAAAGACTTTCCACCGTGGTAGCACAGATTATTTTGTGAATGCCCGTAAAGGCGATATTGGCGCGTTCGATTCGCCGAAATTTATCGGCCTGCCGGTGGGTGAAGTATTGAAAGTGGCGAAAGATCATCTCGATGTTGCCGTTTCCGAACCACTGGCAAATGGCGATGGCCTGAACGTGATGATTAAACGTGAAGTCGTCGGCTTTCGTGCCAATACGGTCGAGAAAACCGGAGAAAATCAGTACCGCGTCTGGCCCAATGAAATGCCAGCAGAGTTGCACAAAATTCGCCCGCATCACCCACTAAATCGTAATCTTGATCATAACTGGCAGCAGGCACTGACAAAAACATCCAGCGAACGTCGCGTAGCGGTAGACATTGAACTGGGCGGCTGGCAGGAACAACTGATTCTGACCCTGACCAGTGAAGAGGGCGTCAGCGTCACGCATACGCTGGATGGACAATTCGACGAAGCTAATAACGCCGAAAAAGCGCTTAATAACCTGAAAGATGGTCTGGCTAAGCTGGGGCAAACCATCTATTACGCCCGCGATGTGCAAATTAACCTGCCTGGTGCGCTGTTTGTACCAAACAGTCTGTTAAACCAGTTCCGCCGTGAAGCCGCCGAAATGCTGGATGCTGCGCGTCTTGCCAGTTACCAGCGCGGCAGCCGTAAACCGGTTGCTGATCCTGCGCCGGTTTATCCGCAAACGCATCTGAGTTTCCTCGCGAACGTTTACAACCAGAAAGCGCGTGAATTTTATCATCGCTATGGTGTGCAGCTGATTGACGCGGCGTATGAGGCACATGAAGAGAAGGGCGAAGTCCCGGTGATGATCACCAAGCATTGTCTGCGCTTTGCCTTCAATCTGTGCCCGAAACAGGCAAAAGGTAACATCAAAAGCTGGAAAGCTACGCCAATGCAGCTGGTTAACGGCGATGAAGTATTAACGCTGAAATTTGATTGCCGTCCGTGTGAGATGCACGTCATCGGCAAAATTAAAAATCACATTCTGAAAATGCCGTTACCGGGAAGCGTAGTGGCATCCGTAAGTCCGGATGAGCTGCTGAAAACATTGCCGAAGCGAAAAGGGTAAAACGCCAGTTTTCTGGTTACTCACAACTTATTGAATCTGCATGATATTGCCTGCCGGGTAAGGCGTTACGCCGCATCCGGCATCAAACGACTTAACGTTGTCCCGCTTCTGGTTTGCGCGATTTTTGCCAGTAAAAATGCTCGCGCAAACCTTCCGCCGACTCTTCCGCCACAGCACGCAATTCATCGCTGTCCGCTTCATGACGCAGCTGATGATCCACATTCTTTACCCACACAAATTCATGTCCTTTGTGCCCTGCCATGAGTTGTCCTGAGAACAGTGCACACGTTAATAAGACAACCGATAACGCCTTCGAAAACATCCCGCCACCTTTTTCTCACCTTTTGCCGCTATGATGCCGATCGTTTCTTGAGGTTATTATTCAGTTTTGCAAATTAGCGCAAAGAAATTCTGGAATCTTCCTTCCTGATTTTGCATTGCATTCTGCCGTTGCGGCGATTAAGTGCTATTTTCGAGCAAATTACACACAGAGGTAAACTTCGCCATTAAATAGTCACGATCACTTTATTGAAGTGCCTTTGAGCGTCGCCTCTAAGGTATTGCTGTTAAATGCTTTTTTACAGTAAGAAATCACTCAGCAAGAGTTAGCCAGACGAATTGGCAAACCTAAACAGGAGATTACTCGCCTATTTAATTTGCACCATGCGACAAAAATCGACGCCGTCCAGCTCGCGGCAGAGGCGCTTGGCAAAGAGTTATCGCTGGTGATGGTTTAATTACAGTTAACGAAAAGTTGTCATTTTTAACAACTGATATAGACTGCCGAATCATCTGCACATAATTACGATTCGATAATGAAAAAATACCAGCAGCTTGCAGAACAATTACGCGAGCAGATTGCGTCGGGTATCTGGCAACCTGGCGATCGTTTGCCTTCGTTGCGTGACCAGGTGGCGCTTTCTGGCATGAGCTTTATGACTGTCAGCCATGCCTATCAGTTGCTCGAAAGTCAGGGACATATTATCGCTCGACCGCAATCGGGTTATTACGTTGCGCCACAGGCAATAAAAATGCCGAAAGCGCCAGTCATTCCAGTCACTCGAGATGAAGCAGTCGATATCAACACCTATATTTTTGATATGTTGCAGGCCAGTCGCGATCCGTCGGTCGTTCCGTTTGCCTCGGCCTTTCCCGACCCGCGACTTTTCCCCCTCCAACAACTCAACCGCTCGCTGGCGCAGGTAAGCAAAACCGCCACGGCGATGAGCGTGATTGAAAACTTACCGCCAGGAAACGCAGAACTGCGTCAGGCTATTGCTCGTCGCTATGCCTTACAGGGCATCACTATTTCTCCTGATGAAATTGTCATTACCGCCGGGGCGTTAGAGGCATTAAACCTCAGTTTGCAAGCGGTCACTGAACCGGGCGATTGGGTGATAGTAGAGAATCCTTGTTTCTACGGCGCGTTGCAGGCGCTGGAGCGGTTACGGCTGAAGGCGTTATCGGTGGCGACGGATGTTAACGAAGGGATCGATCTCAAGGCGCTGGAACTGGCGTTGCAGGAGTATCCGGTGAAAGCGTGCTGGCTGATGACTAATAGCCAGAATCCACTCGGATTTACCTTAACGCCGCAGAAAAAAGCGCGGCTGGTAGCGTTGCTCAATCAGTACAACGTAACGCTGATTGAAGATGACGTTTACAGCGAACTTTATTTTGGACGGGAAAAACCGCTGCCTGCGAAAGCGTGGGATCGCCACGATGGCGTTTTGCATTGCTCTTCGTTTTCAAAATGTCTGGTGCCTGGTTTTCGTATTGGTTGGGTCGCCGCCGGAAAACATGCACGTAAAATTCAACGCTTGCAGTTGATGAGTACGCTTTCCACCAGCTCACCGATGCAGCTTGCACTGGTGGATTACCTTTCCACGCGCCGATACGACGCCCATCTTCGTCGCCTGCGTCGCCAGCTTGCGGAGCGTAAACAACGTGCCTGGCAGGCACTGCTGCGTTATCTGCCTGCGGAAGTGAAAATTCATCATAATGACAGCGGCTATTTTCTCTGGCTGGAACTCCCCGCGCCGTTAGATGCGGGCGAATTAAGCCTGGCAGCACTGACGCATCATATCAGTATTGCGCCGGGTAAAATGTTTTCTACCGGTGAAAACTGGTCACGTTTTTTCCGTTTTAATACTGCGTGGCAGTGGGGAGAACGTGAAGAACAGGCGGTTAAACAATTAGGCAAACTTATTCAAGAACGGCTGTAATAGCGTTTAATTTAATTCCTCTCAGGTTGGGTAATATGAATTTCGAATAGTAGTCATATTTCCTAACTCCTTGTCTATACTCCAGAAGATAACCTTACAGACGGCATAATGCGCGGTAGCTCACAACCTGATTAAATTTTCTCAGGGGCGAAGGTGTGCCTGCAAGCCGCCGTCTATGGTTAAACAAGGAGATATTTTTACGGCACGGCGGCTGAACAATTAATTACGACAGGAGTAAGACCTTATGAGCAAGACATTTGCCCGCAGCAGCCTGTGTGCGCTCACCATGACAATAATGACCGCTCATGCCGCCGAACCGCCTACCAATTTAGATAAACCGGAAGGGCGACTGGATATTATCGCCTGGCCGGGATACATCGAACGCGGACAAACTGATAAACAATACGACTGGGTAACGCAATTCGAAAAAGAGACAGGCTGCGCGGTGAATGTGAAAACCGCCGCGACTTCCGATGAAATGGTCAGTCTGATGACCAAAGGGGGTTACGATCTGGTTACGGCATCCGGCGATGCCTCGCTGCGCCTGATTATGGGCAAACGCGTGCAGCCGATTAATACCGCATTGATTCCCAACTGGAAAACACTCGATCCGCGCGTGGTTAAAGGCGACTGGTTTAACGTTAGTGGCAAAGTTTATGGCACACCTTACCAATGGGGTCCGAACCTGTTGATGTACAACACTAAAACCTTCCCGACGCCGCCGGATAGCTGGCAAGTGGTTTTTGTTGAGCAGAATCTGCCGGACGGCAAGAGCAATAAAGGCCGCGTACAGGCCTATGATGGCCCTATCTACATTGCGGACGCTGCGTTGTTCGTTAAAGCCACTCAGCCGCAGTTGGGCATCAGCGATCCGTATCAACTCACCGAAGAACAGTACCAGGCGGTGCTGAAAGTGCTGCGCGATCAACATAGTTTGATCCATCGCTACTGGCATGACACTACCGTACAAATGAGCGATTTCAAAAACGAGGGTGTGGTTGCATCCAGTGCCTGGCCCTATCAGGCCAACGCCCTGAAAGCCGAAGGCCAGCCTGTCGCGACCGTTTTCCCGAAAGAGGGCGTTACCGGTTGGGCTGACACCACCATGCTACATAGCGAAGCGAAACATCCGGTTTGCGCCTACAAATGGATGAACTGGTCATTAACGCCAAAAGTGCAGGGCGATGTGGCGGCCTGGTTTGGCTCGTTACCGGTAGTGCCGGAAGGGTGTAAAGCCAGTCCGTTATTAGGCGAAAAAGGTTGTGAAACCAACGGTTTTAACTATTTCGATAAAATCGCCTTCTGGAAAACGCCTATAGCAGAAGGGGGCAAGTTTGTTCCCTACAGTCGCTGGACGCAGGATTACATTGCCATTATGGGCGGTCGCTAACTTCGCTGGGGTGTTTTATGACGTACGCAGTGGAGTTTGACAACGTCTCGCGGTTGTACGGTGACGTGCGCGCAGTAGATGGCGTCAGTATGGCGATAAAAGATGGTGAGTTCTTCTCTATGCTGGGGCCGTCCGGCTCCGGCAAAACCACCTGCCTGCGCCTGATTGCTGGATTCGAACAGCTTTCCGGCGGGGCTATCTCTATCTTTGGTAAACCCGCCAGCAATCTGCCACCGTGGGAGCGGGATGTGAATACCGTCTTCCAGGACTACGCGCTTTTTCCGCATATGTCGATTCTTGACAACGTCGCCTATGGTCTGATGGTCAAAGGCGTGAATAAAAAACAGCGGCATGCGATGGCGCAAGAGGCGCTGGAGAAAGTGGCATTGGGGTTTGTACAGCAACGCAAACCGTCACAACTTTCTGGTGGTCAGCGCCAGCGAGTCGCCATCGCCAGAGCACTGGTGAACGAACCGCGTGTGTTATTGCTGGATGAACCGCTCGGCGCACTGGATCTCAAATTGCGTGAGCAGATGCAACTGGAACTGAAAAAGCTGCAACAGTCTCTCGGTATCACTTTTATCTTCGTTACCCACGATCAGGGCGAAGCGTTATCGATGTCCGATCGTGTTGCGGTTTTCAATAATGGACGCATTGAGCAGGTCGATTCCCCGCGCGATCTCTATATGCGCCCGCGCACGCCGTTTGTTGCCGGGTTCGTTGGTACATCGAATGTTTTTGATGGACTGATGGCAGAGAAACTTTGTGGCATGACGGGAAGCTTCGCCCTGCGACCGGAACATATCCGCCTCAACACCCCTGGTGAACTGCAGGCCAATGGCACGATCCAGGCGGTGCAATATCAGGGCGCGGCAACTCGTTTTGAACTGAAATTGAACGGCGGTGAAAAACTGCTGGTGAGTCAGGCCAATATGACAGGCGAAGAACTGCCTGCCACGCTCACGCCCGGACAACAAGTGATGGTTTCCTGGTCGCGTGATGTGATGGTGCCGCTGGTTGAGGAGAGGTGAATGGTGATGAACGTATTGCAATCGCCTTCACGTCCAGGAGTTGGAAAGATATCCGGCTTTTTCTGGCGAAAACCAGGACTGGGGCTATTTTTGCTACTGCTTGGCCCGCTAATGTGGTTTGGCATTGTCTATTTCGGCTCGCTGTTAACGCTGTTATGGCAGGGCTTTTATACTTTTGACGATTTCACCATGTCGGTAACGCCGGAACTGACGCTGGCGAATATCCGTGCGCTGTTTAATCCAGCGAATTACGACATCATTCTCCGCACGCTGATTATGGCTGTGGCAGTCACTATCGCCAGCGCTATTCTGGCTTTTCCAATGGCGTGGTATATGGCGCGCTATACCAGCGGGAAAATGAAAGCGTTTTTTTACATTGCGGTGATGTTGCCCATGTGGGCGAGCTACATTGTGAAAGCTTATGCCTGGACATTATTGCTGGCAAAAGATGGCGTGGCGCAGTGGTTTTTACAACATCTGGGGCTGGAACCACTGCTGACAGCGTTCCTTACATTACCAGCGGTGGGCGGTAACACGCTGTCAACTTCCGGGCTGGGGCGCTTTCTGGTGTTTCTCTATATCTGGCTGCCGTTCATGATCCTGCCCGTGCAGGCGGCGCTTGAGCGTTTGCCGCCGTCATTGTTGCAGGCGTCGGCTGATCTTGGCGCACGTCCACGGCAAACCTTTCGCTATGTGGTGCTGCCGCTGGCGATCCCGGGTATTGCCGCTGGCTCTATCTTTACCTTCTCACTCACACTGGGTGATTTTATCGTCCCGCAACTGGTTGGCCCTCCAGGATATTTTATCGGCAATATGGTTTATTCCCAGCAGGGGGCGATTGGCAATATGCCGATGGCGGCGGCATTCACCCTGGTGCCGATTGTTCTCATCGCACTGTACCTGGCGTTCGTGAAACGTCTGGGAGCGTTCGATGCACTCTGAACGCGCACCGTTTTTCCTCAAACTGGCGGCCTGGGGCGGCGTAGTTTTCCTACATTTTCCCATCCTGATTATCGCCGCCTATGCGTTTAACACTGAAGATGCGGCGTTTAGTTTTCCACCGCAGGGCCTGACGCTGCGCTGGTTTAGCGTGGCAGCACAGCGTAGTGATATTCTTGATGCCGTGACACTGTCACTTAAAGTGGCAGCGCTGGCGACATTAATCGCGCTGGTGTTAGGGACGCTGGCCGCTGCCGCGCTGTGGCGACGAGACTTTTTCGGCAAAAACGCCATTTCGCTGTTACTGCTGCTGCCCATTGCGCTGCCGGGCATTGTCACTGGTCTGGCGCTATTAACCGCTTTTAAAACCATCAATCTGGAGCCGGGATTTTTCACCATCGTGGTCGGCCATGCGACTTTTTGCGTAGTGGTGGTGTTTAACAATGTCATCGCCCGTTTTCGCCGCACCTCCTGGAGTCTGGTTGAGGCGTCAATGGATCTTGGGGCCAATGGCTGGCAAACCTTCCGCTACGTAGTGTTGCCGAATCTCAGTTCGGCGTTACTGGCAGGAGGAATGCTGGCGTTTGCCTTGTCGTTCGATGAAATCATCGTTACGACCTTTACGGCAGGTCATGAACGAACGTTACCGTTGTGGTTGCTCAATCAGCTTGGGCGACCGCGTGATGTACCGGTAACCAACGTGGTGGCACTGCTGGTTATGTTGGTAACAACCTTGCCGATCCTGGGGGCCTGGTGGCTAACCCGCGAAGGCGACAATGGTCAATAACCACTGATACAGGAATATGCTATGCAACATAAGTTACTGATTAACGGAGAACTGGTTAGCGGCGAAGGGGAAAAACAGCCTGTCTATAATCCGGCAACGGGGGACGTTTTACTGGAGATTGCCGAGGCATCCGCAGAGCAGGTCGATGCTGCTGTGCGCGCGGCAGATGCAGCATTTGCCGAATGGGGGCAAACCACGCCGAAAGTGCGTGCGGAATGTCTGCTGAAACTGGCTGATGTTATCGAAGAAAATGGTCAGGTTTTTGCCGAACTGGAGTCCCGTAATTGTGGCAAACCGCTGCATAGTGCGTTCAATGATGAAATCCCGGCGATTGTCGATGTCTTTCGCTTTTTCGCCGGAGCAGCTCGCTGCCTGAATGGTCTGGCGGCAGGTGAATATCTTGAAGGTCATACTTCGATGATCCGTCGCGATCCATTGGGGGTCGTGGCTTCTATCGCACCGTGGAATTATCCGCTGATGATGGCTGCGTGGAAACTGGCTCCGGCGCTGGCGGCAGGGAACTGCGTAGTGCTCAAACCATCAGAAATTACCCCGCTGACAGCGTTGAAGTTGGCAGAGCTGGCGAAAGATATCTTCCCGGCAGGCGTGATTAACGTACTGTTTGGCAGAGGCAAAACGGTGGGAGATCCGCTGACCGGACATCCCAAAGTACGGATGGTGTCGCTGACGGGCTCTATCGCCACTGGCGAGCACATCATCAGCCATACCGCGCCGTCCATAAAGCGTACTCATATGGAACTTGGAGGCAAAGCGCCAGTGATAGTTTTTGATGATGCGGATATTGAAGCGGTGGTCGAAGGTGTACGTACTTTTGGCTATTACAATGCCGGACAGGATTGTACTGCGGCTTGTCGGATCTACGCGCAAAAAGGCATTTACGATACGCTGGTGGAAAAACTGGGTGCTGCGGTGGCAACGTTAAAATCTGGTGCGCCGGATGACGAGTCTACGGAGCTTGGACCTTTAAGCTCGCTGGCGCATCTCGAACGCGTCAGCAAGGCAGTAGAAGAGGCGAAAGCGACAGGGCACATCAAAGTGATCACTGGCGGTGAAAAGCGCAAGGGTAATGGCTATTACTATGCGCCGACGCTACTGGCTGGCGCATTACAGGACGATGCCATCGTGCAAAAAGAGGTATTTGGTCCGGTAGTGAGTGTTACGCTCTTCGACAATGAAGAACAGGTGGTAAACTGGGCAAATGACAGCCAGTACGGACTTGCATCCTCGGTATGGACGAAAGATGTGGGCAGGGCGCATCGCGTCAGCTCGCGGCTGCAATATGGTTGTACCTGGGTCAATACCCATTTCATGCTGGTAAGTGAAATGCCGCACGGTGGGCAGAAACTTTCTGGTTACGGCAAGGATATGTCACTTTATGGGCTGGAGGATTACACCGTCGTCCGCCACGTCATGGTTAAACATTAAGGATAATATTGCAGATCGTAAGAGTATGAGAAGATCTTGCGTACTGTCAGAGCACTGATTTCTCTGACAGTACGTGCTGCGTGCAAAATCACTACATCAAATAAACCAGCCAAATCTCATAGAGATAAGAGTAAACAAACCAACAGCAGCAAAGACATTTATCAGTACTACAGTTCTACTGGAAACATTCATTTTTGCCACCTTTTATCATTGCCCCTATGTGTATAGTACGGGTTAAGAAAATCCGCAATAATACTCATTCTGAAGATGGATAAGGGCAAGTTGCTGTTTGATGTTTTTTTCTCAAACCGGTTAAAAAACTTGATGTACGTCAAAAAATGACGCATATTTGCGCGCGTTTTATTCATCTGGCTGGACGCCCGTACATGTCTCTCTATCAACACATGCTTGTTTTTTATGCGGTTATGGCAGCAATCGCATTTCTTATCACCTGGTTTCTTTCTCACGATAAGAAACGCATCCGTTTCTTAAGCGCCTTTCTGGTGGGGGCAACATGGCCGATGAGTTTCCCGGTGGCGCTGTTGTTTTCACTGTTTTAAATCTTACTCACTGGCTTGACGGCACCACGCAGACTTATATCATTTGGATGAATCGATAAATTTCACAAGTGGCTAAGGAGAAAGTATGTCGCATCTGGATGAAGTCATCGCGCGCGTGGATGCCGCGATTGAAGAGAGCGTCATTGCCCATATGAACGAATTATTAATCGCCCTGAGCGATGACGCGGAGTTAAGTCGGGAAGATCGCTACACCCAGCAGCAGCGTCTGCGCACAGCGATCGCCCATCACGGTCGCAAGCATAAAGAAGATATGGAAGCGCGCCACGAACAGTTAACCAAAGGTGGCACCATCCTCTGATTAAAATGTGCGCCTGGCCACCAGCCAGGCACCAACCACAAGTAAAATTGCGCCACAAATTGGGCCGATCAACGCCCGTAGTGGCACGCCATGGCTGCGGAAGATATCCAGCACCAGACCGCCAATCAGCTGGCTGGCGACCAGTACCGCAATAGTTGTCGCCGCTCCCACATTCTGATATCCGCTGATACTGGCGAAGACAAAAAACGATCCCAGCAAGCCAGGTATAAGTGTCCACCAGCGCACGCTGGACACCAGTTCGCCAAACCCCGCCATGCCTTGTTTAAACCATAAAATAGAAACGAACAGCACAATTCCTACCAAAGAGTTCAGCAACATGGCGATGAGAATGGTTGAGGAGGTCTGAGTGATGCGCACCATCAGCGTGTTTTGGACTACCAGACCAATCCCGGCGGCAATCAAAAAGGCAAGGGTAAGCGACTGATTCATCAGATTGCGTCCGGTTCACTGCGTTCGTCGAGTTGCAACTGCATAAATGTCAGATCCAGCCAGCGCCCAAATTTAGTGCCTACCTGCGGCATTTGCGCGGTGACGACAAATCCCAGCGACTGGTGGAGATGCAGCGAAGCCTGGTTTTGCGATTCGATCCCGGCGACCATGACATGCTTCCCGCAATCCCGCGCTTCATCAATCAATCGGCTTAACAATTTACGCCCCAGACCTTTGCCCTGATGATCGGGATGGACATAAACCGAATGTTCCACGGTATGGCGAAAACCATCGAAACTACGCCAGTCGCCAAACGAGGCATATCCCGTCACTACGCCATCTTGTTCACTCACCAGCACCGGATAACCAGCTAAAGTCCGCGCTTCAAACCAGGCAATGCGATTATCTGCATCCACCGTTTGGTCATTCCAGATAGCCGCCGTATACAACACGGCGTGGTTATAAATTTCCGCAATGGCAGCACAGTCGGCTTTGCGGGCAAAACGGATGGACATGTTTGGCCTCGATTAAATAATGATGATGACGTTATCAATACTATCGAAAACAGCCCGAAGCAACGGATTCCTCGATGAAATTATTGCGTGTTGCAGAGGGGATGTGACGGCTGCAAACAAAACCAATCCTGTGAGCCTGCTACTATTGATCGATTCATGCCAAAAGCACAGGAGAGCATTATGGGGCAACAAAAGCAGCGTAACCGCCGTTGGGTTCTGGCCTCGCGTCCGCATGGCGCGCCAATTCCCGAGAATTTCCGTCTTGAAGAGGATGACGTCGCAACTCCAGGTGAAGGACAGGTGTTACTGCGTACTGTTTATCTGTCACTGGACCCGTATATGCGCGGGCGCATGAGCGATGAGCCATCCTATTCGCCGCCGGTTGATATTGGCGGCGTGATGGTCGGCGGCACGGTGAGCCGTGTCGTGGAGTCGAATCATCCTGATTATCAGCCTGGCGACTGGGTGCTGGGCTACAGTGGATGGCAGGACTATGACATATCCAGTGGTGATGATCTGGTGAAACTTGGCGATCATCCGCAAAATCCATCGTGGTCGCTGGGTGTGCTGGGGATGCCAGGCTTTACCGCTTATATGGGGCTGCTGGATATCGGTCAGCCCAAAGAGGGCGAAACGCTGGTGGTAGCTGCGGCGACAGGACCAGTGGGGGCGACGGTGGGTCAAATCGGCAAACTTAAAGGTTGCAGGGTGGTGGGGATAGCCGGTGGCGCGGAAAAATGCCGCCATGCTACCGAGGTTTTAGGCTTCGATGTATGCCTTGATCACCATGCGGATGATTTTGCCGAACAACTGGCGAAAGCGTGCCCAAAAGGTATTAATATCTATTATGAAAACGTGGGCGGTAAGGTATTTGATGCAGTGCTACCTTTACTTAATACATCTGCGCGCATTCCCGTCTGCGGCTTAGTGAGCAGCTATAACGCTACAGAGCTACCACCCGGTCCGGATCGTTTACCTCTGTTGATGGCTACAGTGCTGAAAAAACGTATTCGCTTGCAAGGATTTATTATCGCTCAGGATTATGGTCACCGCATCCATGAGTTTCAGAAGGAGATGGGGCAATGGGTGAAAGAGGATAAAATCCACTACCGCGAAGAAATTACTGACGGTTTAGAGAATGCGCCACAGACATTTATCGGCCTGCTGAAGGGTAAAAACTTCGGCAAAGTGGTGATCCGCGTGGCGGGTGATGATTAAAGATACGACGGCGGCGTAAAGCCGCCATAAAAATCCAGGCAAAAAGCTTATTTTCAGCTTTAATTAACTAACCACGTCATTGTTCTGCTGCTAATAACAACAAACGTGAGTGGTTTATGATTATTCACTTTAATACCCCAGGTGAACTCCTTCTGCCATGCAGGCAGGGTTGGACAGAAAACACGCGAAGGAATTAAAATGCCTGGAACGGAAAAAATGAAACATGTCAGTTTGACTCTGCAGGTTGAGAACGACCTGAAACATCAGCTTAGTATTGGCGCACTAAAACCTGGCGCACGCCTGATTACTAAAAATCTGGCAGAGCAATTAGGTATGAGTATTACACCTGTGCGTGAAGCATTATTACGTCTGGTTTCGGTGAATGCGCTTTCTGTCGCACCAGCGCAAGCATTTACAGTTCCGGAAGTGGGGAAACGTCAATTAGACGAAATCAATCGGATCCGCTACGAGCTGGAATTAATGGCAGTTACTCTGGCTGTTGAAAACCTCACCCCGCAAGACCTGGCGGAACTCGAGGAATTGCTCGAGAAATTACAGCAGGCGCAAGAAAAGGGCGACATGGAACAAATCATTAATGCGAACAGGCTATTTCGCTTAGCGATTTATCATCGTTCAAATATGCCCATCCTGTGTGAGATGATTGAGCAACTGTGGGTCAGGATGGGACCTGGTTTACATTATCTCTATGAAGCGATTAATCCAGCGGAATTACGGGAGCGTATAGAAAACTATCGTCTATTACTCGCCGCGTTAAAAGCAAAAGACAAAGAGGGATGCAGACATTGTCTTGCTGAAATTATGCAACAAAATATTGCTATTTTATACCAGCAATACAATCGTTAAAGTAAATGCCCGGCAAATACCGGGCATCAAGGTAATTACTCAAATCGCCACGCAATATTCATGCCGACACCATAATTTCGCCCGGGCGCAGGTTCGTAATATCGCCCGTTTGACTCATTGACAATGACAGAACCAACGTATTCTTTATCGAATAAATTATCGACACGACCAAATAAATCCACAGTTAAATTGTGGTAATTGTATTTATACCCGGTGAATAAGCCGACGAGAGTATAAGACGGCGCTTTGGCCGTATTTTCATCATCTGCCATAATATCGCCCATATAACGCGCTTCCGTACCTGCATACCAGCCATCTTCCGGTACATAACCTATCGACGCAAAGCCCATATTACGGGCGATCCCTGGCATCCGGTTACCGTTACAATCCTGTTCATTACACACATTGCTGCGATAGGTCGCATCAAGCCAGGTCCAGGACGCTTTTATGCGAAAATCTCCCGCGAAACGTTGATCCCATGCCAGTTCAGCGCCTTGACGACGGGTCTTTCCGGCATTTTTGTAAGTCGTACGCCCACCGCTACTGCTATCGACAACAATTTCATCATCGGTGTCGGTCTGGAACAATGCGAGACTAAGCAGCCCATTACCAATACGCGTTTTACTGCCGATCTCAATTGTATCGTTGGTGGATGGTTTTAAACCAAAGTTCATACCGCTTTGCCCATCAGCGCGATAAGAGAGCTCATTAATCGTCGGCGTTTCAAAACCTCGCCCGGCTGCCAGATAGATATTCCAGGCGTCGGTCATTGCATATTTTAACGATCCGGCAGGTAGCCATTTGTGATAACTGGCATCACCGCTGTCATCGCCGTTACCCGGAGTAACGTAATGGTCGTTGGAATCAAACCACACGGAACTGTAGCGCACGCCACCATCCAGCGACAGTTTTTCACTCAGCTGCCACTGTGTCTGTAAATAGGGATCGACGTTCCACATCAGATTGCGTTCGTCGCGGCGCAACTCACCTTTTTGCCCGTATTCCGGCACGCCGCTATACAGGCGGAAGTTATTGTAGCCCTTGCGGTTTTCACTCATGTTTTCGTAGTTCAGGCCGGTAGTGAACGTGACCGGAACGCCCAGCTCGCCACGGTGTGTCCAGCGACTGTCTACCCCCTGATAATGGCGTTGCAGAGTAATCACGCCGCCCGCATGCGACGGGTTAAGTTGGGGGGCCATCGGGATTGACTGGTACTGGGTCGTTTCTCGCTCCCCGGCATACATCATCACACTCATCTCATCCCGCGAACTCAGGCTACGCTCATAGCGCAGCCCAGCCTGAGTTTGCTTGATGGTTTTTCGCGTGTCGTACTGTTCAGCGCGTGGCGCTTGTTGCGGATTCGCCTTCCATTCTGCTTTGGTTAGCCCACCAGGGTCATCTGCTTTGATATCCACACTATTGAAAATCAGGCTTAATTTGCTGGCGTCATCAATGCGTACACCCAGTTTGGCATTAGCTAAATTTTTCTGTGCGCCACTATGGTCACGATAGCCGTGGGTCGTAAAACGCGTGGTTGAGACGGTGTAATCGACATCGCCAGGCTGTGTGCCGTCTCCCGTTGCGCCCGTTGCTTTCAGGCCATAGCGCCAGCTGCCAAAACTGCCGTAGTAACTACTGGCTTCAATGGTTGGTGGCTGTTGTCCGGTCTGGGTGGTGACATTCATTACACCGCCAGACGCGTTGCCATACAGGGCAGAGAAGGGGCCACGCAGCACTTCCACATTTTGCACACTGCTTAAATCGATGTTGGATGTTTGCCCTTGTCCGTCGGGCATGGTGGCGGGAATACCGTCCACATACAGGCGAATACCGCGAATTCCGTAAGTGGAGCGGGAGCCAAATCCGCGAATCGACAGCTGTAAATCTTGCGCATAGTTCTGCCGGTTTTGTACCTGCAAACCAGGCACGCCAGTCAGTGATTCAGACAAGTTAATGCGCGGTGTTGCCAGGCGCATCTCCTCGCCATCCACCACGCTCACGGCTGCTGGGGTATCCAGTTCTGAAACCACCTGCGGTGCGGCACTGACAATCATAGTCTGTTCATCAGCGGCAAAAACAACGGGGGAAAGGACAAGCAGTGCGGGCAAAACGGTCTGTCGGACGGAAAAAATCTTCATGAAAAAAGCCAGGTTAAGAATGGGAAAACGCTGTCATGGTAATAAAATTGTAAATTTATGGAAAACGAAACGGCACGATACGTTAAGTAATTGAGAAAATTGTAGTCGTAACGGCAAGAAATGCTCCACATTTGAGAAAATAATGATTACCATTCCCATTTATAACAAGAGCGTAACGATGATTACGCTTAGCGAAGCATTGTGAAGCAGCAAAAATATCGGTTCATCAAAGGGAGTCGTCATGCATTTACGTCATCTGTTTTCATCGCGCCTGCGTGGTTCATTACTGTTAGGTTCATTGCTTGTTGCTTCATCATTCAGTACGCAGGCCGCAGAAGAAATGCTGCGTAAAGCGGTAGGTAAAGGTGCCTACGAAATGGCTTATAGCCAGCAAGAAAACGCGCTGTGGCTCGCCACTTCGCAAAGCCGCAAACTGGATAAAGGCGGCGTGGTTTATCGTCTTGATCCGGTCACTCTGGAAGTGACGCAGGCGATCCATAACGATCTCAAGCCGTTTGGTGCTACCATCAATAACACGACTCAGACGTTGTGGTTTGGTAACACTGTAAACAGCGCGGTCACGGCGATAGATGCCAAAACGGGCGAAGTGAAAGGCCGTCTGGTGCTGGATGATCGTAAGCGCACGGAAGAGGTGCGCCCGCTGCAACCGCGTGAGCTGGTGGCAGACGATGCCACGAACACCGTTTACATCAGTGGTATTGGTAAAGAGAGTGTGATTTGGGTCGTTGATGGCGAGAATATCAAACTGAAAACCGCCATCCAGAACACCGGTAAAATGAGTACCGGTTTAGCGCTGGATAGCAAAGGCAAACGTCTTTACACCACTAACGCTGACGGCGAATTGATTACCATCGACACCGCCGACAATAAAATCCTCAGCCGTAAAAAGCTGCTGGATGACGACAAAGAGCATTTCTTTATCAACATCAGCCTTGATACCGCCAGGCAGCGTGCATTTATCACCGACTCTAAAGCGGCAGAAGTGTTAGTGGTCGATACCCGTAATGGCAATATTCTGGCGAAGGTTGCGGCACCGGAATCACTGGCTGTGCTGTTTAACCCCGCGCGTAATGAAGCCTACGTAACGCATCGTCAGGCAGGTAAAGTCAGTGTGATTGACGCGAAAAGCTATAAAGTGGTGAAAACGTTCGATACGCCGACTCATCCGAACAGCTTGGCGCTGTCTGCCGATGGTAAAACGCTGTATGTCAGTGTGAAACAAAAATCCACTAAACAGCAGGAAGCAACCCAGCCGGATGATGTGATTCGTATTGCGCTGTAATAGATATGGCGAGGGTGAAAACGGAGAGACTTGCCTGACTTTTATCACGCCGTATCCGGCACCTTCGTCAGTAATTTGAATTTGCCCGGCACGTAGCCGGGCAATTTTGCAATTAACTCGCCGTTTCAGGTTTAAACATAATTTCCTGTTGTTCTTCATCTTCCTCGACGACTGGCGCAGTGCTGTGAATTTCAGCAACGCGTTTGCGCACACCAAACCAGCCTATAACCAGCAGAATACCGATAATCGGCAGCGCCGCGATGGTATAAGTCCCGTTCGGGTAATCGAACGCCATCAGCACCAGGACGCTCAGCAAAAACAGTAATGTCAGCCAGGAAGTGAAGGGCGCGCCAGGCAGTTTAAAACTGACATCCGCTGCTTTGCCTTCTTTAATCGCTTTACGCAGGCGCATCTGGCACACGATGATAAACGCCCATGAAGCGATGATTCCCAGCGACGCGAAGTTCAACACAATCTCAAATACGCGCGACGGCACCAGATAGTTGAGGAATACGCCGACGACATACACAACCAGTGTCGCCAGAATTCCGGCATACGGCACATGCTGACGACTCATTTTCGCCATAAAACTCGGTGCGGAACCGCCCATCGCCATTGAGCGCAGAATACGTCCGGTGCAGTACAGACCTGAGTTCAGGCTGGAGAGGGCAGCGGTCAGCACCACAATGTTCATAATGCTGCCGATATATGGCACACCCAGTTTAGAGAAAAACGTCACGAACGGACTTTGCCCCGCCTGATATGCGCTCCACGGCAATAACATAACCAGCAACACCACGGAGCCGACGTAAAACAGGCCAATACGCCAAATCACACTGTTAATGGCTTTAGGCACCATGGTCTGCGGATCTTTACATTCTCCGGCAGCTGTACCCACCATTTCAATGGAGGCAAAAGCAAACACTACGCCCTGAATCAACACCAGCGCAGGTAGCAAACCGTGGGGGAAGAAGCCGCCGTTATCGGTAATTAAATGAAAGCCAGTGGTGTTGCCATCCAGCGGCTGACCACTACCGAGGAACACTGTACCCACGACCAAAAAGGTCACAATGGCGAGCACTTTAATAAGCGCAAACCAGAACTCCATCTCGGCAAACCATTTCACACCAATCATATTCATGGTGCCAACGATGGTCAGCGCAGCGAGCGCAAAGACCCACTGCGGTACACCACCAAATGCGCCCCAGTAATGCATATACAGTGCAACGGCGGTAATATCGACAATCCCTGTCATCGCCCAGTTGATGAAGTACATCCAGCCAGCAACATAAGCGGCTTTCTCACCCAAAAACTCACGGGCATAAGAGACAAAACTGCCACTGGAAGGGCGGTGTAGCACCAGCTCACCCAATGCACGCAGAATAAAAAACGAAAACAGGCCGCAGATCAAATAGACCAGTGCCAGTGCTGGCCCCGCCATTTGCAGTCGGGCTCCCGCGCCTAAAAACAAACCCGTACCAATCGCGCCGCCAATGGCGATCATCTGTACCTGGCGATTGCCCATCGCTTTGTGATACCCCTCTTCGTGGGCATTAAGCCAGCGGCGTTTCGCGGCGTGTTGATCTGAAGTGTCGGTGTCGTGTTTACTCATTGCTCTCCCTGATTGCTTTAATGAAAAAGTCATATAAGTTGCCATGAACAATGTTTATTCATCCTGGCGATGATAGTTATCACCATTATTCTTTATGGGTATAAAACTATCGGCGCAGCATCCTACCCGTTATCGATAAACGATGCAAAACATCCCCTTACAATCCTGAAGGGGAATAATACAACTGACGAAAAAATGACAAATCCTTTTGCTGGTTAACCTGTGTACTGTCCTACACTTAATCTTTAAAAGATTGTGAGGGGCATATGATTAAGGTGTATGGCGTACCCGGATGGGGCTCTACAATCAGTGAGCTGATGCTAACACTGGCTGATATTCCTTATCAGTTCGTTGATGTCAGTGGTTTTGACCACGAGGGAACTTCACGCGAGTTATTGAAAACCCTGAACCCGTTGTGTCAGATTCCGACACTGGCGCTGGAAAATGACGAGATTATGACGGAGACAGCGGCGATTGCATTGATGGTTCTCGATCGTCGCCCGGACCTTGCGCCACCGCTTGGGCGCGCCGAACGTCAGCAGTTTCAACGGCTATTGGTCTGGCTGGTTGCTAATGTCTATCCAACGTTCACTTTCGCCGATTACCCTGAGCGTTGGGCTCCTGACGCGCCTGAACTACATGGGGGCCGGGGCATGAATGGTTTCGGATAATGCCGCGAATATCAGTGCGATTGCTGATGCTGTATGTCAGATACCAAAGTTACAAGAAGTACTAAAAAGGAATGAAATTATTTGAGTGGGATACCAGAAGATTATTTATTATTCAGTGACTTTATCCACAATGATGGGCGTAATTAATTAGAATCATGTTATGTTTTTTTAATTCAATTTAATCACTCTCCATTTCATTCAGCTTGTCTATTTCATTTCCTCTGAAAAGAAACTAACTATTCACATTGTGCAGATGTTTCAGTTGTTATCACAGGCATTCTATAATCTAAAAATATTTTAATGATGGATATGCTCGGAGTTGGAGATGCAATTAATATTAATACAAATAAAAATATCCTGCAGGTATGCTAAAAGGATAAATGGCGTTCTCTGTATTTATTCGCGATTATCTGTAGTGCAAATATGGAGAGCTTGATGAGTCAGAGCTAAAACAGCAATTGATAAATAAACACGTTGATTTACTCAAGAAAATGGATGTATTTTAAATATTGATTCTTAATATAACCTAATCAATAGATTATCACGTGAGAGCTGCACATTATTATTGGAGGAGCAGGGGAAAACACCATTTTGGGAACAATGAATCAGGTACTCTTACCACTGAAGCAAGATCATCCGGGCACCAGGTGGTGGTGCAGTGCATTGGAAATGGTCCCCTCGGGGGAGTTGTCATTATTTTCTATGCTATTTGCTTATGATATTCATCAGGTGAATTTAATAAATTCCTAATTTGAAATATCCACTATTAAGCCAGTGTTTAACGACGTTAAGATGGCAATGTGCAGATCATGTTATCAGGGCTGGGCGGTAGCGTACATTCCTTATACAAACCATCATTCATTTCAATGATTGTTATTGAATTATTTATTGTTGTGAATAAAAAGACATTATGAATATTGGTTTGACTTTGCATATCAGGTTTTTTATTACTCGCTGTAATGTACGAGCCTGTCGTGAATAACGTCGAGAACCCATCCGTTGCGTTTGTGATTATTTTGTTGACTAAACAGACACCCGTTTCTCTGAAGTAAAATCCCAGACTAAATCATCACATAACCATGACATTTTTCTGATATTCCCCGGTAACGCCAGATGTCGACTCGCTTATCTCATCCGCCCGACATGTTGTACATGCAATATGTGCGGATTATTATTCATTTTCACGGAGGTTGCTATGTCAACCGGATTACGTTTCACGCTGCGTGGACGGCCTGCCACCGGACGCGTTTGCGGTGGTCTCCTTTCATCTGAACCAGTCACTCTCTTCGCTCTTTTCCCTCGATCTCTCTCTGGTCAGCCAGCAGTTTCTCTCC
>NZ_JBJQLG010000011.1:0-189434 GCF_046486495.1 Escherichia sp. WS3227_2
AATCAAAAAAGAATAAAACTCAGTCTTGGGGGACTCAGTCCGGTAGAATACCGGACTGAGCATCAAAAAGCCGGTTAACTGAAACTGTCCAGGTTTTGGGGTTCAGTTCATGCCGCGTCTTATCAGGCCTACATTAACCGTTAGTTAATTTTTCAAACTCTTCACACCCGGTATCAAACCCTTCCATACAGCTCAGGTTCAACCAGTGCAGCGCCTTTTGTTTGTTCTTCTCGATAAAACCTTCTTCACCGTTTAAGAACATCATTCCCGCCCAGTACTCGGAATAACCGGTTCGTGAAATCGCAGAGCTGCGTTTGAAATACCAGGTTGCCTTGTCATCGTCGGCCTTAATGCCCACGCCGTTGGCGTAAATCAAACCAAGCAGCATTTGGGCATCGACGGCAGAGTCGTTCTCCAGATCTTCCGAAGCGTTTTCTAACAGCGAAATCGCCTTTGGATAATCCGGTTTACCCGCTTGCGTATTTACCAGAATATGCGCCAGCGTTACTTCACCTTCTTTACTGCCCGCTTGCGCTGCTTTCTCTGCAAGAACTTTTGCTTGTGGATAGTCCAGACTGACCGGATTGGTGATTTTAATCTGCGCCAACAGCGCGCAGGCATCAGCATCACCGCTGTCGGCGGCTTTCTGTGCCCAATATTCGGCTTTGCTCAAATCGCCGGAGCTAAACCAGCTGTCGGCAAGAAAATATTGTGCGCGTCGGTCCCCGGCTTCTGCTGCCTTTAAATACTGGCTGCCAGGCTCGGAGTCGTTCGCGTGGGCAAAGAATGTCAAAAACAACATCAATGCGATAATTTTTTTCATTTTGATAATACGATTGGGTAGGGAGTAACCAGTATAAAGAGTTCGAATGGATAAAAAAACAGCCTCCGGAAGGAGGCTGTAGAAAGGACTGTATTACGCCAGTGCCGCTTCGCGCAGGCGAGTTTTCAACTTGTTGTACTCGTCAATCACGTACTGCTCGGCGGCGCGCTGATCGGCGATCGGCTCGACGCGCACGGCGCAGTATTTGTATTCCGGCGTTTTCGTAATCGGGCTTAAGTTTTCGGTAACCAGCTCGTTACAGGCACCAATCCACCACTGGTAGGTCATGTAAATCGCCCCTTTGTTCGGACGATCGCTGACCTGCGCACGGGTGATAATTTTGCCTTTACGCGAGTGCACCCAAACCAATGCCTCATCTTCAATACCCAGACGTTTGGCGTCTTCGGTATTGATTTGTGCGTAGCCAGGTTCATCAGCCAGCGCCGCCAGTGCCGCACAGTTACCGGTCATCGAACGGCAAGAGTAGTGACCAACTTCACGCACCGTTGACAGTACCATCGGGTACTCGTCGGTGAGTTTGTCGATTGGCGCTACCCAGTCGCAGGTGAAGAACTGCGCCAGACCGTTCGGGGTATCAAACTTCTCTTTAAACAGATAAGAAGTCCCCTGATCGGCATCTGAAGTATCGCGGCAAGGCCACTGAATGAAGCCCAGTTCGCCCATTTTCTCGTAAGTCGCACCGTAGAAATCCGGGCACAGATGACGCAACTCATCCCAGATCTCCTGGGTGTTGTTGTAGTGCATCGGATAACCCATACGAGTGGCGATTTCACTGATAATCTGCCAGTCCGTTTTCAGATCCCACTTCGGTTCAACCGCTTTGAAGAAACGCTGGAAGCCACGGTCAGCCGCAGTAAACACGCCTTCATGCTCGCCCCACGACGTTGACGGTAAAATAACATCCGCCGCCGACGCGGTTTTGGTCATAAAGATGTCCTGAACGATAACCAGTTCCAGATCTTCAAAGGCTTTACGTACTGCCGACAGCTCCGCGTCAGTTTGCAGCGGATCTTCGCCCATAATGTACGCGGCACGCACTTCACCATGCGCTGCGCGGTGCGGCAGCTCGCTGATGCGATAACCGGTATGAGCAGGCAGGCTTTCCACGCCCCAGGCTTTGGCGAATTTCTCGCGGTTAGCCGGATCTTTCACGTACTGGTATCCCGGATACGTATCCGGCAGCGCGCCCATATCGCAGGCACCCTGTACGTTGTTCTGACCACGAACCGGGTTAACACCCGCATGTGGCTTACCGAGGTTACCGGTCAGCATCGCGAGGCTGGTCAGAGAACGCACGGTTTCCACGCCCTGGTAGAACTGGGTTACACCCATGCCCCACAGGATGGCGGCGCTTTTCGCCTGGGCATACATCCGTGCCGCCTGACGAATCTCATTGGCGCTGACGCCGGTGATATCTTCAACCGACTCCGGCGTGTAGCCTTCAACGATTTTACGATACTCTTCAAAGCCTTCTGTACGGGAAGCGACGAATGCTTTGTCGTACAGATTTTCTTCAATAATGACATGGCCCATCGCATTCAACAGCGCGATGTTCGAGCCGTTTTTCAGTGCAATGTGCATGTCCGCAATGCGCGCGGTTTCAATTTTGCGCGGATCGCAGACGATAATTTTCGCCCCGTTACGTTTAGCGTTAATTACGTGATTCGCCACGATTGGGTGGGAATCCGCCGGGTTGTACCCGAAAACGAACACTAAATCGGTATTATCAATTTCGTTAATAGCATTGCTCATTGCGCCATTACCGACCGATTGGTGCAGACCTGCAACCGATGGGCCGTGTCAGACACGAGCGCAGCAGTCAACGTTATTGGTACCAATAACGGCGCGCGCAAATTTTTGCATTACATAGTTGGTTTCGTTACCCGTACCACGCGAGGAGCCGGTCGTCTGGATGGCATCCGGACCGTACTTCTCTTTGATGGCGCTCAGGCGCTCGGCAACGTAATTCAGTGCCTCATCCCAGGAAACAGGTTCGAGTTTGCCGCCACGCTGGCGACGGATCATGGGGGTTTTCAGGCGCGGGGTCAGGATCTGGGTATCGTTAATGAAATCCCAGCCATAATAACCCTTCAGACACAGGGTACCCTGGTTGGTTTTCCCCTGCGCTGCCTCCGCCCGGACGATTTTGCCGTTATCGACGACCAGGTTGATTTTGCAACCTGATGCGCAATAGGGGCAAACCGTGACGACTTTTTTCATCGGTCTCGCTCCAGTTAATCAAATCACGCATACGCGCTCTCGACTACAGTATGCATCTTTTATGCCACATTTTATTTGGGGTCATTCCCTGATATTACGGGCACTATTTATTCAAAACTCTGACGAAAAACAGGCTGTCGTCAGTTTTGACGTGACGAAACGAAATACCGCGTGACAGCCATCACGCGGCAGACATTTTATTTTTTCTCGACGACGGGACTTGCCTGATACCCGCCGCCCAGCGATTTCATCAACTGAATGCTTTGGATCACCCGGCGGCTGTCCAGCATCAGTAATGACATCTCCTCGGCAAGCACTGGTAACCGGGCTTCGGTGGCCTGTAAGCGGCTGGTTAAGCCGCGTTGATAGGCGGCCTCGGCAGCGCGCTGGGTGAAGCGCGTTGCTTCCACGCGTTCAGCCTGCATCTCTCGCTCGTCGTTGAGCGTTTGCAGACGCGTGCCGTTGACGGCAACGTCGCGCACCGCATTCAGCACTGACTGGTTGTAACGTTCAATCATCATGTTGCTGGCGGCGCGAGTGCCTTCGAGATTGGCATTCAACCGTCCACCGTCAAACAGCGGCAATTTCAGACCTGGGATAAAGTTGAACTGGCGACTGGTTTTTTTGAATAAGGTATCCAGGTGGATAGAATCCAGGCCGAAAAACGCTTTGATATCAAAGCTCGGATAGAACAGCGCCCGCGCGGAATCCACCTGATCTAATGACGCCTGAACATACCAGCGCATGGCTTGCAGATCCGGGCGTCTGGCGAGCAACTCATAAGAGAGTGTCGCCGGAATGCCGGTCTGGACTTGCGGTAATGCCACCGGTTTGATCTCCGGCATATCGCTGGCTCCCGCGCCAATCAATGCACGCAGAGATTCTCGCGTTTCGGTGATTTGCCCTTTAACGGCAGCAATTTGTTTATCGACCGCCAGAATCTGTGCCCGCGCGCCGTGGAAAGGCACTTGCGCTTCCAGACCGTGCGCCACTTTACTCTGGTGCGCTTTCACCGCGTAATCAATCACATCGCGTGTTTGTTCTAACAGATCGAGCATCTGATAGCTGGCCTGCATACTGTAATAAAGCTGCGCTACGCCCGTGGTCAGCGATAGCTCTACTGCTGCGGTTTCTGCCAGCGCGGCATTATGCGCGCCAATGGCGGCGGCAACCGCTGAGCGATGCACACCCCACAAATCAAGATCCAGTCCGGCAAACAAACCGACTGTGGCTTCCGTATAGTACGGCCCGTCCATACCCAGTGCTGGCGCATCCATCGCATAAGGGCTTAAAAAGCCGTTCGCCGAGACACGTTGTCGGTTGAGCATCCCTAACGCGGCCACCTGCAACTGTGAACCGGCATCTAACAAATCGGCCTGCGACTGCGCTTTTTCTTCCCGCAGTTTCGCTTCGGCGAGGGTGTGTGAACCACTTAGCGTCCGTTGGATCAGCGCATCCAGCTGCGGGTCATTGAGTTGTTTCCACCACTGCGCCTGCGGCCAGCCGGAGCTGGCAAGATGAATATCATCGGCCAGTTTGATTTGTTCCGGTTTGAGCTGTTGATGAGGTGCAGAATCCTTACGTACCAGGGCACAGCCGGAAATCAGCGTCGTGCTGCCGAGAATGCTGCACAACAGCAGACGTGAAAGTTGACGATTGATCATTGCGTGGCTCCTTGTACCTGTTCCTTGGCGGGCGTTAATGCCGGGGCTGTCCAGTCTGGCAAGCGGGCGAAAAGCTGGCAGACGTGTTGTTCCTGTTTTAATAAGGTGGGCAGGATGGCCTGCGAGGCGGGTGTCTCTTCAAGCGTTATTTGAGGAGAACGGCTGAGTGCGGTTGCCAGACCGGCAGCGTATTTCTCCAGTGCGTCGGCAAACTGACCTGCTCTGTCCGGCTGTAGTGCGTTATCCAGCGCCTGCGCCGAGTTCCAGGTTGCATCCCAGTCGTGAAGAATATCGCGGCCCTGACGAATAACCGTTTGCGAACGTTCAATCAGTAAAGCGCGTTCTTCGCTGTCCAGTTGACGCTCCAGCGCCACGCGTTGGCACATCTCTTCACAGGCATTAAACGCCGCATGCAGACCTATACGAATTTGCAGATAAGTGCGCAGAGCCGTGACTTCCTGCTGACGTGGGATCCGCATTACTTTACTCAACATACCCAGCGCGCCAGCCAGTTTTTGCGGCAGTGTGCGCGCTTCACTTTCAGGCCAGACAAAGGTGTAAATCACCGCGGACACCACGGTACCAATGATGATACCCAGGGCGCGATCGCGAATTTCCACCAGGTCGTACACCGGGCCAAAAACGTTTTCGAGCGTGGCGAGCGCGAAGGTGACCACCATCTGTGTGCCGATATAAGAAGAGCGTTCAGAGCTGGTGGCAATCCATGCGCCCAACAGAAAAATCGGTGCCAGCACAAATAGCAATTCGACAATATTGTCCAGCCAGGGCATGACCAGTAACGTGAATAACAGCGCCAGAATTGCACCGCAGAAGGCACCGCCAAAACGCAGCGCCATTTTCTGATACGACGAACCAACATTCGGGTTAGCGACGATCACGCAGGTCAGCATACAGGTGTGAATGCCTTCCCAGTCCACGCCGCTGTAGAAGGTGTAACAGATCAAACAGGCGAGCAGCGTTTTTACCGCGTAGCGCATATAGTCTGGATTGGTAAAAGCGTCGGCGACCATTGATGGCGGTTTGGTGGCGGGCGTTGGCAGCGTATTCGGGTCCATCTGACCCAGTTGCAACAATGTCTGGCAGATATTCTCCAGGTTACATTCCCGTGCCGCCATCGCTTCACTTTCAGTGATCCGCCAGTCGCTTTGCCAGCACTGACCTTCGGCAATGGCATGCTGCAGTTTGTTGATTTCTGAGGCTAATTTTTGCCGAAATTCAATAATTGCCTGAGAATCAGCAAAAGAGGTGGGATCGTAGCGATTCAGCGTCGAGTAAATGTAGGTTACCGTTGCCACGCAGCTTTGCCACCATGCGCTCTGAGTTCGCCAGTTGGCATCGTCCGCGAGGCAAAAGACATTGAGTTTTTGCAGCGCCAGCGCCTCTCTTTCAATCCGCTTTTCGGGTAGCGGTGTGAGGCTGTCCGTCAGGTGGCTAATGGCATCATCAAGCCGATCATTAAGCGCCTGATGCATCTGCGTGATAGCGCGGCTGGGAAACCACAGCACGCCGATTAACGTCATCAATAACGTCGGGTAGAGGCCGACAACGATACACCACAGGGTTAAGCGCACGACCACTTCCGGATAGTCGAGCATGGCGGGGAAGGTTTGCCCGTAAATAGCGACAATGGCGACGGCGAAAAAGACCAGCCCCAACCGATGGGTGCGCATCAAAAACATACAGCCCATCAGGATCGGTCCGGCAATGATCAATCGGATCAACGGTTCGCCATATGACCATTTGTAGATCAAAAACAGGCTGGCGATCTCCAGCATCGTGGCGACCACAAACAAGATCGCGACAAATTTGGTGTAAAACGCGTTCGACTGAATACCGTAAAACAGCACTGCCAGTGATAACGCCACAAAAGGGATCTCAAAAGTCATCGAGATCAGAATCACCAGCAGGCAGCCTACCCAGAGTTGCATAGTCTGCGGCACGCGGCCTGGTCGCCGCTCGCTTAACTCTTCATGAAAGAACGCCAGCAGCCTGACCACCGGTAATGGCAGGGAGTTGAGCGCGCTCATTATTGCGGCTCAAGATTAGCGACTGCCGAAGCGCCGATGCGGAACATTTCCGGGTCAGGTTTTTCAACCATGATTTTGACCGGAAAACGCTGGGCAACGCGGACCCAGTTAATAGAACGAGACACTTTCGGCAGGCCGCCCAGCACCAGGCCGCCGTCATCCGGTAGCACGCCGTAGCCAATCGAATCCACTTTACCCTCGAAGGTTTTGCCGCTGTCGCTCATCAGGCGAATCGTTGCGGGTGTACCTGAGCGAATATTTTTCAGATCGGTTTCGCGGAAGTTGGCGATCACGTACCAGTGACGAGTGTCGATTAGGGTAAAAATAGGGCGCATGGCAGAAGCAAATTGCCCGACGGAGGTTTTGAGGGAAATGACCCGGCCATCAAACGGCGCGCGAACGGTCGCCATTTCCAGATGCAGTTTGGTCAGGGCAATATCCGCTTCGACCGCCGCACGTTGGGCGACCAGCGCATCGACGCCGCTGACGGCACTGGCGGCTGACTGCGCCTGCAACAATACGGCATTAAGATCGGCTTCTGCGGCGCGCTGCGCAGTTCTTGCACGGTCAACGTCTTCCGCTGAGACAAAACCTTCTTTCAGTAATGGCTCGGTGCGGCGTAATGTATCTGTGGCCTGTTTCGCGGCGGCACGGGCTTTTTCTACCGTGGCATTAACCGAGTCGGCACCAAACTGTTGCGCGTCAACGCTACGTTGGGTGAGCATAATTTGCTTATCCAGCGCCGCGAGGGAGGCTTCGGCTTTCGCCAGATTGGCTTCGTATGGGCGTGGGTCGATGCGGAATAGCAAATCACCCTGTTTCACCGCCTGGTTGTCGGTGACCGCCAGTTCTACAATGCGACCGCTGACTTCCGGCACCACATCAATGGTATCTGCTGACGCGTAGGCGTCATTAGTTGATGGCGCACTGTCTACGCGCCAGATAACGAAAACAAGGGCAACCAGCGCCAACGCAACCACTAACAGAGCAGGGAATTTACTGCGAGGAGCTTTTTTCGGCGTACTTTCCATGAGCGCGTCTCAAATAGATTAGAAAAATGCCAGCCAGAGCAGCATGGCGTAGAGAGCAAAAAGGGCGGTATAAATAATTCCGACAAATGCCAGATTGATATTTGCCCGCTGAATAATTCGCCTCGTGATGAGCGTCAAAATAAGGCTGGCAATGGCGCAGAAAAACCAGCTGGGATAATAAGCGCCGATCACCGGGATTGCCGGAGATAATGAGCATCCCGAAACCATGAAGACGGGAATTATCCAGGCTGTTTTTTTGAGTTGCATCGCCATGCGAGAGAGAACTGTTGGCATATTAAATACATCCTGTCTGCTGCGAACAATATCTGTAGTGAATATCAATATCCATTGAAGGCGTCAGTATGGCTATTTTCTCGATGAATAAAAATAGCTTTATTCAGCCACCGCATTCATAACTTATATATTTTATGTATTAATTTGCTGTATATATTTTTTAAATAAATGCTTTTGGGGGCTTAAGGGCCCCCAAAAGTGAGTGGCATTAATTTGGGGTTACGATATTCACCCACAAATCGAAATTATCCAGACAGGCAATAATTTCTTCCAGTTTCGCGCCATTGCCAATAATTTTGGCTTTCTTCGCTTTTACCAGATCCGCCATTTTGGCTTGTCCGGTCAGCACGGCGTGAAGATCTTCACGGCTGATGTAGAAAGAGGCGTTGGCTTCAGGTTGCAGCGTTTTACGGTAGTTAAGCACGCTATCGTTCAGCGTCAGGTTGAGGTTATCGCCGTTGCTCATATTGAAGTTCAGGCTGATATTTTTACCCGCGGCTTTCGCACTATCGAGGCGAACGGACATAAAGTCGAACAGCATTTCGACCGACATTCCGCGAATGGTGTCCGGGGAACCGGTGGTGCCGTGGCTGAATTTATGCACCCCTTCGCGCAGCTCTTTCGCGCCGGTCAGGTAGAAACCGCGCCAGGTGGCGGACTCGGCCTGATAGCCCAGCTGTTCAAAGTTATTCGCTTGCAGATTCTTCGCGACCTGGTCACCAGGGTTGGCGGCAATCACCTGTTTCAGCAGTTCTGCCGACCAGCGATAATCACCTTGCTTGTTCGCTTCTTTCGCCAGGTTGATGACGCGGGCAGAACCGCCCAGAGCTTGCACGTAACGTTTACCCATCTCCACCTGACCATATGGATGCAGGTTAGCCGGGTTACCGTCGTAATAGCCAAGATAGAAGTTATACACCGCGCGGGCGTTGTGGCTGACAGAACCGTAATAGCCGCGGCTGGCCCAGTTATTGGCAAGCGCAGGCGGCAGCTTAATCATGTCGCCGATTTCATTCATGGTGTAGCCCTGGTTCGCCAGGTGCAGGGTCTGGTCGTGAATGTACTTGATAGTATCGCGATATTTACCAATATAATCATTGATATGCTTATTGCCCCAGACCGGCCAGGTGTGCGGCATAAACAGTACTTCCGCGTCGTTACCCCACATATCCAGCGTTTCGTTCAGGTACTCGGTCCACTTGCTGGTATCGCGGGTTTTCGCGCCGCGCAGAGTGTAGAAGTTGTGCAGGGTATGCGTGGCGTTCTCGGCGGTACACAGGGCTTTCAGGGCCGGAATATAGAAGTGCATTTCGGCTGGCGCTTCGCTACCCGGAGTCATCAGGAAGTCAAACTCCAGGCCGTCGATAATCATCTTCTCGCCAGTTCTGACGATAGTTTTAGTCGGTGCAATAATGCTCGGGTCGCCGGTTGCCAGCGTCACGCCCAGGCCGTTGCCCACGTTGCCTTGCGCGTTGTGCGGCAGTAACAGACCGTAAGAGTAGAGCGCACGGCGGCTCATGATGTTACCCGCCAGCACGTTTTCGCTGATGGCTTCGTCCATAAAGCCTGCCGGAGCGATCACCTGCACTTTGCCGGATTTAACATCCGCTTCAGAGATAATGCCTTTCACACCGCCATAATGGTCGGCGTGGCTGTGGGTGTAAATCACAGCAACAATCGGTTTTTGCGGACGATGCTGGAAGTAAAGATCAAGTGCGGCTTTTGCGGCAGGCGGCGTCACCAGCGGGTCGATAACAATAATGCCTTTCTCGCCCTCAACGAACGTAATGTTAGAGATATCCTGGCCGCGCACCTGATACATTTTATCGGTGACTTTGAACAGGCCAGAAATACCGTTGATTTGCGACTGACGCCACAGGCTGGGGTTTACGGTTTCCGGCGCAGCGGCATTAATATCAAATTTGTAATCGTCTGCGCGGTAGTAAACTTTGCCGTTAGCATCACGCAGAATACCTTCATCCAGCAGCGGAGCGATAAATCCACGCTGGGCATCGTCAAAATCTTGACGATCGCTAAAAGGTAATGATTTGGCGTAATTCTGATTAATCTGTTGGGTATATTGAGTGGCGGCTTTCGCTTCATCTGTTGCGTAAGCGGTATTTACCATCATGCCGCTGGCGGCAGTTAACGCAATAACAATCCTGCTCAAACGGAATAACCGAGAGTTATTCATATAAATCTCCATTTATCATTTATGTCGTAAATATGTAATCCATGCAAAATACGTCATTTAAAGCTGGCGTTATCATAATTGGGAAATTGCGACTTTAATAAGTAGAAGTGTGAGCTGAACGCGCCACTTTATTAGGCATTTGTGCTGAAGAGGGAAAAGTACGCGAATTTATTATCTCTGTAAATAATATGAGGTGTTTTATATATTTATTATATATATTGTACTTCGGCAAATACTGAGCACAATTAATCAATGCAACCGGTGTTTTTTATTAAAAAACGTACCGGAGCAATGGGCGGTCATGTCGCTGGCACCGCAGGATTCTGCGTTGCTGTGCCAGCCTTTTATTCATGGTCAATGAGTGAGGGGATTGATAAAGAAACCAGGTCGTCAGAGCGTACTGATTATCCGCATTACGCCAGTGAAGTTGCACTGGCTTTTGGTTCACGAGTGGTTGGCCTCGAACTGGCAAAAATGATTGTGGATGCGTGGCTGGGCGCGCAGTACGAAGGCGGTCGTCATCAACAACGCGTGGAGGCGATTACGGCAATAGAGCAGCGGAGAAATTGAGATTCATCCACTACTTGCATGGATGAGTAATGACTAATGTGGATAGAGTTTCTTTTTGAGGTTGGCTAATGAAACGCTTTCCGCTATTTCTTTTATTCACCCTGCTCACGCTGTCCACCGTTCCGGCCCAGGCCGATATTATCGACGACACCATTGGCAATATTCAGCAGGCGATTAACGACGCTTATAACCCTGACCGTGGGCGAGACTATGAAGATTCGCGCGACGACGGCTGGCAGCGTGAAGTGAACGACGATCGGCGCAGACAATATGACGATCGCCGCCGCCAGTTTGAAGATCGCCGCAGGCAGCTGGACGATCGCCAGCGCCAGCTGGATCAGGAGCGTCGGCAGCTAGAAGATGAAGAGCGGAGAATGGAAGATGAGTATGGGCGTTGATGTTGGGTATGGAGCAGGCATCGCCCCTCACCCCGGCCCTCTCCCCAATGGGGCGAGGGAGAAAACCAGCGCAATATTCAATATCGAGCACAATCGGTCCCCTCGCCCCTCTGGGGAGAGGGTTAGGGTGAGGGGGCCAGCGCGCACATTCCCTCCCATCACGCCACCCCAATCTCCATCCCATCAAAACCCGCCTCAAACCCCGACGGCAGTACGTTCTCCATCAGCCACGCATCAAACTGGTGGCTGATATGTGTCAGAATCACGCGCGGCGAACAGATAACCTCATTTAGCGCCAGCACGGTGTTTAAATCACAGTGATTACGCGGTGCATCCTCGCGCGGTGGGTGGCTGCAATCAATCACCATTACCTGTGGCTGATTATTGCGTAAAAATTTCAGCGTTTTTTCCGGCAGGCCTGCGGTGTCAGACAGCCACGCCACCCGGCTATGTGCCGTTTCCAGTAGATAGCCGAAAGTGAGTTTCGAATGGTTGAGCGGCAGCGGCGTGACCTGTAATCCCTGCAAATCAAACATCACAAATGGCTCCACCGTGTGGCTGAAATCAAGCAGGCCCGGATGTTTAAACAGATCGTCGCAGCCCTGTTCATCCGGCGGGCCGTAGACCGGGATCGAATCGCCCACGCCCCAGCGCAGCGGAAACAGCCCCTGCACGTGATCCATATGGTAGTGCGTCAGCAAAAACTGCTGGAACGATCCGGGCGACCAGCGATCGGCGAGATCGTGCAGCCCGGCGTCGATCAGGGTGATCGCGTCGTTAAACTTCACGACGCCGCTGCATGGCTGGCGGCGATACTGCGGTGAGCGCCGCGCTCTGGCGCAGGCCGCGCACTCACAGCCCCATGCGGGAACGCCCTGTGCGCCGCCAGTGCCAGTAAGTGTGAGGGTCAGGCTCATGTTACAGCGCCTTGGTGAAGCGGAAATGGCTCTGCTCGTAGCCTTCGCGCAGATAGAAACGGTGCGCGTCGTGGCGCTTGACGTTGGTGGAAAGCTCAGTCATTTCTGCCCCGGCCTGGCGGGCTTCTTCTTCTGCCCATGCCAGTAATTTACTGCCGATGTTCAGACCGCGCGCCTGCGGCATCACCACCAGTTCCTGAATTTCGCCGATCCAGTTGACATGATGCAGATGAAACTGCAAATGCAGGCCGATCATGCCGACAACTTCGCCATCCAGCAGCGCCAAATGGTAGCGCATGTTCGGGTCGCGCAGATTGGCGTTAAACCCCACGCGAAACGCATGGTGGTCAAACTCCGCCTGTTTTAGCTCACAAATCAGCGCGTAAACTGCGTCGGTGTCGTACTGCGTAGCCGGGCGAAGCTCACAAGCAGGCATGGTTTTTCTCCTTCTGATGAATCAGCGTCAGCAGCGTGTCGACCGACTGGCGCAGGCTGCCGTCATTATTGAGCGTAAGACAATCCTGAGGAGTATAGCGGGCAGCGCGTGCTAGTCGGGCGTTAATTTCACTGGCATTTTCACGACCACGGTTTTCCAGGCGCTGGCGCAGGATCTCTGGCGAAACCTGTAAACAAACGGGCAGCAGCGCCGATTGATAGCGCGCCCGCGCCTGCGGCAGATGGGCGCGTGAGCCGTTGACCACCACGTCAAATCCAGCGTGCAGCCAGAGGTCAATCTCGACGCCGATGCCATAATACAGGCCGTTGGCGTGCCAGCTTAAGGCCAGCAGATTTTGCCCCGCGCGGGTAAAAAACTCCTGCTCGCTCAGGGCGATATGATTTTCGCTTCCGGCGCTGGCATCGCGCGTGATGTAGCGATGCGCCACCAGTAACTGAGTTTGTTCCCGCTGGCGGAGTTCCGTCAACAGACTGTCTTTTCCGGAGCCAGAGGCCCCCATTAACCAAATCAGTTTTCCCGTCATCAGAACACCCTTTTACCCTGACGCCAGACGTGGTCGATATGAATGTGGTTGCCCTTGCGATGCGCCAGCACCAGGTCGGCGCGTTTGCCCTCGCCAATCACCCCGCGATCCTGAAGATTAAGCGCCTGCGCCGGATTTTTAGTCACCAGCTTCACCGCCTGCGGCAGCGTAAAGCGGTTGCTCTCGTCATCGGCGACGCGAAATGCCGCATCGAGCAGGCTGGCGGGGTAGTAGTCGGAAGAGAGGATATCCAGCAGGCCAAGCTGCGCCAGTTCACTGGCCGCCACGTTGCCGGAGTGCGAACCGCCGCGCACGATATTCGGCGCGCCCATCAGCACGTTCATGCCATGCTTGCGCGAGGCTTCTGCCGCTTCGAACGTGGTGGGAAATTCGGCGATCACGCTACCAAGCTGGTGGGATTCGGCAACGTGGGCGTGCGTGGCGTCATCGTGGCTGGCGAGCGCAATGTGTCGCGCGCGGCACATTGCGGCGATGGTTTCGCGATTTGGCTGCGACCAGCGTGCGGCGAGCGCCAATTGCTCTTCTTCGTACTGCTGCATCTGCGCATCGGTGAGGGAATATTTGCCCTGATAATATTCGCGATACTTCTCGCGATTGGCGAACTGGCGCTGGCCTGGCGAGTGGTCCATCAGCGATACCAGCGTCACCGGTTCGCGCTGCACCAGTTTTTCAAACAGCGGCAACGTGGTGTGGTGCGGCAGTTCGCAGCGCAGGTGCAGGCGGTGCTCGGCGCGGTTGACGCCGCGTTTCTGCGTCTCTTCGATGGCGTTGATCATCTTCTCCAGATTCTCCAGCCGATCGCCGCCGTCGCGCACATCACCAATCGCCACGGCGTCCAGTACGGTGGTGATGCCGCTTGCCACCATCAGCGCGTCGTGGCTGCTCATCGCCGAATGGGCGGGCCAGTCGACTTTCGGGCGCGGGGTGAAGAATTTATCGAGGTTGTCGGTATGCAGCTCAATCAGGCCGGGTAGTAGCCAGCCACCTTCGCCGTCCATCGCTTCTGGCTGGCGGCTCTGGCTTTCGGCAAAGGCGCGAATTTCGCCATCCTGTACTTCCAGTGAACCGTGCACCACTTCATTTTCCAGCACCAGTTTGACGTTATTGATAATCATGAAGAGACTCCCATTGGGTGCAGGCGGTCGGCGACGTCATTGCGTACGGCTTCGTCATGGAAGATACCGACGATGGCCGCGCCGCGGGCTTTGGCTTCGCGGATCAGTTCCACTACGGCAGCGCTGTTTTTAGCGTCCAGCGAGGCGGTGGGTTCATCCAGCAGCAGAATCGGATAGTCGACGATAAAACCGCGCGCGATGTTGACGCGCTGCTGTTCGCCGCCGGAGAAGGTCGATGGTGCCAGGTGCCACAGGCGTTCCGGCACGTTCAGGCGCGTCAGTAATCGGGCGGCTTTAGCGGCGCAGGCTTCACGCGGTACGCCGATATCGAGCAGCGGCTGCATCACCACTTCCAGCGCCGAAATACGCGGGATGACGCGCAGAAACTGGCTCACCCAGCCGACGGTGGTTTTGCGGATTTCCACCACTTTGCGCGCTGGCGCGGTGACCAGGTCTACCCATTCGTCGCCGTGTTTAATCTGGATTTGCCCTTCGTCGGGCAGATAGTTGGCGTACAGCGAGCGCAGCAAGGTTGATTTGCCGCTGCCGGAATGGCCGTGGAGCACCACGCATTCGCCCGCGTTGACGGTGAGCGAGGCACGTTGTAAGACGGGCAGGCGCACGCCGTTTTGCTGGTGCAGGATGAAGGTTTTACTGACGTTTTGTACGTTAATCATTTTTCGCCTCGTGGTTCGGGTGTCGGATGCGTCTTATCCGACCTACGGGGAGCGCATTTGTAGGCCAGATAAGGCGTTTACGCCGCATCCGGCACCGGCTCAATTCTGCAAAACCGATGACACCAGCAACTGGGTGTACGGGTGGTGCGGGTCGTCGAGCACGCGGTCGGTTAACCCACTCTCCACCACTTGCCCCTGTTTCATCACCAGCAAACGGTCCGCCAGCAGGCGGGCGACGCCCAGATCGTGGGTGACAATCACCACCGCCAGATTCAGCTCCACCACCAGACCGCGCAGCAGATCGAGCAGGCGCGCCTGTACCGATACATCCAGCCCGCCGGTCGGTTCATCCATAAACACCAGCTTCGGATGCGTCACCAGGTTGCGGGCAATCTGCAAACGTTGCTGCATACCGCCGGAAAAGGTGGTCGGCAGGTCGTCGATCCGGTTGGCGGGAATCTCCACCTCTTCCAGCCACTTCTGCGCGGTGGCGCGGATGTCGCCGTAATGACGCGCCCCGGTCGCCATCAGCCGCTCGCCGATATTGCCGCCTGCCGACACCTGGCGGCGCAGGCCGTCGAGCGGATGCTGATGTACCACGCCCCATTCGGTGCGCAGTAAACGGCGGCGGTCGGCTTCGCTCATGCCATAGAGGGAGCGGTTTTCATAGCGAATCTCCCCCTGCTGCGGCGTCAGGCGCGCGGAGATTGATTTCAGCAGCGTGGTCTTCCCGGAGCCGGACTCCCCGACAATGCCCAGCACTTCCCCCGGCCATAAATCAAAAGAGACATCGCTAAAGCCTTTGCCCGGCGCGTAAAGGTGGGTCAGGTTATTGACCGAAAGTAACGGTTGATTCATTGGCTTTTCGCCTCGCTCTGTTGGCGGCAATAATCGGTATCGGAGCAGACAAACATGCGGTTTCCGGCGTCATCCAGTACCACTTCGTCGAGATAGCTGTGGGTCGATCCGCAGATGGCGCACGGCTCATCCCACTGTTGAACGGTGAACGGGTGATCGTCGAAATCGAGGCTTTCCACGCGGGTAAACGGCGGCACCGCATAGATGCGCTTCTCGCGTCCTGCGCCGAACAGCTGCAGGGCGGGCATCATGTCCATTTTTGGGTTATCGAATTTCGGGATCGGCGACGGGTCCATCACGTAGCGCCCGTTCACCTTCACCGGATAGGCATAGGTGGTGGCGATATGACCGAAGCGGGCGATATCTTCATACAGCTTCACCTGCATCACGCCGTACTCCTCCAGCGCGTGCATAGTGCGGGTTTCCGTTTCGCGCGGCTCGATAAAGCGCAGCGGTTCCGGGATTGGCACCTGGAAGATAATGATCTGATCTTCGGTCAGCGGCGTTTCGGGGATGCGGTGACGCGTCTGGATAAGCGTCGCATCGTCCGTACGTTCAGTGGTGTTTACCCCGGTCACGCGCTTAAAGAAGTTACGGATCGACACCGCGTTGGTGGTGTCGTCCGCGCCCTGGTCAATCACCTTCAGCACATCGCTTTCGCCAATCACGCTGGCGGTAAGCTGTATGCCGCCGGTTCCCCAGCCGTAGGGCATCGGCATCTCGCGCCCGCCAAACGGCACCTGATAACCGGGGATCGCCACCGCTTTTAAGATGGCGCGGCGGATCATGCGTTTGGTCTGCTCGTCGAGGTAGGCAAAGTTGTAGCCGCTCAGATTAGCCATGGTTCTGCTCCTGTTGCAGACGTTTGAGTAGCTCCAGTTCGGCCTGGAAATCGACGTAGTGCGGGAGTTTAAGGTGCGAGACAAAGCCTGCGGCTTCGACGTTGTCGGCATGCGCCAGCACGAACTCTTCATCCTGTGCCGGGCCTGTCGCGTGCTCGCCGTACTCCGGAGCCTGCAACGCACGGTCAACCAGCGCCATTGCCATCGCTTTGCGCTCGCTCATGCCGAACACCAGTCCGTAGCCGCGCGTGAAGTGCGGCGGCTCATCCGGCGGGTCGATAAAACCGTTGACCATTTCACATTCGGTCATCAGCAGTTCGCCGACGTTCACCGCAAATCCCAGCTCTTCCGGCACAATAGACACGTCGATATAGCCACTGCGGATCTCGCCCGCGAACGGGTGATTGCGCCCGTAACCACGCTGGGTGGAGTAGGCCAGCGCCAGCAAATAGCCTTCGTCGCCGCGCATTAATTGTTGCAGGCGGGAGGAGCGTGAGCAGGGGTAAACCGGCGGCGTGCGGGTGATGTCGTCCGGCTGTGCGCCGCTATCTTCTTCAAACTTCGCCAGCCCCTGACGCGCCAGCAGGCTGAAAACGTGCGGCGACGGCTGTTGTTCGCTGTCGGCTGTGGTCAGCGTCGGCGCTTCGCCGTTTGCCAGCAGGGTGAAATCGAGCAGGCGATGGGTGTAGTCGTAGGTTGGGCCAAGCAGCTGGCCGCCGGGAATATCTTTATAAACCGCTGAAATACGCCGTTCGAGACGCATCCCGGTGGTGTCGAGCGGCTCGCTTACCGCCAGCTTCGCCAGCGTGGTGCGGTAGGCGCGTAGCAGGAAAATCGCTTCGACGTTATCGCCGCTGGCCTGTTTCAGCGCCAGCGCCGCCAGTTCGCGGTCGGCAATGCCGCCTTCGGTCATCACGCGATCCACCGCAAGGTTAAGCTGCTGTTCAATCTGGGCGACGCTCAGTTCAGGCAAATCGGTATTGCCCCGGCGTCGGCTCTCTTGCAGGGCGTGGGCGGCGTCGATCGCCTTCTCGCCCCCTTTCACGGCAACGTACATCAGCACACCTCCACATGAGTGGTTCGCGGGATAGCCAGCAACCGCTCGCCGCAGGTCAGGATCAGGTCGATGCCGAGCGGGAACGGGTGCGGGCGCTCGGTGAGTTCGTGCAGAATGCACTCCGGCAGCTGCGGAGCGATCATTCGTTCTTCGGCAATACCCGCGCCAGTAAGGCGCAGCATGCGCCCGCCGCTCAGGCTGACGACCTGTAAAATCAGCGTCGCGCCCGCTTCCGGCGCAACAGCGGTGCCGCTGGAAAGAGCGTTGAGCTGTTCGCTGGAAATCGCCTCATCCGTTACCGCGAAGGTCGCCAGTTCCGGCTGGCTGACCAGCGGCGCGTTGGTATGAAAACGCAGGCTCTGGCTGACGATATCGTTACTTAATGGCGCAGAAAGCCACACCGGCGTGTCGTTATCGGCCAGCGTCAGCAGCACGCTGGTGGTGGCGATATTCAGCGGCTGCCAGCCGCGCTTGAGCTGATGCAGGGCGACAATCACGCCCGGCTCGCTCATGGCCTTTAACAGGCGACGAAAACTGTGCTGGGCATCCTGCACGGGAAGCATAAAAGCGGTTTCCAGGGTCATGCGTTATCTCCGCGAACCATCGTAAAGAAGTCGACCCGGCTGGCGTTTACTTCGGCCTGGCGTGCGGCAATGCGTGCCATACGGTCAGCGTTCAGCGGGGCAATAAGAGTTTCTGATAAGTTTTGAAAATGGCGGGTTTGCTGCATCAGCGCGTCGATCAGCGCGCAGCGTTCGGCGTGCTGTTTGTCGCGCCCCAGCACCCAGCTGTAGCCGAGCGTGCCGTCAGTCAGGCGTACGGCGGCGCGGGTGAGCGTGGCGTCGCCAGCAAAAAAGCGTTCGCCGGTGCCACCCATCCGCGCCTGAATCTGCACCAGGCCGGTTTCAGCGGCGCGGATTACTTCATAGTCGGCAGTGATGTTCAGCGCCTTCAGGCGGGCTGCCAGTTCAGCCGGTTGGCTGTGTGCCAGTACGGACATCCAGTGCTGGCGGGTCGCGGTATCTGCGTGCATTCAGTGCTCCATAGTGAATTCAATCATGTCGGCGCGCGTCAGGCTGACGGAGTACTCCGCCGGGCTGCTTTCACCGTCACGGTGGTTAAGGGTGCGCACGCACAGCAGCGGCGACATATTCGGGATTTCAAGACGCTGGCACTCTTTGGCCTGGGCGCGGCGGGCGCTGATCCGCGTCTGGCTGCGGCGCAGCGCAATCCCCGTTTGCTCGCGCAGAAAATCGTGCAGCGAGCCGCTGTCGAAGCGTTGCAGCGTCGGCCAGAGGGTGAGGTCCGCAAAGTAGTGGTCGATTAAACAGAGCGCGACGCCGTTGACCCGGCGCAGGGTGCGCAGGTGGATAACGTTCTCGCCCTCGGTTATCCCCAGCGCGTCAGCGACGTGACCGGAGGCCGGGCGCAGCACAGACAGCAGTTTTTCGCTGGTGGGATGGCTGCCCTGATCCAGCAGGTTCTGGCTAAAACGCGCCTGAGCGTTGAGCGGGTAATCGAACGGGCGCATCAGCACCAGCACGCCGACGCCCTGACGGCGCTGTACCCAGCCTTTTTCCACCAGTTGGTCGATGGCGCGGCGCAGGGTGTGGCGGTTCACCTCAAAGCGCGCCGCCAGTTGCTGCTCGGCGGGAAGATAGTCGCCGCAGCGGTAGTGTTGACGAAGCTCCTGCTCAAGTTTTGCGGCTATCTCCTGATAGCGTGTTGGGTAGCTGGTCGGATGTGTAGACAAGTGCATAGATATCAATGCCTCGCTTATCAGATAAAGTGCTTACGCAACCGTTGAGAGAGGAAATCCAGCAGGCTGACCGTGACGATAATCAGCACCATCAGGGCGCAGGTTTGCTGGAACTGGAAACCGCGAATCGCTTCCCACAGGGTGACGCCGATCCCGCCAGCGCCGACCATGCCAACAACGGTGGCCGAACGGACGTTGGATTCGAAGCGATAGAGGGAGTAGGAGATCAGCAGCGGCATCACCTGCGGCAGCACGCCGTAGAGGATCTCTTCGAGCTTGTTGGCACCGGTGGCGCGAATACCTTCCACCGGGCCGGGTTCAATTGCTTCTACCGCTTCGGAAAGCAGTTTGGAGAGCACGCCGGTGGTGTGGATAAACAGCGCCAGTACGCCAGCGAACGGACCGAGACCGACGGCGACCACGAACAGCATGGCGAAGACCATCTCGTTAATGGCGCGGCAGGCGTCCATCAGGCGGCGTACAGGTTGGTAGACCCACCACGGTACCAGGTTTTCAGCACTCATCAGGCCGAAGGGGATGGAGAGAACCACCGCCAGCGCGGTGCCCCAGACGGCGATTTGCAGCGTGACGGCCATTTCGGTGAGGTAATCCTGCCACTGGCTGAAATCGGGCGGGAAGAAGTCGGCGGCGAACGTCGCCATGTTGCCGCCGTCTTTAATCAGCGTGAGCGGGGCCATTTCCGCGCCCTGCCACGAGACGACCAGCACGGCGATAACAACGGCCCAGCTCAGAAGCGAGAACCAGCTGCGCTTGGGTGGGGCGATGGTGATGGTTTGCATATATTGCTCCGTTTAATGTTTTCTCCCTCTCCCTGTGGGAGAGGGGACCGATCGAGCACATTACTGCACCGCTTTACTCACCGAACTCATCGCGCTTAACGCGTTGTTCAGGCGGTCCAGGTCATCCAGTTGCGCCTGAATGGCGCTAGTTTTTGCCAGCTTGTCCTGCTCATTCAGCCCTTTATTGCCTTTCACGCCCTGCATCTCTTTAAACAGCGCGAGCTGGCGAATCGGCACCAGTTGCAGGTCGCTGGAGGCGCGGAACGGGGCCCAGCCCAGGCGTTCCAGCACCGCTTTCTCTTCCGGCGTTTTGCCGTAATTCATAAAGAAGTCGTAGATCTTGTCTTTGGTGGTTTCGGAAAGATTCTTGCGCCAGACGATCGGATCGCCTGGGATCAGCGGCGACTTCCAGATCACCTTCAGTTCTTTGAGCTTCTCTGGCGCGGAGGTTTTCAGCTTGTCGAGGTTTTCGGTGTTGTTGGTCGCCACATCCACCTGCTTGTTGGCGACGGCCAGCGCGTTGGTTTCATGCCCGGCGTTGACGGTGCGCTTGAAGTCGCTGGCGGAGATATTGTTTTTGGCGAAGACGTAGTAGCCGGGGACGAGGAAGCCAGAGGTAGAGTTAGGATCGCCATTGCCGAAGGTGAGATCTTTACGCTTCGCCAGCAGATCGTTCAGGTTGTTGATCGGACTGTCTTTGTTGACGATCAACACGCTCCAGTAACCCGGCGATCCATCTGCTGCGACCGTCTGGGCGAAGACCTGACCGTTGGCGCGATCCACCGCTTCCATCGCCGACAGATTGCCGTACCAGGCGATATCCACTTTATTGAAGCGCATCCCCTGGATAATGCCCGCGTAGTCCGGGGCAAAGAAGGCGTTGACCTTTACGCCCAGCTTCTTCTCCATATCCTGTAAGAACGGCGTCCATTGCGGTTTCAGGTTTTGCTGTGATTCCGTTGAAATAATGCCGAAATTCAGCGCCTTTTCCTGCTCTTCGGCGTGCGCCGGGCTTAACAGGGTGCTGAGGCTGAACATGCTGGTGAAGGCCAGCGAGGCAATTATCTTAGCGTTCATTCGTTTTCCTCAATGATGGGGATGTCAGGCAGCTTTCGCGTTCTCTTCGACGCGGTTGATGCTGCGATAGAGATGATCAAAGCGTTCGTTATCAAACTGTTGGCTGCTGCCGTCGTAGAAGACGTGCCCCTGGCGCAGGGCGACGATGCGTTCGCAGTAGCGCAGGGCGTAATCCACCTGATGCAGCGTGACGACCACGGTAATGCTGTCGTTCTGGTTGATGTCGCGCAGGGTGTCCATCACGATGCGCGCTGATTCCGGGTCCAGCGAGGCGATGGGTTCATCGGCCAGAATCACCTTCGCCTGCTGCATCAGCGCGCGGGCAATCGCCACACGCTGCTGTTGCCCGCCGGAGAGGGTGGAAACGCGCTGATGGGCAAAATGCACCATGCCAACGCGGGTCAGCGCCTGTAACGCGCGCTGTTTCTGCTCGCGGGTGAAGTAGCTAAAACAGGTGCGCCAGAATGGCGTGCTGCCGAGCGCGCCAATCAGCACGTTCTCCAGTACGCTCAGGCGATTCACCAGGTTGAATTGTTGGAAGATGTAGCCGGTGTTGGCGCGGCTTTTGCGGATATCGCGGGCCAGGCGGCCTTCGCGCTGGACTGTGCGGCCCAGCAGCTCGATATGGCTACCGGCAGATTTATCGCCGGTAATCAAACCGCTTAAGTGACGTAAAAGGGTGGATTTGCCGGAACCCGACGGCCCAAGCAGAGCCACCATTTCACCGTGATGAATGTTCAGATCAACCGCGTGCAGCGCCTGATGCTGATTGAAGGTTTTGGCGAGCTTCTCGACACGGATAATCGTTTGCATGATGCAGCCTCCCTAAAAAAGTGGCTCCATCGTGGCGGATTATTGTGACGATTTTGTTAACTAAAAGTGACTAACGGATGAAGAGTTAACGAGATTTCGATGACAGTGCGGGAGGGCGGCCCTCCCGGCGGGTTAGTGCGTTGGTTGTTGTTTGACGACATTAATCATCCACGGTACGCCAAATTTATCGGTGACTTTGCCAAAGCCATGCGCCCAGAAAGTTTCCTGCCAGGCCATTTCGATTTTTCCGTTAGCTGCAAGGTTATCAAACCAGCGTTTTCCTTCTTCGACCTGTTGCGAATCGAGCACCAGCGTAAAGCCGGAGTAGCTGGCTTTTCCTGACGGTATAGCATCGCTCATCATGATATCGCTTCCGGCAATGCGCACATTGGCGTGGGCGATGGCGGTATCGGGAAATTGCATTCCGGAAGGGCAGTTCTCGGCGCTGTCCTGCGCTGATTTTGGCATTTCGCCGAAGCTGATTTTATAGAGCAGTTCAGCGCCCAACGTACGTTGATAATAAGCAATTGCGTCGGCACAGTTACCGGCAAAAGAGAGGTAGGGACTTAACGGCATGATGGTGACCTCAGTTAAGAGAAGCCAGTTAAGTGTAGTTCGAAATTTATACAGATGAGAGGGAAGCCTGATAAGACGCGGTCAGCGTCGCATCAGGCTGTCGGCATCGTTGCCGGATGCGGCGCGAGCGCCTTATCCGGCTTACCGATCACAATACAATCAGTTCTTTTTCACAAACTCAGATTTCAGTTTCATCGGACCAAAACCGTCGATTTTGCAATCGATGTTATGGTCGCCTTCAACCAGGCGGATGTTTTTCACTTTGGTGCCAATTTTCAGCATCGAAGAGCTACCTTTCACTTTCAGATCTTTAATGATGGTAACGCTGTCGCCGTCAGCCAGCAGATTGCCGTTAGCATCTTTAACGATCAGCTCGTCGCTTTCCTGTGCAGGTTCTGCGTCGTTCCATTCGTAGGCACATTCCGGGCAGATGTACATGCCGTTATCTTCGTAGGTGTATTCGGAGTTGCATTTTGGGCAGTGTGGTAATGACATGTGGATTTCCTCAAAAGTCAGCAGGGCAAAAGCGCCAAAAAACGGCAGATTGCCGAAAAAGGCCGCAATTATACACAAAATCCCTGAGTTTGTCGGGGGTACTGCTGATTTTAGACGACGATCGTTTTCATTTGAAAGTAAACGCAAAAAGAAAATAATCTTTTTGCCTCCATTTATTATTTAAGATAAGGTTAATGCTCTACTTGTTCTTTTTTTAATTCAAATGATATTTTTATCTTTCTGACGTTTTAAACGTATCGGAAGACGTTATTTATTCTAATAAAAAATAATACTCTAAATATAAAATTATTTCTTGCAGTAATTATAAAAGCCGAAAACAGAACTCAAAAACAATCTGGCTAAATAAAAGTAATAAAATTTGCTTTAAGGAAGAATTTTCTATGTACACACAGACCCTGTATGAGTTAAGTCAGGAGGCTGAACGCCTGTTACAGCTTTCTCGCCAACAGTTGCAGTTACTGGAAAAAATGCCTCTCTCTGTCCCCGGAGACGATGCGCCACAACTGGCTTTACCCTGGAGTCAGCCTAATATCGCCGAACGTCACGCGATGCTGAATAATGAGTTGCGTAAAATTTCCCGACTGGAAATGGTGCTGGCGATTGTCGGTACCATGAAAGCAGGGAAATCAACTACCATTAATGCCATTGTTGGTACGGAGGTTTTGCCTAATCGTAATCGCCCAATGACTGCGCTGCCGACGCTTATTCGCCATACGCCCGGGCAAAAGGAACCGGTACTGCATTTTTCACATGTCGCGCCAATCGATTGTTTAATTCAAAAATTACAACAGCGCCTGTGTGATTGCGATATTAAGCATCTGACCGATGTGCTGGAAATAGATAAAGATATGCGTGCGCTTATGCAGCGGATCGAAAATGGCGTCGCTTTCGAAAAATATTATCTGGGTGCCCAGCCTATTTTTCATTGTCTGAAAAGTTTGAATGATTTGGTGCGACTGGCGAAGGCGCTGGACGTCGATTTTCCTTTTTCTGCTTACGCCGCCATTGAGTATATTCCCGTGATTGAAGTGGAGTTTGTCCATCTGGCGGGGCTGGAGAGTTATCCCGGTCAGTTGACGTTACTGGATACCCCTGGGCCAAATGAAGCCGGGCAACCGCATCTGCAAAAAATGCTTAACCAGCAGCTGGCACGCGCCTCGGCGGTACTGGCGGTGCTGGATTATACGCAACTGAAATCGATCTCCGATGAAGAGGTCCGTGAGGCGATTTTGGCGGTGGGGCAATCGGTGCCGCTGTATGTGCTGGTCAATAAGTTCGATCAACAGGATCGTAACAGTGACGACGCCGACCAGGTGCGGGCACTGATTTCCGGGACGCTGATGAAAGGCTGTATTACGCCACAGCAGATATTTCCGGTGTCGTCGATGTGGGGCTACCTGGCGAATCGGGCGCGCCATGAGTTAGCCAACAACGGTAAGTTACCACCGCCAGAGCAACAACGCTGGGTGGAAGATTTTGCCCATGCCGCGCTCGGCAGGCGCTGGCGTCATGCCGATCTGGCGGACCTCGAACATATTCGTCATGCTGCCGATCAGTTGTGGGAAGATTCGCTGTTCGCCCAGCCAATTCAGGCGTTGCTTCATGCCGCTTACGCTAACGCCTCGTTGTATGCTCTGCGATCTGCCGCGCATAAACTGTTGAATTACGCGCAGCAGGCGCGGGAATACCTGGATTTTCGTGCGCACGGGTTAAACGTCGCTTGTGAACAATTGCGGCAAAATATCCATCAGGTCGAAGAAAGTTTGCAGCTATTGCAACTCAATCAGGCGCAGGTGAGCGGCGAGATTAAACATGAAATCGAGCTGGCCCTGACCTCCGCCAACCACTTTCTGCGTCAACAGCAAGATGCGCTGAATGCGCAGTTAGCCGCCTGGTTTCAGGATGATTCGGAGCCGTTAAGCGAGATTCGTACCCGCTGTGAGACACTGTTACAGACGGCGCAGAACACCATCAGTCGCGACTTTACGCTGCGTTTTGCCGAGCTGGAATCCACTCTTTGCCGGGTGTTAACCGATGTTATTCGCCCCATTGAGCAACAAATCAAAATGGAATTGAGCGAGTCAGGGTTTCGTCCTGGGTTTCATTTTCCTGTTTTTCACGGCGCAGTTCCCCACTTCAACACTCGCCAGCTGTTCAGTGAAGTCATTTCGCGCCAGGAAGCAACGGACGAGCAGAGCACGCGTTTAGGCGTTGTGCGTGAGACTTTTTCGCGCTGGTTGAATCAGCCCGACTGGGGACGGGGAAATGAGAAATCCCCGACAGAGACGGTTGATTACAGTGTGTTGCAACGAGCATTAAGCGCAGAAGTCGATCTTTATTGCCAACAAATGGCTAAAGTTCTGGCAGAGCAGGTCGATGAATCTGTTACGGCAGGCATGAATACTTTTTTCGCTGAGTTCGCTTCATGTTTGACGGAATTACAGACGCGTTTACGCGAAAGCCTGGCTCTGCGTCAACAAAATGAATCGGTGGTCAGGCTGATGCAGCAGCAATTGCAGCAGGCTGTGATGACTCACAGCTGGATTTACACCGACGCTCAGCTGTTACGCGATGATATTCAAACACTTTTCACGGCAGAACGATATTGACCAAGACGTTACTGGACGGCCCCGGTCGCGTGCTGGAGTCGGTTCATCCGCGCTTTTTAGTGGATCTGGCGCAGGGCGATGATGCCCGCCATCCACAAGCCCATCAGCAGCAGTTTCGTGAACGACTGATGCAGGAACTTCTTGCGCGTGTGCAGCTTCAGGCATGGACGAACGGCGGGATGTTAAATGCGCCGCTTAGCCTGCGTCTGACATTGGTGGAAAAACTGGCTTCGATGCTGGATCCCGGTCATCTGGCGCTGACGCAGATCGCGCAACATCTGGCGCTGCTGCAAAAAATGGATCACCGCCAGCACTCTGCTTTCCCGGAGCTCCCCCAGCAAATTGCCGCCTTGTATGAGTGGTTTTCAGCCCGTTGTCGCTGGAAGGAAAAGGCGTTAACGCAACGAGGCCTACTGGTGCAGGCGGGTGAACAGAGCGAGCAAATTTTTACCCGCTGGCGTGCTGGGGCGTATAACGCCTGGTCGTTGCCTGGGCGCTGTTTTATCGTTCTGGAGGAGTTGCGCTGGGGGGCATTTGGCGATGCCTGCCGTCTGGGAAGCCCGCAAGCGGTGGCGTTGTTGCTGGGTGATTTGCGCGTGAAAGCGACACAACATCTGGCAGAGAGTATCAATGCGGCCCCGACCACGCGTCACTATTACCATCAGTGGTTTGCCTCTTCGACCGTTCCGACGGGCGGGGATCATGCTGATTTTTTAAGTTGGCTGGGAAAGTGGACCACGGCAGATAAACAACCCGTTTGCTGGTCAGTGACCCAACGCTGGCAAACTGTCGCGCTGGGGATGCCACGACTCTGTTCAGCGCAGCGTCTGGCGGGGGCAATGGTCGAGGAAATCTTCTCTGTAAATTTGGTGTAAATAATCAGTTACATCAATGAGTCCTAAACGAAATCCATGTGTGAAGTTGATCACAAATTTAAACGCTGGTAGGGTAAAAAGGTCATTAACTGCCCAATTCAGGCGTCAACTGGTTTGATTGTACATTCCTTAACCGGAGGGTGTAAGCAAACCCGCTACGCTTGTTACAGAGATTGCATCCTGCAATTCCCGCTCCCCTTTTGCGGCCGTCGCGCTGATTTTTCTGGCGTTTGCGGAAATGGGCCAACTCTGCGAGGAAAGCTATGCTGAAAAGGAAAAAAGTAAAACCGATTACCCTTCGTGATGTCACCATTATTGATGACGGTAAACTGCGTAAAGCCATTACCGCAGCATCACTGGGTAATGCAATGGAATGGTTCGATTTTGGTGTTTATGGTTTTGTTGCTTACGCATTAGGTAAAGTTTTTTTCCCGGGGGCTGACCCCAGCGTGCAGATGGTTGCTGCACTTGCCACTTTCTCCGTTCCCTTTCTGATTCGACCGCTTGGCGGACTCTTCTTTGGTATGTTGGGCGATAAATATGGTCGCCAGAAGATCCTCGCTATCACTATTGTGATTATGTCGATCAGTACGTTCTGTATTGGCTTAATACCGTCCTACGACACGATTGGTATTTGGGCACCGATTCTGCTGTTGATCTGTAAGATGGCACAAGGTTTCTCGGTTGGTGGTGAATATACCGGGGCGTCGATATTTGTTGCGGAATACTCCCCTGACCGTAAACGTGGCTTTATGGGCAGCTGGCTGGACTTCGGTTCTATTGCCGGGTTTGTGCTGGGTGCGGGCGTGGTGGTGTTAATTTCGACCATTGTCGGCGAAGCGAACTTCCTCGACTGGGGCTGGCGTATTCCGTTCTTTATTGCTCTGCCGTTAGGGATTATCGGGCTTTACCTGCGCCATGCGCTGGAAGAGACCCCGGCGTTCCAGCAGCATGTTGATAAACTGGAACAGGGCGACCGTGAAGGTTTGCAGGATGGCCCGAAAGTCTCGTTTAAAGAGATTGCCACTAAATACTGGCGCAGCCTGTTGACATGTATTGGTCTGGTAATTGCCACCAACGTGACTTACTACATGTTGCTGACCTATATGCCGAGTTATTTGTCGCATAACCTGCATTACTCCGAAGACCACGGGGTGCTGATTATTATCGCCATTATGATCGGTATGCTGTTTGTCCAGCCGGTGATGGGCTTGCTGAGTGACCGTTTTGGCCGTCGTCCGTTTGTGCTACTTGGTAGTGTTGCACTGTTTGTGTTGGCAATCCCGGCGTTTATTCTGATTAACAGTAACGTCATCGGCCTGATTTTTGCCGGGTTACTGATGCTGGCGGTGATCCTTAACTGCTTTACGGGCGTTATGGCTTCTACCTTGCCAGCGATGTTCCCGACGCATATCCGTTACAGCGCGCTGGCGGCGGCATTTAATATTTCGGTGCTGGTTGCCGGTCTGACGCCAACGCTGGCGGCCTGGCTGGTCGAAAGCTCGCAGAATCTGATGATGCCAGCCTATTACCTGATGGTAGTGGCGGTGGTTGGTTTAATCACCGGCGTAACCATGAAAGAGACGGCAAATCGTCCGTTGAAAGGTGCGACACCGGCGGCGTCAGATATACAGGAAGCGAAGGAAATTCTCGTCGAGCATTACGATAATATCGAGCAGAAAATCGATGATATTGACCACGAGATTGCCGATTTGCAGGCGAAACGTACTCGCCTGGTGCAGCAACATCCGCGAATTGATGAATAAGCTGAAACGGATGGCCTGATGTGACGCTGTCTTATCAGGCCAATTGAAGTCTTAAGGTTCACTTAATCTCTGACGCGCATACTCTCCTCCAGGTTAACGGAGGAGAGTGCAATGAAAAACCGTGTTTATGAAAGTTTAACTACCGTGTTCAGCGTGCTGGTGGTCAGCAGCTTTCTTTATATCTGGTTTGCCACGTACTGATCTTTCTTCAGCCGTACCCAGGCCCGCGTGCCGGAAGTCTCTTGCCGGTTTTGCAGGAAAAACTGCCCGTGATGCAACTGTGTAATGCGGCTGACAATACTTAACCCCAGACCAATCCCGCCATAACGGCTGTCCATACGTACAAACGCTTTACTCAACTCCCCGCATTTACTCTCATCAATACCCGGTCCTTCATCTTCAACGGCCATGACCGCTCCGCCATCTTCTTGCAGCTTAATCATAATGTTGCTGCCTTGCGGGCTGTAACGATGGGCGTTTTCTACCAGGTTTCGCAATAACATCCGCAGCAGGGTTGCATCACCCTGAACGGTGATGTCGGCGGCGCTCTCTGGCAATAGCAGGGTTTGCTGGCGCTGGTCGAGCATGGTACTGAGTTCGTCATACGAGGGGAGAATGACATCTTCCAGCAGTTTTACATGTTGATAATTACCGGAAGAAAATGACTGTCCGGCACGCGCCAGTTGCAGCAGCTGGGAGACGCTCTCCATCATCTGATCAAGTCGTGCCACTAACGGTGCTACATCAATGTGATGCGTTTTCGCCAGCAGTTCCAGATGCAAACGCACCCCCGCCAGTGGCGTTCGCAGTTCGTGCGCGACGTCAGCGGTAAACAACCTTTCGTTATCCAGCGTGCTGGTCAGGCGACTGACCAGATCGTTTAACGCCGAAACCACCGCTTCGATTTCGAGGGTGGCACTGTGAATGGCAATAGGCGTTAAATTGTCGGCGGTGCGCGCTTCCAGCTCTTTTTGCAGCTCCGCCAGCGGGCGGGTGATGCGGCGTACCGCCTGATAGCAGATAAATAGCGTCAGGCTGACCATAAAGACGCCGGGGACAATCAGGCTGGCGACCGCCTCGCGGATCTCACGCATGATGTGGCGATCGTTGTTGCGATTGTCGCGTAGCGCCTGCTCAAACAGCTGAATCTGCTCGGTACTTTCATGCCATAGCCAGAAGACGCTGATCAGCTCAAACACCAACAAAATGGCCCCAATGGTCAATATCAGCCGTTGGCGCAGCGATATTGGTCGGCGCAGAAAACGCATCAAATTCAATTAGTTTTCCTCATTTGCGACCAGCATATAGCCAAAGCCGCGCACGGTGCGGATACGGGCTTTGCCCACTTTGTCGCGCAGATTGTGGATATGCACTTCCAGGGTGTTGGTCGAGGGTTCATTGTCCCAGTTATAGATGTCGTTGTAGAGAATTTCCCGATGCACCGGGCTGCCTGCTTTAAGCATCAGGCGCGACAGCAGAGCATATTCTTTGGGCGTCAGAATCAGTTCTTCTCCGCTCATCCATACCTGGCGGCGACCCATATTCAGCGTCAGATTGCCAACAATCAGCTCACTTTCGCCCTGATTATTATGGCGTCGTAGCAGGGCGCGGATACGGGCGTGTAACTCTTCCAGCGCAAAAGGCTTCACCAGATAGTCATCGGCACCGACATCCAGCCCGGCGATTTTGTCGGTCAGCGTATCGCGAGCGGTGAGGATCAGTACCGGCAGGGTGTATTTTTTCTGCCGGATACGGGCGAGAAAATGCAGTCCATCTTCGTCGGGTAACCCTAAATCCAGTACCACCAAGCTGTAATGACCGGCCTCAAGGCTTTGTTCCGCCATCCGCGCGGTTGTCACGCCATCGCACGCGTAGCCTTCGGTTTGCGCCGCCAGAATCAATCCCTGCAATAACAGCGTATCGTCTTCAACAATCAGAATTTTCATTCACTCACTCTCCTGCAAGTTTGCAGAATATCATCCGCAGCCTGGTAATACTTCGTCTCAACGCCAGTTAATCCCAATAGCGTGGAGAATAAATTATCTTGTGAATAGTGTTGCGTTTGCGCCTGTTTTTGCAGGCAGTTCTGGTCAACCTGATACCGTTTTTGATAATCCTCCGACAGCCACAGCAGCATTGGTACCTGTTTTTGGCTATCCGGGGCGATGGCATAAGGCAGACCGTGCAGATAGATGCCATTTTCACCTAACGACTCACCGTGGTCAGAAAGATAAACCAGGCTGGTGGTGAATTTATCCTGATGTTCTTTCAGCAGATTAATCGCTTTATCAACAATATAGTCGACGTAAACCAGCGTGTTGTCGTAAGTGTTCACCAGTTGCTCTTTGGTACAGGTCTGGATCTCGTTAGTGTCGCAGGTTGGGGTAAATTTCCTGAACTGCGGCGGATAGCGGTTGTAATAGGTCGGACCGTGGCTGCCGATGGTGTGTAAGACAATCACGCCATCACCCTGCAGGTTATTGATGTACTCTTCCAGCCCGTGGAACAGCACTTCGTCATAGCATTCGCCGTTGATGCACTGACCAGGCAGATTCAGCGCGGTGACGTTCTGGTGAGGCACGCGGTCGCAGGCACCTTTACAGCCGCCATCGTTGTCATTCCACAGCACGTTGATGCCCGCTCGCTGAATGATATCCAGCACGCCTTCCTGGTGCTGTGCCAGCTCTTCTTTGTAGTGCTCACGCGGCATATCCGAGAACATGCACGGTACTGAAACTGCCGTTGCCGTGCCGCAAGATGCGGTATTAGGAAAATAGACCACGTTATCTTTTGCCAACCGCGGGTTAGTTTCACGCGGGTAGCCGTTGAGGGAGAAGTTCTCCGCCCGCGAGGTTTCGCCGACAATCAGGATGGTCAAATTTTTACGTGTCTCGTTCTGCATTAATGGGTTGCGGTGCGCGTCTTCTCCAATTCGCACCAGCGGCAGATTTGCCAGTCGCTGATGGGAGTACCATGACCAGCTGGCAACAATGCTATTAGAGGGGCTTAAGGACTTCACCAGCTCTTTGTTGTTGCGGAACAATGAGGCGTAGTCTTTATAAAACAGTGCGGCGACCAGCAAAATCAGCAGTACAGACACCAGAATATTGGCTCCACGGAAAAGAACACTGCGCAGGCGCGAGGTGGCTGGTTTGATTTTAATCCAGCAGGCAATCAGCGCAGCAAGCACGCCGCTGAATCCCAGCGTTAATAACATTTGCGGCGTCATCAACGCATAACTTTCTGCCGGAGTGGTATCAATAATATTGGCAATCATCGAGCGGTCGATGACGATGCCGTAAGTCATTATGAAATATTGTGCAGCCGCGCCGACCAGAATAAACAGGCAGGCCAGCGGTCGATTAAGCCATAAGAAAGAGCTTAGTGTCAGGACAATATTAATCACGCTGAAGGCGACGACTGGCATCGACAAGAAAACCAGTACGTTATGCAGCGAGTCCAGCGGCAGCGCCTGCAACACCTGTTTAAAAAAGGCAATATTCAGGCAGATAGAGATATAAAAAGCGGCCAACAATAGCCAGGCGAGTAAATTCAAAGAGGGTCTTTTTAGTAGGCGCTTCAACATCACGGTGTTTCCATCGAACAAAGTGCGCATATGCTCGCAAAGCAAAATTAAGCCAACCTTAAGTTCTTAAGGTTGGCTTTTATGTTTGCTGGATTAAGGGGAATTAATCTTTGCTTATTGGTGCATCTAAGGGATACGGGTTTTTATGCAGCCGGTTGTAATTCAGCGCATACATGGCGGTGATGACCATCAGGGTGACAAATGACCACATAACCTCTTTCGCCCCGGACCCCACCACGGCCCAGATGCAGTAGAGGAAGGCAATGGTAGTAACTGCCAGATATGCCGGGCGTGCTTTACCAAAGTGACCGTGGCCGAGCAGCAGTAACGCCGCACAGGTGTAAAGATATGGCACCAGTGTAAAGATGACCGACACGGAAGAAACCAGACCGAACTCTTTGGTCGCGTTTGGCGAAATGCTACTGAGCTGGAAGATGGTCATCAAAATACCGACGATAATCAGCCCTGCCACTGGCGTACCCGCTTTATTTACACGGGCAAAAATCGGTGGGAACAGTCCGTCATCGGCAGCGGCTTTCGCCGTTTGACCCGCCAGCAACGTCCAGCCGCCCAGTGAACCTAAGCAACCCGCAGCTGCGCAGAAGGAAACAATGGCCCCGGCGGTGTCACCCAACGCCATCCGTGCGGCATCACCGAATGGCGAGGCAGAAACGCGCAGTGCGGCATTAGGGATCATCCCCATAATCGCGGTGGTGGAGAGTACATAGCAAACGGCGGCAATCAATACCCCACCAATGGTGGCGATAGGGACGTTGCGTTTCGGGTTTTTCACCACACCTGCGGCAACGGAGGCACTTTCCACACCGATGAACGACCACAGCGTAACGTTAAGGGTACTTTGAATCGCGCCGAAGGTGCCCAGGCCGCTGACGTTCCATGCCGCCATATAGGTTTCACCACGGAACCAGAACCAGCCAAATACGGCAATCCCGACGATGGGGATCAGCGCCAGCACGGTGGCAACGGCCTGCACACGGGTGATCATTTTCGGACCGACAATATTCAGCAGGACGAAGATCCACAGCACCACGACGCAGGTGATGGTTAATACCAGTGGATCTTTCAGAATCGGGAAGAAGTAACTTAAATATCCTACGCCAATGACCACCATGGCGATATTGCCGATCCAGCAGGCCAGCCAGTAGAGGACGTTGGTTTGATAACCGAGAAACGGGCCAAAGCAACGGCGGGCGTAAGCGTAAGAACCACCAGGACTTGGGTCGAGGAACGACATTTTGGCGTATACCATCGAGAGCCCCAGCGCACCGATAATCGTCACCAACCATCCATAAATGGCAATCCCGCCAGTGGAGGCCAGGTTTGCAGGTAACAGAAAAACACCTGACCCCATAATATTCCCCGACACCATCAGGGTGACGGGGATTAAGCCCACTTTGTGAGCATCAGCATCCGAAGACATAATTAAACTCCTGCGAAGGCGAGCTTCGTGACAATAAATTACGTCATATCATACGCCTGCATTCGATAGTTGAATTATTATCGACCGGGTTATCGCTGATGCCGTTATTAATATAGCTCTTCGTTAAGGTTAAAAATCAGGCGACAGTGCGTTCTCTGTGCTGACTAACATAATGCAGCGGCGTCATACCGTAGAAGTCTTTAAAGACAGAAATAAAGTACGACGTACTGTTGTAGCCGCAGGACTGTGAAACCTGAGAGATATTTTTACCGTCCATCATTAATTCATTTACGGCATAACGCATGCGGCAGGTGGTGATTATTTGGCTATAACTGGTGTTTTCGCTTTTCAGCTTTTTCTTTAACAGACTCGGGCTAAGACATAAACAACTGGCTACCATACTAAGATTCCAGTCTTTGTGGATATCGCTTTCAATAATTTGATAAACGCTGTCACTTACACAATTACGTAACATATACATCATTAATGAAAGGAATTTTTTACTGTCGAGAAAACGGGATAGCACAGTGAATAATAATGCGCGTGTTCGTTCCTTTTCTGACTCAGTTTCAGCGGGCATCATGCTATGTTGCGCGGCAACGCGAAAGACGTCTGGCGTCAGGCATGGCAGTGTGAGGATGGGCGTAGCGCTACGTTGCCATACTGGTATTTGCGAGAGATCTTTATTCAGAAACCGGAGGTAATCTTTGATGATGTCGTGACTAATATGAGCAACCAAAGTGTTGTTAAGAGAGGAGACGTCGATAATATTATTTTCACAATTTAATAACGCCATATGGTTAGCTTTAAGGCTAATAGGTTCTTTCCCATTCACCCTTATCCAGACATCTTTTTCAGTCAATAAAACAATACAAGGTTGGTCGCTGCAAATCCTCATACATGTACTCCTGAGTGCGAATAAAAGACCAGTTCTCGCTAAAGCAAAGCGATACCGGGAAATGGTTATATAATTGTATGATGAATATAAACATGCATAAAAATAACGAGTTTTACTAATATTACAAATTTTTATAGTAATTTCTCATGTACATATTTTTTTACAGGGTAAATAACAGGCAAAAAAAAGCGCGGGGTGGGGCCGCGCAAAAAGTATGACATTTTTGTTTGCAGCAATTTTTATGAAAACGTTGCCATACTCAAAAGTCCTAAGGCCAGGCGGCGTAATGTTATTTAAACAATTACGCCTTCATCGGAATAGTGGTTACGCTTTCACACACATAACGTGGTAAATACCGTCAATAATTTCAGTCCCTTCAGTTTCGTGTTCAAATCCAGGGAAATGATGGTCCCAGGATTGCAGCGAGCGTAAATAACTTACTTGCGGACTGTTTTTATCGCCGAAGTTTTCACCAGACAGCAGCATCGGGATTCCTGGCGGATACGGGATAACTGAGTTTGCCGCGATGCGTCCTGGCAGGTTTTCAATGGATACCAGTTCGACATTGTTGTCGACAATCGCGTTGTACGCTTCACGCGGGGTGATTTCCGCCACCGGCAGGCCGGAATAGGCTTCGTTCAACCGTGCGCCAGGGTTGTTTTCTTTCAGCCAGGCAAACATGGTGTCACCCAGATCGTGAATCCCCATGTTCGCGTAAGTGTCAGGATATTGTTCAACAAGTTCCGGCATCACCTGCGCCAGCGGTGTGTTGGCGTCATAGTGGCGTTTGAAGGAGCAAAGGGTGTTAACCAGAGTCCCCCATTTCCCACGGGTTACGCCCATAGAGAACAGGAACATAATTTGGAAGTCAGTGGTGCGGGTAGGCACAATGCCGTGGCGACCAAGCCAGGCAGTGACCAGCGCCGCCGGAACACCGGTTTCTTCCAGTTCACCATCTTCACCCATTCCCGGAGCAAGGATGCTGACTTTAATCGGGTCGAGCATACTCCAGTTATCCGGAATATCTTTGAAGCCGTGCCAGCTTTCGCCAGGATGCATGACCCAGCAGTCCTGAACGGTGGTCAGCAGTTTGGTTGGTGCGTCAGCAAAGTCATAGGTTTTGCCGGTTTGTGGGTCGGTGACGACTTCTTTGTTCCACGGTTTGAAGAACCAGCTACCGTCAGCGGTGAACTCTTTATACAGCCGCGCCATCGCCTGACGGAAATCAACCGCTTCGTCGATCACTTCCTGGGTCAGTGACAGGCCGCTGTTGCCGTCCATCATCGACACCGCCACGTCGTTGGATGCGCAGATGGCATACAGCGGGGAGGTGGTGGCATGCATCATGTAGGCCTGGTTGAAGCGGGAGAAGTTAATCGCCCCACGACCTTCACGTACATGAATATAAGAGGCCTGTGACAGTGCATTCAGCAGTTTGTGGGTGGAGTGGGTGGCGAAAACGGTAGGACCGTTGTGATCGCCAGGTTCGCCGCGCATGGCATAGTGATCGGCATAGATCGGGTTGAAACGTGCATAGCCGTACCAGGCTTCGTCAAAGTGCAGACGATCGGAGGTTTTTTCCAGCAGATCCTGCGCTTCTTTAGCGTTATAACACACGCCGTCATAGGTGCAGTTGGTCACCACGCAGTAAGACGGTTTTTGCCCGGCTTTGTCTTTAGTCAGCGGGCTTTCACTGATTTTCTTCTGCAAGGTTTCAGGTTGCATTTCCTGCGGATAGATTGGCCCGATAATGCCGTAGCGGTTGCGGCTTGGCACCATGTAGACCGGTTTCGCGCCTGTCAGCATCAAGCCTTGTTCGATGGATTTATGGCAGTTACGGTCAACGACCACGACATCGTTATCGGTCATGCAAGCCTGCATGATGGTGCGGTTAGAGCCGGAAGTACCGACGACTACCGACCAGGAGCGATCGGCACCAAATACGCGTGCAGCATATTTTTCGCTTTCGCCAAATGCGCCAGTATGGTCAAGCAAAGAACCGAGGGAAGTGCGTTCGATGCCCATGTCGGTGCGGAACAGATTTTCACCATAGTAGTCATGGTAGAAACGTCCGGCGGGTGTTTTGGTAAAACCAACGCCGCCCTGGTGGCCTGGCGCTGCCCAGGAATATTCATGGATGTCGCTATATTTCATCAGCGCGCTGAACAGTGGCGGCAACAGTTGCTGGCGGTAGCGGGTCATCGCGGCAACGGCGCGTCCGGCGATAAAGTCGGCGGTATCTTCCAGAATCCAGGCGAATTCATCGACAAGCTCCAGCAGATCCCGGTCCATTGCGGCGAGGGCTTTTTCCCGATCGCCCAACAGGAAGACCGGCACGTTTTGTTGGCGCTCATGAAGCTTACCGATCAATTGTCTGACGTTTTGATGTTCGTCCGGATGTTCCATTTGATAGCTGAACATCAGGCAGTCAATGGCTTCGTTTGAAGAGAGAATGGCAAAACCATCATCAAAGGAGGTGGATTTAATCACGGTAACATTTTGCTGGCTTAAAGCATCTGCCAGACGCTCAACGGCGTTACCGACCCAGGTGTCTTGATGGAGAAACTCGCTTTCAACAATTAATACTTTCATCATTGCTTACCCGGTTATGAAGGAATCTTCGTTGCGGGCAAGTATCTTCCGGCCTTTTCGGGCTGTAAAGCGCGTGAAAAACAAACATTTTTGAAATATTTGTTTTTATAAACAATATGTTATGTGATTATTTTAAATTATTTTCACTGCTTATTATCGACGGCTAAACTATTTTTTTGGCTGATACTGATATCGTCTTTAGCCGGGAAACGTCTGGCGGCGCTGTTGGCTAAGTTTGCGGTATTGTTGCGGCGACATGCCGACATATTTGCCGAACGTGCTGTAAAAACGACTACTTGAACGAAAGCCTGCCGTCAGGGCAATATCGAGAATACTTTTATCGGTATCGCTCAGTAACGCGCGAACGTGGTTGATGCGCATCGCGGTAATGTACTGTTTCATCGTCAATTGCATGACCCGCTGGAATATCCCCATTGCATAGTTGGCGTTAAGTCTGACGTGCTCAGCCACATCGTTGATGGTCAGCGCCTGATCATAGTTTTCGGCAATAAAGCCCAGCATCTGGCTGACATAAAATTGCGCATGGCGCGAGACGCTGTTTTTGTGTGTGCGCGAGGTTTTATTGACCAGAATCGGTTCCCAGCCAGAGAGGCTAAATCGCTTGAGCATCAGGCCAATTTCATCAATGGCGAGCTGGCGAATTTGCTCGTTCGGACTGTTCAATTCCTGCTGCCAGCGGCGCACTTCAAACGGGCTAAGTTGCTGTGTCGCCAGTGATTTGATCACCATACCGTGAGTGACGTGGTTAATCAGGTCTTTATCCAGCGGCCAGGAGAGAAACAGATGCATCGGCAGATTAAAAATCGCCATGCTCTGACAGGTTCCGGTATCTGTTAGTTGGTGCGGTGTACAGGCCCAGAACAGCGTGATATGTCCCTGATTGATACTCACTTTTTCATTGTTGATCAGGTATTCCACATCGCCATCGAAAGGCACATTCACTTCGACCTGACCATGCCAGTGGCTGGTGGGCATGATATGCGGTGTGCGAAACTCAATCTCCATCCGCTGGTATTCCGAATACAGCGACAGTGGGCTGCGGGTCTGTTTTTCGTCGCTGCTGCACATAAACGTATCTGTATTCATGGATGGCTCTCTTTCCTGGAATATCAGAATTATGGCAGGAGTGAGGGAGGATGACTGCGAGTGGGAGCACGGTTTTCACCCTCTTCCCACAGCGGCGAGGGGAGCGTCCGAGCATCATGAGGCCGAAAACTCTGCTTTTCAGGTAATTTATTCCCATAAACTCAGATTTACTGCTGCTTCACGCAGGATCTGAGTTTATGGGAATGCTCAACCTGGAAGCCGGAGGTTTTCTGCAGATTCGCCTGCCATGATGAAGTTATTCAAGCAAGCCAGGAGATCTGCATGATGTCTGCACCCAAAATTACATTTATCGGCGCTGGTTCGACGATTTTCGTTAAAAATATTCTTGGTGATGTGTTCCATCGCGAGGCGCTGAAAACGGCGCATATTGCCCTGATGGACATTGATCCCACTCGCCTGGAAGAGTCGCATATTGTGGTGCGCAAGCTGATGGATTCAGCAGGGGCCAGCGGCAAAATCACCTGCCACACCCAACAGAAAGAAGCCTTACAGGATGCCGATTTTGTCGTGGTGGCATTTCAGATTGGCGGTTATGAACCTTGCACGGTGACTGATTTCGAGGTCTGTAAGCGCCACGGTCTGGAACAAACCATTGCCGATACGCTGGGGCCGGGCGGTATTATGCGCGCGCTACGTACCATTCCGCACCTGTGGCAAATTTGCGAGGACATGACGGAAGTCTGCCCCGATGCCACTATGCTCAACTACGTTAACCCAATGGCGATGAATACCTGGGCGATGTATGCCCGCTATCCGCATATCAAACAGGTCGGGCTGTGCCATTCGGTGCAGGGAACGGCGGAAGAGCTGGCGCGTGACCTCAATATCGACCCGGCTACGTTGCGTTACCGTTGCGCAGGTATCAACCATATGGCGTTTTACCTGGAGCTGGAGCGCAAAATCGCCGACGGCAGTTACGTGAATCTCTACCCGGAACTGCTGGCGGCTTATGACGCAGGGCAGGCACCGAAGCCGAATATTCACGGCAATACTCGCTGCCAGAATATTGTGCGCTACGAAATGTTCAAAAAGCTGGGCTACTTCGTCACAGAATCGTCAGAACATTTTGCTGAGTACACACCGTGGTTTATTAAGCCAGGTCGTGAGGATTTGATTGAGCGTTATAAAGTACCGCTGGATGAGTACCCGAAACGCTGCGTCGAGCAGCTGGCGAACTGGCATAAAGAGCTGGAGGAGTATAAGAACGCCTCCCGGATTGATATTAAACCGTCACGGGAATATGCCAGCACAATCATGAACGCTATCTGGACTGGCGAGCCGAGTGTGATTTACGGCAACGTCCGTAACGATGGATTGATTGATAACCTGCCACAAGGATGTTGTGTGGAAGTGGCCTGTCTGGTTGATGCTAATGGCATTCAGCCGACCAAAGTCGGTACGCTACCTTCGCATCTGGCCGCTCTGATGCAAACCAACATCAACGTACAGACGCTGCTGACTGAAGCCATTCTTACGGAAAATCGCGACCGTGTTTACCACGCCGCGATGATGGACCCGCATACTGCCGCCGTGCTGGGCATTGACGAAATATATGCTCTTGTTGACGACCTGATTGCCGCCCACGGCGACTGGCTACCAGGCTGGTTGCACCGTTAAAACGCGACTAAACGCTACTGCGCCGGGGGATTTATTCCGGCGCACACCTCTGACGATACCAATAACAGAAGGCGGGCGTTGGTAACAGCGACCCGATACCCTATGAGCATTTCAATGACTACAAAACTCAGTTATGGATTTGGAGCGTTCGGGAAGGATTTTGCGATCGGCATTGTGTATATGTACCTCATGTATTACTACACCGATGTCGTCGGGCTGTCTGTGGGTTTGGTCGGTACTTTGTTTCTGGTGGCGAGGATCTGGGATGCTATTAACGATCCGATTATGGGATGGATTGTAAATGCTACGCGATCGCGATGGGGTAAGTTCAAACCCTGGATCCTGATCGGTACGTTGGCAAACTCTGTAATCTTATTTCTCCTCTTTAGTGCGCATCTGTTTGAAGGTACTACTCAGATTGTCTTTGTTTGCGTGACCTACATCCTCTGGGGCATGACTTACACCATTATGGATATTCCCTTCTGGTCGCTGGTTCCAACCATAACGCTCGATAAACGTGAGCGCGAACAACTGGTTCCTTATCCGCGTTTTTTTGCCAGTCTGGCGGGCTTTGTTACGGCAGGTGTGACGCTACCATTTGTTAATTATGTCGGCGGTGGCGATCGGGGATTTGGCTTTCAGATGTTCACTCTGGTACTGATCGCCTTTTTTATTGTTTCAACCATCATCACTCTGCGCAATGTGCATGAAGTCTTTTCGTCAGACAATCAACCGTCTGCTGAAGGAAGCCATCTGACACTTGAAGCCATCGTTGCGCTTATTTATAAAAACGATCAGCTTTCATGCCTCTTGGGTATGGCTCTTGCTTATAATGTAGCCAGCAATATTATTACCGGCTTTGCTATCTATTATTTCTCATATGTTATCGGTGATGCGGATTTGTTCCCCTATTATCTGTCGTATGCGGGAGCTGCTAATCTGGTGACGTTAGTATTCTTCCCACGCTTAGTTAAATCATTATCCCGACGCATTTTATGGGCCGGAGCATCTATTCTTCCGGTGTTAAGCTGTGGTGTTCTCCTGTTAATGGCATTAATGAGCTATCACAACGTCGTCCTCATTGTGATTGCGGGTATCTTGCTGAATGTGGGAACGGCGCTTTTCTGGGTATTACAGGTCATCATGGTGGCAGATACCGTTGATTACGGTGAATATAAACTGCACGTACGCTGTGAAAGCATCGCTTACTCCGTGCAGACTATGGTGGTGAAGGGCGGTTCAGCCTTTGCGGCTTTTTTCATTGCGGTTGTGTTAGGGATGATTGGCTATGTACCGAATGTTGAACAGTCTACGCAAGCCCTATTAGGTATGCAGTTTATTATGATTGCTCTACCGACTCTGTTTTTCATGGTAACGCTGATTCTCTACTTCCGTTTCTATCGCCTCAATGGTGACACGCTGCGCAGGATCCAGATCCATCTGCTGGATAAATATCGCAAAGTACCGCCCGAGCCTGTTCATGCTGATATTCCGGTCGGTGCAGTGAGTGATGTGAAAGCCTGACGTGGACAATAGCTAACGAAAATGGCCTGATGCGATATGTTTATCAGGCCACGTCTTAATGTAATGCTTTGGATTTGCAAATTTTGTAGACCGGATAAGGAATTCACGCCGCATCCGGCATCAACAAAGCGCACGTTGTTATCCGGTTATCAAGCCAAAGCGCCGTAGCTGGCGGCAATGAAAGCGAGCGAGGAATATCACCGTCGTTAATGCGCCAAGCAGCGCGCAGAACATATCGGATTGCGTGTCCCACTGGTCGCCCTGGGTGCCGAGAAAATCATCCGCTCCCTGGCCCATTGCCAGCGCCGCCCACCACTCGATTAATTCATACATCGCGCTTATCGCCAGCGCCACGCAGCAGACCAGAAACGCCACCATTTTACGTCCGCGAACGTACATCCCGCGCACAAGGATCTCTCGTGCCACCAGTGCAGGCACCAGCCCCTGGAAAAAATGCCCCAGCTTGTCATACGGATTACGGCTCAACCCCAGCCATTCCTGCACCTCAAAACCAACGGGGACTTTCGCGTAGGTGTATTGCCCGCCGACCATCAGGATGATGGCGTGAAAGAAAATGAGCGTATAGAGCAGCGGCGTTAACGGATAACGTTTAGCGGTGGCAAGCAGTAGCGGCACGACAATAATCACCGGTGTCACTTCCATCAGCCAGGTGAGTTTGTCATGGGCCGAAATGCCGGTATAAATCAGGATTAATGTTAGCGCCAGTGCGCCGGTGTTAAGAATTAACGGCTTGAGTGTGCGGGTCATGGTGAGTTCGCAAGTCAGGGAAAATACTGACTATTCACCAGCAAGCGTGAAATTACAATCGCAAAAGAGGTGGCCCAGGGGGATCACCTGGCAGCATGCTGCCAGGCGCTGGGCCGAAGAGGTTACTTAGTGCAGTTCGCGCACTGTTTGTTGACGATTTGCTGGAAGAAGTCGTTGCCTTTGTCATCGACCAGGATAAACGCCGGGAAATCTTCTACTTCGATTTTCCAGATAGCTTCCATACCCAGCTCCGGATAAGCGACGCATTCCAGATGCTTGATGCTCTGCTGCGCCAGTACCGCCGCCGGACCGCCGATACTACCGAGGTAGAAGCCGCCGTGTTTATGACACGCGTCGGTAACCTGCTGACTGCGGTTACCTTTCGCCAGCATGATCATGCTGCCGCCGTGGGATTGCAGCAGATCCACGTAGGAGTCCATACGACCTGCGGTGGTTGGGCCAAGTGAACCTGATGGATAACCGGCAGGCGTTTTCGCCGGACCCGCGTAGTAGATCGGGTGATCTTTGATGTACTGCGGCAGTTCTTTACCGGCGTCAATCAGCTCTTTCAGCTTGGCGTGTGCAATATCTCGACCCACAATAATGGTGCCGGTGAGCGACAAACGAGTGGAAACCGGATATTGCGAAAGCTGGGCGAGGATCTCTTTCATCGGGCGGTTAAGGTCGACCTTCACCGCTTCGCCTTCACCGGCCTGACGCAGTTCTTGTGGAATGTACTGTCCTGGATTGTGTTCCAGTTTTTCGATCCAGATACCTTCGCGGTTGATTTTCGCTTTAATGTTACGGTCAGCGGAGCAGGAGACGCCCATGCCTACCGGGCAGGATGCGCCGTGACGTGGCAGACGGATAACGCGAATGTCGTGTGCGAAGTATTTACCGCCAAACTGCGCGCCAAGACCGAGTTTCTGGGCCTCTTCCAGCAGTTCCTGTTCCAGCTGGACATCGCGGAACGCCTGACCATGTTCATTCCCTTCCGTCGGCAGTTCATCATAATAGTGAGCGCTTGCTAACTTGACGGTTTTCAGGTTGGTTTCCGCAGACGTACCGCCAATCACAAACGCGATATGGTACGGCGGGCAGGCTGCCGTACCGAGGGTACGCATTTTCTCAACGAGGAAGTTTTTCAGTTTGCCGGGAGTCAGCAGGGCTTTGGTTTCCTGGTAGAGATACGTTTTGTTGGCAGAGCCGCCGCCTTTCGCAACGCAAAGGAATTTGTACTCATCGCCATCTACCGCGTACAGGTCGATTTGCGCAGGCAGGTTAGTGCCGGTGTTGACCTCTTTGTACATGTCCAGCGCCGCATTCTGTGAATAGCGCAGGTTATCTTCGATATAGGTGTTATAGACGCCTTTTGACAGCGCTTCTTCATCACCGCCGCCGGTCCACACGCGCTGGCCTTTTTTACCGACGATGATCGCGGTGCCGGTATCCTGGCAGGTCGGCAGCACGCCTTTGGCGGCGATTTCGGAGTTTCTTAAGAATTGCAGCGCCACGTACTTGTCGTTTTCGCTGGCTTCTGGATCGTGAAGAATAGCCGCAACCTGTTTCTGGTGTGCCGGGCGGAGCATGAAAGAAGCGTCGTGAAAGGCTTGCTGCGCCAGCAGGGTCAGGGCTTCTGGTTCCACTTTCAGGATGGTTTCACCGTCGAAGTCGGCAACGCTAACGTAATCGGAAGTGAGTAGATAGTATTCGGTATTGTCTTTCCCCATCGGGAAAGGTGCCTGGTAGATAAAGGGTTTGTTTGACATAGCTTCCAGCCTGTAACTCTGTATTTGTTATTCGAAAATGGCGTGCCGCGTAGTCACGGGCGGCACGCAAAGTGCATTTATAAGAACCCGTACATCGCGGCGAAGATCCAGCCGAAGACGCACGATACGCTCACTCCAATCAACCCCGGCAGAATAAAGCTGTGGTTGATGACGAAGCGACCGATGTGGGTGGTGCCGGAACGGTCAAACTGAATCGCTGCCAGATCGCTCGGATAAGTCGGCAGGATGTAATAACCGTAGCAAGCCGGTGCTGAAGCCACGATGTATGCCGGATCAACGCCGATCGCCAGCGCGACCGGAACAATCGCCGCCAGCGCCGCAGCCTGAGAGTTTACAAACTTGGAAACCAGCAGCAGAACAATGGCATAGGCCCACGGATACTCTTTCACCATTTCACCCAGTACGCCCTGAATTTCAGACATATGCGCACCGAACATGGTTTCTGCCATCCATGCGATACCGTACACCGCCACGATGGCGATCATACCGGAACGGAAGACTTCGTTTTTTGAGATAGACGCGGGATTGGTTTTGGTCAGGATAATAATCAGCGCCCCGGTCAGCAGCATAAACATCTGAATAACCAGTACCATCGACAGCGGTTTGCCACCGAAGGATGGACGCAGGTCCGAATCAGCACCAAGAAGGGCGACTACAGCGATTGCCCCGAGGAAGATCCACATTGCCAGCCAGTTGCTTTTCGGCAGTTTTTTATCCAGCAGCGTCGCGGTATCACCGTAAACATACTCACGGTTTTCCGGTACGGAGATGAATTTCTGGAACTCTTCGTCTTTATCCAGATCTTTACCGCGGAACCAGCTGAAGATACCGATCGCCAGGATACCGATTAACGTCGATGGAATGGTGATTGCCAGCAGGTCGAGGAACTCAAGATGGCGACCATCAAAGGTGACATTACCCAGCATCGCAACCAGAGATACGACCGCAACCGACACCGGACTGGCGATAATCCCCATCTGTGCACCGATAGAACTTGCCGCCATTGGACGTTCCGGACGGATGTTGTTCTTAATAGCAACGTCGTAGATGATCGGCAGAATGGTGTAAACCACATGACCCGTACCGCAAAGAATGGTCAGCGTACAGGTCACAAACGGCGCGACAATTGAGACATATTTCGGGTTACGGCGCAGCAGCTTCTCGGCAATTTGCAGCATGACATCAAGACCGCCCGAAGCTTGCAAGGTCGCCGATGCCGCCACCACCGCAATGATAACCAGCATGACATCAACCGGTGGTTTACCTGGCTGAAGGTGGAAGACGAAGACCAGAATGACCAGACCGATACCGCCTAATAAACCCAGCGCGATACCACCCTTTCTGGCACCATAAAACAGACATATCAGTATTATGATAAGTTGGATAGTAAATAACATGTGTGAACCCTCGCGATAATCCTATTTAAATTTTTGCTGAATAGATCACAGTCACGTTCTGTTTTGTATGAACTGTTTTCAGAGCCTGACTAAATATCCGTTTGGTCGTTACCGGCTTGAGCAAATACCTCACAGTGAATATTGGCTGATTAAAGCAGCGGCAAATTTATGCACTGTGATAAGCGGCTTTTTCAGAGAGAAAAACTCTCTGTCGATGGGTTTATAGTTTGTACTGCGCAGATGTTAATGTTTTGTTTGCTTCTATCTTATTGATATTTATTGGTCTATTTTTTGTTCTCAGGGCAGATGTCATTAGGTTTATAGATTAATCTGATCTACCCATTTGTGGGTAAAAATACACATAATGCGGGTGACATAATAGTTAATTAACTTTTGTTAGCGTTTTGAAATTAAAAACACCGTTCATCTGAAGAGATATTAATTTTTAACGATGATGGAGGGATAATTATATTTGATCTGGCACAAGTTTTACTGATGAACAATGTAACTTGTGCCAGGAATATTTTGCATTACAGTAATAATTATTACTTACAGATAACCAGCGATCCGTTATTGGCAATATTGTTTCAGCAGTGAGTAGTGTTCTGCCTGAATACGGTAACGGTAAACCGGACGCCCCGTAACGCCATAATGGATACTGGTGAACAAGATGTGGCAGTTGACCAGCCAGATGAGGTATTTACGGCAGGAAACACGCGAGATGTTAACCTCGTTGGCCAGCTCGTCGGTTGAAAACTCATAGTCCTGATGCGCGTCAATCCACTGGCACAGCGTGCGTAACGTCTGCGGCGTTAAGCCTTTTGGCAAGCGACGAGGATCCTGTTCGTTGGAGCTGCTGCCGTGGATTAGCTGATCAAGCTCGGCCTGGTCATAATACTGATGTTTTTCCAGCGCCATTTTCTTTTGCCGCCAGCCGGTGAGCGCCTCTTCAAAGCGGGAAGCCTGGAAGGGTTTGATCAGGTAATCCACGACACCGTAATGCAGCGAATCTTTAATGGTTGCCGCATCGGCTGCGGAGGAGATGACAATCACATCACTTTTGCAACGTGCGTTATGCAGGACAGGCAGTAAATCGAGCCCGTTCTCTTTTTGCATATAGATATCGAGCAATATCAGGTCGATAGGCGTATCGCTATTGAAGATAATCTCTTTGGCTTTCTCCAGCGTCGAGGCTGTTCCACAGCATTGAAAGCCTGGGATTTGTGCTACGTATCGGCGATTCAGCTCCGCGACCATTGCGTCGTCATCGATAATTAATACATTGATCATCTGTTCGACCTCTCCCCGTCCCAGGGTATCTGGACAAAAAATTGTGTGAAAATCCCGGGTTCCGATTCCACGGCGATGCTGCCGCCGAGATTTTCTACCTGTTGTTTGACAAGTGCTAAACCGACGCCTCGCTCGCTTCCTTTTGTCGAGACACCTTTGTCAAAAATGTGATCGATTTTGTCGGGTGCGATCCCCGGTCCATCATCGTTAACTTCACAGTGCAGCCAGCCGTGACGGTAGTGCAATGTTACGCTAATTTCGCCTCCGGGTTCCGGCCCTAATGCTTCCAACGCGTTTTCTATCAGATTTCCCAATGTGGTAATCAGCGTCGCGACCTGGTCCTCACTGCCGCTGTCTGGCAGTTGGCTTTCACTGTTTAAAATCAGCGTATGGCCTAAATCGGTCGCGCGGTTAATCTTGCTGATTAAAAAACCAGCGATAACCGGAGATTTGATCTTACCCAGCAGAGAGCCAATCTCTTCCTGATAGTTATTGGCTGTTTTGAGAATGTAATCTTCCAACTGCTTATAACTCTTCAGATGCAATAATCCGAGAATCACGTGCAATTTATTCATAAATTCGTGGGATCGTTCACGAAGTGCGTCAGCATAGTTGACCAGACCGTCGAGTCGCTGCATCAGTTTACGTACTTCAGTTTTGTCTCTGAAGGTTGAAATGGCACCGATGATAACGCCATTACTGCGCACCGGAACGGTGTTGATCAGTAATAGCCGGTCTTTAATCGTAATCTCTTCGTCGCGGCGCGGGGTACCGTCGCGTAACACTTCCGAGACATCTACCACCTGTGACCACGCGTGGCTTAGCGTCGACAGTTTCTCATCGTCCTGCGACTTACGGTAATTCAGCAATTCTTGTGCGGCATCGTTGATCAGCGTGACTTCGCCGCGATCGTCCACGGCAACGACGCCTTCTTTGATAGACTGCAACATGGCCTGGCGCTGCTCAAACAGCGTGGAGATTTCGTAGGGTTCCAGGCCAAAAAGAATTTTTTTCAGTACTTTAACCAGAATGCAGGTGCCAATCAGTCCGACCAGCATGCCAAATAATACCGACCAGATAATGCTCCAGCGACTGTCATTGATCTGTTGGGTCACGCGACTTAACTCAAGGCCGATCGCCACCACGCCAATTTGTTTATGATTTTCATCGTAGATGGGGGTAAATACGCGTAAAGCCTGCGCCAGAAAACCACGATTGATAGCGACATTTTCTTCGCCATTCAGCGCTTTAAGGATGTCATCGCCTTTAAATGGCTGACCAATACGCTGGGCTTCAGGATGCGAATAGCGAAGACTTTGCATATCGGTAACGACAATAAATAGCAGATCGTTGCGTTTGCGCACAGCTTCCGCGATGGCCTGGATGCCGCTCTCCTGCGGTTTTTTCTGCAAGCCCTGACGGATTTCCGGCGAGTCGGCGAGGGTACGCGCCACCGCCAGTGCCTTGTTGGCTAGCCCGTCTCGCGTCATATCACTGATTTGCGAGAAGTAAATCAGATGCACCACCAATAGCACCGAGAACAGTACCGCGCTGACCATTAAGATCACTGTGGTACTCAATTTCATCGGACGTTTGCGTAACATGCGGTAGGGCAATGAATGTCTCATCAGCTTCCTTGTGTGACAAATTTCTTAAGCATTATCTCTGATGAGGCGGGTAATTCAAAGGGAGTAAGAATGATTGGCTATATAGGGGAAGAGATTCTGGCAACGGAAACTGCCAGTGCTGTATGAAGATTCCGGGGCTATGCTTATAGCGATAATCATACTGATGAGAGAGGAAAGGTCATGGATCGGGCGCTACTGGACGGGGGTTATCGCTGTTATACCGGCGAAAAGATCGATGTCTATTTCAACACTGCGATATGTCAGCATTCTGGCAATTGCGTACGTGGCAACGGCAAGTTATTTAATCTCAAACGAAAGCCGTGGATCATGCCGGATGAAGTCGACGTTGCCACTGTGGTTAAAGTGATTGATACGTGCCCGAGCGGCGCGCTGAAATACCGTCATAAATAAGCGAGGGTAAAATGGAAATACGCGAAGGCCACAATAAATTTTACATTAATGACGAACAGGGCAAGCAAATCGCTGAAATTGTCTTTGTGCCGACCGGAGAGAATTTAGCGATTATCGAACATACCGATGTCGATGAAAGCCTGAAAGGGCAGGGGATTGGTAAACAGCTGGTTGCGAAAGTCGTGGAAAAAATGCGTCGGGAAAAACGAAAAATTATCCCACTATGCCCATTTGCGAAACACGAATTTGATAAAACGCGGGAGTATGATGATATTCGCAGTTGAAAAGAAGATTTGTATCTGTCGTAAGCAATACAAATCTGTAACGATGTTGTTAATATGTAGTATGAAAATAACCCCGCACATGCGGGGTTATTAATCTAAGAACTACAGACTATTGGCACTGTAAAGTTAATTCATTGAATTTTGCTGTTTTATTTTGCAATTTGTAATTTACTTTACACTTTTGAGAAGGCTCCTCCCCCCATTGTACGATAAGTGTATCCTCTTCAGGTAACCCTGACATATACACCTGTCCTTGATCAGCAACAATACTACTGTTAATGCTGTTTTCAGAATCTAATGTCACCACACTACCAAATGGTACGGGCTCACCATTCTTCTGTATCAAGGTAATGATTGCCTTATTACCGACATTGACTTTAAACGGGGCGGAAACTAAAGCTCCTCGAGCAGGGATTACAGTAACATCTGTATTTAGCAGCTCGACATTATCCTTCACACTATTTACATCAAGCGAAATTTGATTTCGGTTATAGGGATTTAAATATGGGACAACGGCATATCCACGCGAGTCCGTATAAATACCTGAACCGTTCAATACTCTTACGCTGGCGGCATCACGAGCCTGAACCAGAGCACTGGCACTGTCCAGGCTTAATGGCTGGGATAAGGTTAATCCATGTGGATGCAACGTAACACCACCGCTAATTCCGTATGTCCATTGGCGGGACTCTTTTTGCCAGGCATAACCGCCGTTCATTTGTGCATAAGGTCCACGATAGTTAAGGTTAATGTTACCTGACTCTCCTCTGTTTTGATTCTGCCAGCCTTGCGCCACGGCATAGTTAAACTCACCATCCTGTGAGGAGCCGTTTAATCCAACCTGCTGTTGCACCTGACCATTATTCGTAATGGTATTCGTGGTTAAGAACAGGTTATTTCCATTCAGCAATGAGTTGAGCGGTACAGACACAGATAAAAACAGCGATTTATCAGCCTCGTGGTAATACGGGCTTTTATTATACCCGAGCGATAGCATTGCCGAGATATAGCGGAATGGCAGCGAGTAACTCGCAGATAAGTTATATCCATCAGCGGTATCCCAGTACTGATCTTTACTTGCTGAGAGGTAGAGTTGTCCCCAATCCTGAAGATCTTGACTTATCGTTGTTGATATACGCGAACGTTGATGATAACTGTTTATATTTTTCTCATCAACGAATCCACTCTGAATTTGTTGTAACTCATCAAAATCGTAGTAACCGCGTGTGGCATAACGATAGCCGGTAATATTCAATGTCGTATTCGTCTCACCAAAACCACGCGAATACATAAAACGGTAAGACTGTCCTTGCTGTTTTCCGAAAGACTTATAATTCTGCGAAAATTGTGAGCGAGCATGAGTGACATCCAGGGAGAACGCTCCAAAAAAATCTGAGTATTTACCCAGGCCAAGCAGAACTGCTGCATAGTTGTCTGCTTTGATACCACCACCATAAAATGTATATTCATCAGGTAATCCGATTGCTGCTGAAGATTGAACAAATTGAGGCTCAGACACACTATTATTCAAAGTAGAACTTGAGCGATATTTCCCAAATGCCAGGTTATAGCGTAAGCGCCCCTGACGTTGCAGAATCGGTAAAACGGCCGTCGCCTGAGTAAAATGGCGAATAGTACCATCTGCCTCACGGATTTCCACCTCCAGGTCACCGGTGAATATTTGGTTAAAATCACGTAATTCAAACGGTCCAGGAGGGACGTTCTTTTGATAAATGACAACACCGTTTTGCTTGACGGATACCTGTGCTTGAGAATAAGCAATGCCACGGACAACAGGGCTATATTGGCTGAGTTCTGGGGCAATCATGCCATCATCAGATGAAAACTGTGCTCCTTCAAAAGGAAAACTGTCAAATATCGCACCATCCGTTGAGGTTTGCCCTACAGTAAATTGCCCTCCCTGCAGGAAAGAATAATCATGCTGTAGATAAACACTAACGGGTTGCCAGTGGCTCTCTTTATTATATGAGTTTGTTGACCAGTTACCGTTATGGCGAAGGCGCCATCCACCAAGGTTCAGAGAACTGTCCAGAGATAAAAACTGACTACGGCTACCGTAGCCATTATTATTTTGCTTAATTCCGTTAAATAGATAGTTAACCATTAGCGCTGGCACACCTTCATCCCAGAGATGGGGCGGAGTACTTAACCAATCCTGAGGTTTGAGGTAGCTTTGTGGTATATTCAATATTAGCTTTTGGTTGTTCGTGTCAAAATTTTCGGAGGCCCCCTCAATAAGCTGAAGAATATTTTGTTGGGTTGTAGTATTATTTGATGTGGAGAGCTTACCGGTATCAACGCCCCAGCGATCCAGCTGTTGAGGTGTCAGTCTGGCGTTCAGCTTATTGTCCTGCGCGAAAAAATCTATCTTAATCTGACGGTCAACTAATTCCCCATTCATAACTACATCAACATTATATTCCCCTGGAGCTGCACCGCTTGCGCTTGCAAAATAATTGAGATCGATATTTTTGGCATTATCACCATCAGATAATTGCAAAAAATCGGGGTTAAATGAGAACCTATGACTATTGTCAGGTGAGGGAGATACGGCAGCGCAACTGAATACCGGACATATGATGGTGATCCTTAACAATAATAAGGATTTTTCTAATGAACCTTTCAAACTGTCCCCCGATAAAGATGACTAAATGAATATTAAAGCTTAATGTTTTGAGTCGGAGTTTTCCCGCCATAATCATTGATCGTAGAATAGCTAATTGTTTTAGCGTTTTTTTCCGGAATGATTAATGTTGAAAATGGCGAAACCATAAAATCCTTGATAGATGTAATACTTTTTTCATTAATTTTCACATCATTCATGGTAATGTAATATGGTGTTGGGTTTTTAACATGAACTTGATTTTCTGATTTCGAAAATATCAAAGCTTTATAAGCATCATCGACTTTCTTAGGTACATTCAAATTATGTGGTCGATAGATAAGTTTAATACGATTGTTTATTGCAAACTGTAATCCCGAATCTCTTTTTTCTTGTGTGTCATTATTATAATTAGAGGGTATAGCTAAAACATTAATTCTAAATACAGACTCTCTATCTTCTGGTAGATGAACATTAATTTTATTTATGCGTAATTGAAAACTTTCTGTTGGGTCAATTCGATATAAAGGAGGTGTGATTATAAAGTTTTTAACTTTTTCGTCATTATTATAAGCTGAAACCCATGATCTTAAAAGCCATGTTTTTTCTTCAGAATTATTATTTATTTTCAAGGATGCGTTAGCTTCTTTTGAATCAAAGACTACGCGAGTTGCCGCCAGATTTATCCCATTTGATTGGCTAAATGAAAAGTTTGAAAATAATAATGAAATTAAAATTATTAGTTTTTTGTACTTCATAGTAGTCTCTCCAACGGCATGGCTATAAGTATAGCCATGCCGAATGTTATTTATGCATAAGTAGCAGTAAACACGTAGTTAACGTTATAAGTGCCATAACTAATAGCATTAGCATTAGTTCCAACCTTATAAGTACTTACGGTTACAGGAATAGAATAGCTCTCATTGTTCACAGCAATATTTTGAAAATTTGTATCATCTTTATTTACTTTTATATATCTTTCAGCCCCATCTTTTGCTAAGCCAACTACTAAACCATATTGTCCTTGCTCGCTGCCATTTACAACTGGGAATGTAATATAGCCATTGCCACTTACTGTGTTTGCAGTGGTTACTTTAATAGTAACGGACTGATCATTACATCCTGAAAAGGTAATATTTCCTGCATTTTGAGAACCAATAACGCTGTTCTGAGCTTTCGCTGAAAAATCTGCTTTTGAAAAAGTAGGCAGTGTGACAGAGGTTGGGAAAGATACAGTACATGCTGATTCAGCAGTTGCGCCGGTGACAGCTAAAGTACCGGTGCCAATTTGAGTACCTGGTGCAGGTGTCGCTGCAATAGCGGAAACAGAACCAGTCGCTATTAATGAAATGGCGATAGCTAATAAGCTTTTTTTCATTATCATTACCTCAATTTAAAATCAGATAAGAAATTTACAGATGAATGAATTATAAATAGCAAACAGCAAATTTATTCCTCATTTTGCATAAGGCACATAGGAGAAACACTTATGTTTGCTATAGACGCAGTTTAATTGATTTTTTGTTTTGAGCAATACTGGTCTAATTGAGTTGAATTTTAACTAACTTTTCTTGCGGCACCTAAAATAAAAAGAAAAGGTAAAAAAATGATTGTCAAAGTGTTTTCTTTAATAATTATTTTTTATTTGTCGCGTTTTGTTAGTGATAATGCTATCGATTTTTTATGTTTAATTATCACCTTACATTCATTGCCTGTCTTTTTAAAGTACAATTCTCTGCTAAGAATACGATGTTTTAAATTTATGGTAATATAAGATATAAAAATAACTCAGGTATAGCGAATGCAAATTAATTTGGTTAAATATTTTGTTTTAATCTGTTTCCGTGAGTCTGAAAATGAATAAGGTTTACTCATTAAAGAAAAATACTAAGGAACAAGTTGTTGCCGTAGCTGAGATCTTTAGTAGATCTAAGAAGGGATGTGAGGGGAAAGTAATACCTTGTATTTCTAACAATATCGTATGGTTAATAGGAACTATAGTTTCATTTCCAATATACGCCTCCGTTGTTGGGACCTCACTTCCCTACCAAACGTATCGTGATTTCGCAGAAAATAAAGGGGTTTTCCAGGCTGGCGCAGAAAATGTTCCTCTATACGATAAAAATGGCAATCCCGTCACGACGCTGAATAAAGCACCCATGATTGACTTCAGCTCTAATGACTCGACTGGGGTTGCAACATTGGTTTCGCCACAATATGTCGTCAGCGTTAAGCACAATGGTGGTTATCAATATGTGAAATTTGGCTATGCAGATGATTCCTCCTATGCCCTTGTTGACAGAAATAACCACTGGAGAGATTTCCACACTCCCCGTCTCAACAAAATTGTCACCGAGGTTACACCGCTGGATATAACCAATGCGGGTACAGCTAAGGGAACCTATCAAAATGCTGACCGTTTCCCTGTGTTCTATCGAGTAGGTACGGGAACTCAATATGTAAAAGATACTAACGGAAAAATTACCTATTTAATGGGGGCCTACTCGTATAAAACAGGTGGAATAGTAAATACGCCGGCTATATCTGACTGGAGTTTTGTCACGAATACCACTAACACTCCACTCTCAACCTACGGTACTCCCGGTGACAGCGGCTCTCCTCTTTTTGCCTGGGATGCAGACCAAAATAAATGGGTTTTGTTAGCAGTTCTCAATTCATATGCAGGAGTCAATGGCAATACTAACTGGTACACAATAATTCCTGCCGGTGATGTAAAAAATACGATGAAACAAGATGCCGATGCACCGGTAAATACAAAACAAGGTGAAGGGGATATTCATTGGTCATATGACGAAAAAACGGGGCTTGGTTCATTAACCCAGGGAAGCACATCATGGGCAATGCATGGTAATTTGGGAGCAACATGGCCTGCTTCGCTTAATAGTGGTAAAGATCTAACTTTTCAGGGCGGCGGTACTGTAGTGTTAGAAAATACCGTTAATCAGGGGGCTGGCACACTTACTTTTAATGATGATTATATTGTCAAGCCCGTTGATACTCAGACATGGAAAGGCGGCGGAATTATTGTTAATGGTGAGCATCTTGTCGACTGGCAGATTAATGGGGTTACTGGTGATAGTTTGCATAAACTGGGTACGGGCACGTTAAAAATTAACGGTACCGGTGTAAACCCAGGAAGCTTAAGTGTGGGAGACGGAACCGTTATATTGGCACAGCGTGCTGATGATAACGGACTGAGCCAGGCGTTCAGTTCTGTCAGTATTGTAAGTGGGCGTCCTACTCTGGTGCTAAACGACGACAAACAAATTAATCCGGATAATATCAAATGGGGCTATCATGGCGGCAAGCTCGACATTAATGGAAACAGTTTGACTTTTCATAAACTTAACGGGGCTGATGATGGAGCTATACTGACTAACAGTGGCTCCATGGCTAATGTTAATCTGGATTTCAACAGCCCAGATACAACAGCCACGATTGCTAATATTTGGCACGGTCATTTCACCGGTAATCTAAATATCAATAATGAGGTTACAGCAGGAACACAGAATGATTTCGTTATTGATGGTGGAGTGAATACTCAGGGGAGTATAACCCAGCAAAATGGTCGGCTATTTATGCAAGGACATCCGGTTGTTCACGCCGTCAGCAGCCAGGACGTAGCAAATAAGTTAAAGGCGCTGGGTGACAATTCAGTACTGACCCAGCCAGTGTCATTTACTCAGAACGATTGGGAAAATCGACAGTTCAGTATGGCGGAGCTTAACTTACAAAATGCTGAATTTAACCTTGCGAGAAACGCCAGCCTTAATACCAGAATTAATGCAGATCATTCTACCGTGACATTAGGTAGTGAGGATCTTTACATTGATCTCAATGACGGGAATGGCGTGGCAACCAAACCAACATTAGGTAAGTCTAAGGCAACCGCTGAAGATGATCAGAGTCGTTTCAATGGACATGTACAGTTGAAACAAGGATCGACACTAACTATTAATGAACATTTTGTCGGTGGTATTGATAGTACAGATAGTGCGACGACGATAACCTCTACAGATACCACACTTAATCAGCTCAGCCGTTTCACCCAATCTTCTTTGTCATTAGGTGAAGGGGCAAAATTGACCGCTACAGCCGGATTACTTTCTGACGGGACGGTAAGCAGTAATGCCGGGGCGAGCCTTTCCTTGCTATCAGACCAGCCTGGAACGATGTATTCCGCCCAAAGCTGGGAGCTTAGCGGGCAAGACATGAGCTTAAATGTTGGCGCGGGTGGGATCATCACTGGAGATATCAATGCCAATGATGCGGCCAGCATTATCTTTGGCACGACTGATATTAACCAATCCACAAATTACTATGGAAATATCAACGCGCCGTTGGCAAGTGTAACAATGAAGGACACTGCCTGGCAGGCAAACAAGCAGTCGGTGGTTAAGTCGCTCACTTTGAATGGTTCAACACTGAGCTTTAATCGTTTCGGGCAGGGGGGGCTGACGTCAGATACGCTGGAGGCCACTAACAGCTCATTCATTATCAATGCCGATGGTAAAGCAGCAGATACAGTGACGGTAAATCAGGCATTGACAGGGGGGAATAACACACTGGTTGTTATTCCTACGACAAATTCAGTAAAACAGGGCGGTGACCCTGTGTCATTGATTACTGCCCCGAAAAATACACAAAGCAATATATTTACACTTAACCCGGTTTCAATAAATGCAGGGTTCCATAGTTTCACACCGCAACTTGATGTGTTGGAGACCGACGTTAATAAGCAATGGCGTCTGGAGGGATTTTACATACAGCCTGATAAAGCCGCTTTGCGGACAGGCAAGAGTTTTATGGATCTCGGTTATAAAAACTTTATTACAGAAATTAATAATCTGAATGATCGTATGGGGGACTTACGCCATACCCATGGTGAAACTGGGGCATGGGCTAGACTTAACAGTGGTTCGGGCTCAGCTACTGATGGATTTACCGGAAGTTATACGCACTTGCAAATTGGGGCAGACAGGAAACATATAATTGAAGGCGGAGAGTTATTTACTGGAGTAACGGCGACATTTACAAGCAGTAATAACCGGGGAACTGGTTGGTCAGGAAGAACCAAATCAACGGGTATTGGTGTGTACGCTTCAGCTATGTTTGACTCTGGACTCTATGTAGATACTATCGGGAAATATGTGCGTCATGACAATCATTACTCATCAAGTGCGTTAGGAATGCCAGAACAAGATTATGGCTCGCACTCCTGGTATTTGGGCGCTGAGGCCGGTTGGCGTTTTTCCTTACCTGACGAAACATATATACAGCCGCAAACAGAGTTGATCTACGGTACTGTATCTGAGAATCAGTTTGCCTGGCAATTCAATGGGGGGGAGATCTATATGCAACGTAAGCAGATGCAACCATTGATTGGTCGCACAGGAATTGAATTTGGCAAAACATTCCGCGGCAAAGACTGGGAAATGACAGCACTGACTGGGATTAATTATCAGTACGATTTATTTAAGCCTACTGTGACAGCGTTCAAGGATCTGGCAGGTGATACATATATTAATAATGGTAAAGATAGCAGAGTGGTATTCAATGTCGGGGTAAATACTAAAATTAAAGAAAACACTAGGATAAGTCTGAATGTGGAGCGTTCTGAGTTCGGTTCATACAATATTGATAAGTTAATAAATGCTAATATTCGTTATACATTCTGAGCAGGAGAGTAGATAAAAAAGAAAACCTGGACATATTGTTCAGGTTTTCTTATTGATTTATTGTTATAGCTAGTCAAATATGCTTATCTATTGGATATTCTGGAGTGTAAAATTTTATCTTATGCTGCTATTTTTTAGAGTGGCTTTATTCTTTACTTTAGCTTATAGTTGGATTCAGTTCAGGTTTCTAATATTTTATATGTGCTATGACCGTTGCTCTAATAATGGTTACAAAAGATTTTTATTTAAAAAATGGTCTCTTATATTTTTCAAGTCAGGATGAAGAGTATAAATGTTTTGAGTTCAGTGGTCGTGCCTCTGTATATGAGGCCGTTCAGCAATATAATCATGTTTATATAATTTGCGATAATAGTAATTATTTTTTATACAGTCTTCTTTTTTCAGGGGGACCTGTTAAATGCATATGTGCTGATAATATAACTATCCACTATGGGAATCGGTTATCAATTGATTATACGCATCCACCAGAACAAATTCTTCGAACTCTTAATAATACTGAACGAGAGATTCTTTACCTCTATTTCATTAAGCGGAGAAAAATAAAAGAAATTTCAAAGATTACATGTTTAAGTGTAAGTAAGATTTATTATAGAATAAGAATGATAAAAATTAAATTTGGTGCTGAAACGACACGGAAGCTTCCAATTCTTTTTAGATGTTATCTATAACATCAACTGATTTTATTTTCATTTTTTTCATGACGTAACTATTATCAGAGTCAATTAATTTTATCATCATAGTGACTAACTATTTATAGTCTATGAAATTAGTTGATATGTCGATGCGAAACTTTTTACCGGGAAGTATTCATCTTTGCGTTATTTCCGAGTTTACAGAGTGGATATCCCATGAAACTATATTGTTACAAAGCATGGGGGTGACTGTATGAATAGTCAAAATGCTTTAAGTAATATGAGGCTTGCTGTTAGAGGAGAGATATCCTGTCACTCTACATTGGTTCTTAAAAAGATTAGATTCTACAATTGTGCTATTATTTATCTTCGCAATGCCCAACTACTGGTTAAAACAATAGATGGGGGGGTTATTAATATTCCTCCTGAATCAATATGTTATATTGAAAAAAATACAGTCATTGATGTTACACTTAACGTGTTAGGTAAAGGCATGCCTTATGATATTTTCCACATAGACAACAATATATTAAGCTGTATCTGCAAAGTCATGGAACCATTGTTACTGAATCCACATAAAGTTGGTTCTATGCGAAGTAGAATTTTTAATTGCACGGCGGATAAGACAGATACAGAAATATTTAAAATAATAACAGAGGCGAATGTCCCACATCATAGACTAATTTATAATATTACTTATTTGTTATCTAAAGTTGATGATATTGAATCTTTGGTTTGCTCATTATCTGTTTCAACAGACTCTACTTTCACAGAAAAATTAAAGTCAATAATAGAATCTGATCTGTCAAAATCATGGCGATTAGTTGATCTGGCAAATGTTTTACATATGTCTGAAGTCTCAATTCGGAAAAAACTTGAAAAAGAAAATAATAATTTTAATAATTTGATTCTGGATATTAGAATGCAACATGCAGCAAGATTGATAACGACGACTGAAAAACATATTAATAGTATATCTGATGAGGTTGGATATGTTAGCACATCATATTTTATCCGTAACTTTAAAAGTTATTTTGGTATAACGCCAAAACAGTTTTCATTGAAAGTGAAAAGGAAATCATAATATATATTACATATATAATATAGGCAGAAGCAGTTCTTACTGATTTTTAATCGTTTTCCGGTGAGGTGAATATGATATGCATTTTTAATAGGACTCGTCCAGGACGAGTTCCTTTTCTATATATTCAGAATAATGTTATTTTTTAACCAAAAATGATGCTGTTGCGCAGGGAATAGCCAGGAGATATTCCATAGTCCTGAACGTTCATTCCCCAGAACGAGAAGTTGAACATGCCTCCATAGCGAATAGTGTTCCGGACTCGAATCGTTGAACGATATCCTGCAATTTGGAGCATGAGGTGTTTCTATCCTATGCAACAGAATCATCATTAATCCAGATGTAGGCCTGAAAAACAGGCTTGGCAAAGTCGATACCAATAACCCTGATCGTGTTCATGTGATGTTACTCTCGGATTAATGCAGTCAGTAAAAGTATGGCACTGACTGCATTAAGAAGGGACGTCCATCATATCCCGACGCAAACGCTCCCACCGACATCGCCATTGAGTACTGCACCGTATCGGTGAACTTGTAACTATTTCGTATAATCATTCTATACACATTTATTGGCTTGATGAGTCAAATACTTCTTCATTTCGGAGAGAAGTGTGTCAGGTGATACGTTAACTCGCCATTATCTACATATTTAGAGAATTACTCAAATAATAACGAATTATTTACCCATGTGCTCAATTAATCTTCGAATATAAAAACATCTACATGTTAAAAGCATTATTGTTTTCCAAAAAAATAAAAGAATACGATACAATAATGTTAACGCGCGGAATAAATGAAGAATTCCGCCGTACAATGATATAAAATATAAAACAATAAATGCAAAAACACTTAAACGACATATGATTTTGTTTATCTATTGATTTTATTTTTGTAGCTTTATCCTTCATTATGCAATGTGGGTATGGAGTCATTATTATATTCCAAATACTCTTGGACGGCGCAATGCAATTTAATTATTGCAATGTAAATATGCTTATTACACTACTATGAAATCTGTATTGTAAATGTATTTTTTACAGGCGCGGGCTTAATTTTATTTTTCAACTGCAATTAATAAAGGAAACTGGAAGTTTATTTGTTAATAAAGACATAGTTCTATTGGTTTGTATTATGTTATAAACGTTATGGAGTCTTACCCGTGAACAGAATATATTCACTTAAGTATTGTCACCTTACTCAAGGGCTTATAGCTGTATCAGAATTAGCATCTCGAGTATCCTCTAAAACCGGTCGAAAACTTCTCGCTACATTTATAGTTTCCGCCTTGTCTTATGGTGCTGCTGAACATGCCTATGCAGCGCAGATGGATACCCGAAATTTCTGGATCCGTGATTATCTTGATTTGGCACAGAATAAAGGTGTATTTCAGCCTGGAGCATACGGGGTAAAAACGCCATTAAAAAATGGTGGTGAATTTAGTTTTCCTGAAGTAACGATCCCTGATTTTTCTCCAGTATCCGCTAAAGGTGCAACAACTGCTATTGGTGATGCCTACAGTGTTACCGCAAGCCATAATGGCACTATTCACCATGCCGTTAAAACTCAGACATGGGGACAGTCAGACTATCATTATGTTGATCGGGTGACCAAAGGTGACTTTGCGGTCCAGCGTCTGGATAAGTTTGTTGTTGAAACAGCTGGTGCAACAGAGCATGCTGATTTCAACTTATCAGCAGCAGAAGCACTAGAGCGTTATGGTATTGATTTCAATGGAAAGAAACAGATCATCGGTTTTCGGGTTGGAGCCGGAGCAACCGGTGTTACATCTTATGGGGTGGGACAGGCATACAATCCATTATTACGTAGTGCCTCCATGTTTCAGTTAAACTGGAACAATATGTTAGCCACGAATAATACAGGCGGATTTTATAATGAAGTGACAGGAGGAGACAGCGGTTCCGGATTTTATCTTTATGACAATCAGAGAAAAAAATGGGTCATTCTTGGAACAACATATGGTAAAGCATTCTCCAGTAAGGATACCTGGGCCTTTTTTGCTCGATATGATCAGAACACTGTCGACACCCTGAAAAATACTTTTACTCAGGAAGTGAATCTCAATGGTGAGAAAATGACAGTTAATAATAAAAATATTACTGTTAACGGTAATACAACCGCTATTGAACTGACCAAGAATAATAAAAATAAAGATTTAAAATTTCATGGTGGCGGGAACATTGAACTCACCGATAACCTGAATTCAGGATCTGGAGGATTGATTTTTGATGAGGGACAATATTATTCAATCACCGGGAAAGATAAAACATATAAAGGTGCGGGTATTGATATCGGAAAAGATACGGTTGTCGACTGGTCGGTAAAAGGGGAGGCAAACGATAACCTGCACAAAACAGGACCCGGTACACTGAACGTTAATGTGGCCCAGGGGAATAAACTGAAAATGGGTGACGGTACTGTTGTTCTTAATGCAGCAAAGGCCTTTAATGCTATCTATGTTGCCAGTGGTCGCGGAACGGTCAAACTAGGGCAGGCCGATGCGCTGGATAAAAATAGTGATTACAGAGGTATTTATTTTACCAGTCGTGGGGGGACTCTGGATTTAAACGGGTTCAGCCAGTCGTTTAAGAAGATTGCGGCAACTGATGTTGGTACCATTATCACCAATACTTCTGATAAAACAGCGACCCTTTCTCTACAAAACCTCTCCCGTTATGTCTATCACGGCAATATCACGGGAAATACGAATATCGAACACTCTGGGACACAGAAAAGTGCTGACAGTAGCCTGATTATTGATGGAAACATTGATACGCACAATGATATCTCCATACAGAATTCCCAGCTTCGGTTACAGGGTCATGCCACAACACATGCAATATTCCGCGAGGGGCCTCGGCACTGCTATGTCCCCGGAGTTCTTTGTGACAAAGATTATGTTGCTGATTTTGCCAAACTGGAAAGTGAGGCAAATAAGAAAAATAACAGTGCCTATAAAACAAATAACCAGGTGGCTTCTTTTGATCAACCTGACTGGGAAACCCGGCATTTCCGATTTAAGACTCTGAATCTGGAAAACTCAGAATTCACAACTGCACGTAACTCAGTTGCTGAGGGTGATATTGTCGCATCGAATTCAACGCTGAAACTGGGGGGCGACGTTCCGGTGTTCATTGATATGTATGATGGCATCAATATCACCGGTAATGGTTTTGGCTTCCGCCAGGACGTTCGTGAAGGACGCTCAGCAGATGATGGCAGTAGCAGCTATACGGGCAAAATTACACTGCAAAAAGGCTCCACGCTGGACATCAACAACCGGTTCATTGGCGGTATTGAAGCCCATGACAGTAAGGTAAACGTCACCTCACCGGATGCCCTGCTGCAGAACAGTGGTGTTTTCGTGAATTCCACCCTTTCTGTCCGTGACGGCGGTCATCTGACGGCACAAAAAGGGCTCTACAGTGACGGCCGGGTTCAGATTGGAAAGAACGGTACGCTTTCCCTGAGCGGCACGCCGGAAAATGGCGCTGATAAAACCTGGATGCCCGTACTGACATATATGACAGAAGGCTATGATTTAACCGGTGATAACGCCATGCTGAACATCAGCCAGCAGGCGCATGTTTCCGGGGATGTTCATGCAACCAGTTCATCCAGCATTCGTATTGGCTCCGAAAACCCTGGCTCAGTTTCCTCTTCTGTCTCCCCTGTTCTGGCTGCCGGGTTGTTCAGCGGATATAACGCGGCGTACTACGGTGCCATCACCGGCGGTAAGGGGAACGTCAGTATGAATAATGGCCTGTGGCAGCTGACCGGAGATTCCGACATCAACAGTCTGACGACCCGTAACAGCCGGGTACAGTCTGAAGAAAACGGAGCCTTCCGTACCCTGACGGTTAAGACACTTGATGCCTCGGGCAGTGATTTTGTCCTGCGCACTGACCTGAAGGGCGCTGATAAAATCAGTATTACGGAGAAAGCCAGCGGTTCAGACAACACCCTGAATGTCAGCTTTATGAAGAACCCGTCTCCGGGACAGTCCCTGAATATTCCATTGGTCAGTGCACCGGCCGGAACATCAGGGGATATCTTTAAGGCGGGCACCCGGGTGACAGGCTTCAGTCGTGTGACGCCGACGCTGCGTGTTGACACCACTGGCGGCAGTACGAAGTGGATTCTGGATGGTTTCAGGACGGAAGGCGATAAAGCGGCTGCAGCGAAGGCGAACAGTTTCATGAATGCCGGCTACAAAAACTTTATGACGGAAGTTAACAACCTGAACAAACGTATGGGTGAGCTGCGTGACACGAACGGTGATGCCGGTGCCTGGGCCCGTATCATGAACGGTGCCGGTTCAGCCGATGGCGGATACAGTGATAACTACACCCACGTTCAGGTCGGTTTTGACAAAAAACATGCGCTGGACGGTGTTGACCTGTTCACCGGTGTCACGATGACCTATACCGACAGCAGTGCAGACAGTGATGCGTTCAGCGGGAAGACAAAATCCGTGGGGGGAGGTCTGTATGCTTCAGCACTGTTTAACTCCGGTGCCTATATCGATTTGATTGGTAAATATATTCACCATGACAATGACTACACAGGCAACTTTGCCGGTCTGGGTACGAAGCACTACGGAACCCACTCCTGGTATGCTGGAGCGGAAACGGGTTACCGTTATCACCTGACGGAAGACACATTTATTGAGCCTCAGGCCGAACTGGTTTACGGCGCAGTGTCCGGGAAAACATTCAACTGGAAAGACGGTGAGATGGATCTAAGTATGAAGAACAAGGATTTCAGCCCGTTGATTGGCAGAACAGGGATTGAGCTGGGCAAAACCTTCAGGGGTAAGGACTGGAGTGTGACAGCCCGTGCCGGAACCAGCTGGCAGTTTGACCTGCTGAATAATGGCGAGACAGTTCTTCGTGATGCATCCGGAGAGAAACGGATCAAAGGGGAGAAAGACAGCAGGATGTTGTTCAATGTTGGCATGAACGCACAGATAAAGGACAACATGCGCTTTGGTCTGGAGTTTGAGAAATCCGCCTTTGGTAAATACAACGTGGATAACGCAATAAACGCGAATTTCCGGTATATGTTCTGACAAGGAGAGGCCCCTGAAGAGGGGCCTGTGTGATGTTACTCCCGGGTTAATGCAGCTAGTAAAGGTATGGCTCTGACTACCCTGGAAAGTTGTGCCCATCGCATCACTACAAATTCTGGCAATAGTGTACGTGGTAACGGCAAGTTATTTAACCTCAAACGTACGTGCCCGAGCGGCGCGCTGAAATACCGTCATAAATAAGCGAGGGTAAAATGGAAATACGCGAAGGCCACAATAAATTTTACATTAATGACGAACAGGGCAAGCAAATCGCTGAAATTGTCTTTGTGCCGACCGGAGAGAATTTAGCGATTATCGAACATACCGATGTCGATGAAAGCCTGAAAGGGCAAGGGATCGGTAAACAGCTGGTTGCGAAAGTCGTGGAAAAAATGCGTCGGGAAAAACGAAAAATTATCCCACTATGCCCATTTGCGAAACACGAATTTGATAAAACACGGGAGTATGATGATATTCGCAGTTGATGGGAGAGTACAGAGTCACGATATTTTTCATGCTCTCCGCGGTGTGATGCAGGAGAGTATCTGAAGGGTAGGGGGATGCACAAAGAATGGGCAGAGAGCGCGTTTTTTTGTCCCAAATCATCCCCTTTACTGAGCAAAAAAAAAAGAATATCTCCTATATGAGAATCATCGATCGGGGTTAATAAGTTTTGCGTCCCCAGAGCGTTTAAAATTGATAGGAGTCATATTATGGAAGGTAAAAACAAGTTCAATACTTATGTTGTTTCTTTTGATTATCCATCATCTTATTCCTCAGTGTTCTTAAGGTTAAGATCATTGATGCATGATATGAATTTCTCCTCTATCGTGGCTGATGAATATGGGATACCACGACAATTGAATGAAAATTCCTTCGCAATAACGACATCATTAGCCGCAAGTGAAATCGAAGATTTAATCAGGCTTAAATGCTTAGACTTACCGGATATTGACTTTGACCTCAACATTATGACCGTTGATGACTATTTCCGTCAGTTTTACAAGTAGCCAGGAAGGATAAGAAGAACATAAAAAATGGCACTATTCTCTAAAATATTAATTTTTTATGTGATTGGTGTGAACATATCCTTTGTCATTATCTGGTTTATCTCACATGAGAAAACACATATTCGTTTACTTAGTGCATTCCTGGTAGGAATAACCTGGCCAATGAGTTTACCAGTGGCATTACTTTTTTCTCTCTTTTAGGAGCTGTAGTTGAGTGGACCCGCTGGTTATCGTGAAACGAAGCGTCTCTCCTCAAAACTGGATTTGCGGAACGATGAACGAAGCAGTCGCCTGACTGCTCCGTTCATTAAAGTGAAAATTATTTCTGTGGGCGCATCGCCGGGAAGAGAATAACGTCGCGAATAGTATGGCTGTTAGTAAACAGCATAATCATTCGGTCGATACCAATACCCAGACCAGCGGTTGGCGGCAGACCATATTCCAGCGCAGTCACGTAATCTTCGTCATAGAACATGGCTTCGTCGTCACCTGCAGCTTTAGCGTTAACCTGTTCCTGGAAACGTTCAGCCTGATCTTCTGCGTCGTTTAATTCGCTAAAACCATTACCGATTTCACGACCACCGATGAAGAATTCAAAACGGTCGGTGATTTCCGGGTTAACATCATTACGGCGCGCCAGCGGGGACACTTCTGCCGGATATTCCGTAATAAAGGTTGGCTGAATCAGATGTGCTTCTGCCACTTCATCAAAGATCTCCGTCACAATACGTCCCAGCCCCCAGCTTTTCTCTACCGTAATTCCGATAGATTCAGCTAATGCTTTAGCGGCATCAAAATTATCCAGGTCGGCCATATCGGTTTCTGGACGATATTTTTTGATTGCTTCGCGCATGGTGAGTTTTTCAAACGGTTTGCCGAAATCAAACACATGCTCGCCATAAGTGACTTTAGTGGTACCCAGAACTTCTTGTGCCAGGGTGCGGAACAGGGACTCCGTCAGTTCAATCAAATCGTGGTAATCCGCATACGCCATGTAGAGTTCCATCATTGTGAACTCAGGATTATGGCGAACAGAAATACCTTCATTACGGAAGTTACGGTTGATTTCGAATACCCGTTCAAAACCGCCTACAACCAGACGTTTCAGATACAGCTCCGGCGCGATACGCAGATACATATCTAAATCCAGAGCGTTATGATGGGTAATAAACGGGCGAGCAGATGCCCCACCTGGAATTACCTGCATCATCGGGGTTTCTACTTCCATAAAGCCGCGCGCGACCATGAACTGACGGATAGCGGCCAGAATTTTTGAACGGACAACAAACGTTTGACGGGATTTATCGTTAGCGATGAGGTCCAGATAACGTTGACGATAACGGACTTCCTGATCCTGCAGACCATGGAATTTATCTGGTAAAGGACGTAGTGCTTTAGTCAGCAGGCGCAGCTCAGTACAGTGAATGGAAAGCTCACCGGTTTGCGTCTTAAACAGCGTACCGCGGGCACCGATAATGTCACCCAGATCCCATTTTTTAAACTGATCGTTATAAACAGCTTCTGGCAGGCTATCTCTTGCAACGTACAGTTGAATACGGCCACCGACATCCTGCAACGTTACAAAGGAGGCTTTCCCCATGATACGACGGGTCATCATTCGGCCAGCAACCGAGACTTCAATGTTTAAGGATTCCAGTTCCTGGTTATCCTTCGCATCAAACTCTTCGTGCAACTGGTCAGAGGTATGGTCGCGGCGAAAATCATTAGGAAACGCCACACCTTGCTGACGCAGTGCCGCCAGTTTTTCGCGGCGATTTCTCAGTTCATCGTTAAAATCAATAGCCTCATTGGCTCCCCGTGTTTCTCGTTCAGACATTTTGGTTCCTCTAAATCCAGCTTTCAATTTAGCGTAGATAAAGAGACAGATCGGTACACTGTATTATCTGCCTCGACTATTAATAACTCAGTTTATCTTATCGAAACTAACGCTTACCTCAAGTTGATATCACTAATAAATAACCATCAAAATGGTTTAAATGACTTATTAATCTCGATTTACTAGTGTGATAAACTGAAAGTTAATTTATTCATAACTAATTGTTTTTGCGACAGTTAATCGTTGCTCTCCTGTATCATATTCGTCGGCGTGCTAAACAGAAAACGGGCAGCAAAGGCCAATACGACGATGATCGCGACACAAGCCAACGTCCACTCTCCCATCTGAGAAAAGAATCGCTGGTAAGCGGCAATTGCCATACCGCTAATTTGCGACTCTGTCGTCTGCTGTGCCACGACGCCTGCCAGCCAGTTGGCGACTGCGCCTGTTGCCAGCATATAAATACCGGTTAATACGCCAGACATTTTCAGACGCGTGATTTGCGCAATCGCCACCGGGTCAATAAAGAGTTCGGCAAAGCCCATTAGCGCCAGCCCGGATATCATCACGCCCATTGACGCTTGACCGTCAGCCGCTGCATGTCGGGCATCAAATGCCAGCAACATAAAGCCACAAGCCATCAGCAATAAGCCAAAGGCAAACTTCAGCCAGACGCGCAATGTCGAGTTGCCGTGGCTTTCTGGCGACGCCAGCCAGGCCAGAACAACCCCAGCGAGCATCACCGCAATGGCATTCACCGACTGGAATAGTGCTGTAGGTACTTCAATATTGAATGCCTGACGATTCACAAAGCGATCGATAAACAGGCTGATGGTACTGCCGCCCTGTTGTGCCAGTACCCAGAACAACGTCCCGACAAACATCAACAATACAATTTGCCAAAGAGCACGGCGGTGTTCGGGGAATTTGATCATCATGCGGGCAATGATTTGTGCGGCAATGAGGCAAACGATCGCCAGCAAATATCCCGACCAGTCGTTCTCCAGCAGCAGAGTAAAAAATACTGGGGCTAAACAGAGCATCACCACTAACCAGCTCCATACTGGTAAGGCAAATTTGACGCTAGTGAGCGCTTTCTTATCCATACTACGCGTGGACTGGAAATGACGATGACCGCTTAAGAAAATCAACAAACCGATAAACATGCCGCCACCCGCAAGGGCAAAGCCAACATGCCATCCATACCACTGAGCAGCCAGGCCGCAGGCGATGGGGGCTGCGATAGAACCGATATTGCCCGCAGCATACAGCAGCGAAAAACCGCCATCACGTCGATGATCGTTCTCGTCGTAGAGCTCGCCAAGCAAACAGCTGATGTTTGATTTGAATAAACCGTAGCCACAAATAATGATTGCCAGCGCCAGATACAGGCTAAAAGTTGAATTTGTATCAATGCCCAGCACCACATGGCCAAGGGTCATTAACAGCGCGCCGGCAATCACTGCAGTGCGGTTGCCGAGCAGGCGGTCGGCAAGCCAGCCGCCGAGAATAGGGGTAACGTAAACCAGAGATGCATATGCGCTGAACAGGCTGATGGCATGGTTATCATCAAAACCAAGCTGATGGGTGAGATAGAGAATGAGTAAGGCACGCATGCCGTAAAAACTGAAGTACTCCCAGATTTGGATCGCCACGATATAGTATATCGCGCGCGGCTGTGAGGGTGTTTTCATGTGTTCTCCTTATGAGCAAAAAAGGGAAGTGGCAAGCCACTTCCCTTGTACGAGCTAATTATTTTTTGCTTTCTTCTTTCAATACCTTAACGGTATAGCGGCCATCAGCCTGACGGTATGCACCGTGAATATCGGTTTCAAAGCCCGGATAGTGAGCGCCGATTTCACACAGCATCTGCAGGAACTCCAGAACCGGACGGCTTTCTTCGGTGATCATTTCACCCGGCATTACCAGAGGAACTCCTGGCGGATACGGAAGGATCATATTGGCGTTAATACGACCTACCATTTCGTCGAGGTAAACTTCTTCGGTCATACCGTGCAGCTCTTTCTGGAACGCAGCATACGGAGTCATTACCATGGTCGGCAGAACTTCAAATGCGCGATACATCAGATCCGGCAGATTGTGGTGAACAATCAGTTTGTGGATATTCTGAGCCAGTTCCTGAATACGCATGTTTTCATAGAATTCAGGATCTTCACGATACAGAGACGGCAGCATGTTTTTCACACGCAGGTTCAGATCGAACGCACGTTTGAAGTCTGTCAGAGCACGCAGCAGGCTCAGTGCTTTGGTCTTATCGATACCGATGCTGAACAGGAACAGCAGGTTATACGGACCGGTTTTCTCAACAACGATGCCATGTTCGTCGAGGTATTTCGCCACGATGCTGGCCGGAATACCAAAGTCGCTCATGGTGCCGTCTTTTTCCATCCCCGGAGTCAGCAGGGTGACTTTGATCGGGTCAAGATACATGTGCTCGTTATCGATGTTTTTGAAGCCGTGCCAGGTGCTGTCAGAACGCAGCGGCCAGCATTCAGTCGTATCGATATGATCCGGCTGCCATACATCAAAGAACCAGCCATCAGATTCCGTTCTCAGACGTTTGATCTCTTTACGGAATTTGATCGCACGTTCAATGGAACCGTTGATCAGACGCTTACCTGCATTGCCTTTCATCATCGCCGCAGCGGTTTCAGTGGACGCCACGATACCGTAGTGCGGAGAAGTGGTGGTGTGCATCATGTAGGCTTCGTTAAAGGTTTCTTCGTTTACGTCACCTTTAACGTGGATCATGGAAGCCTGAGAGAACGCCGCCAGCAGTTTGTGAGTAGACTGGGTTTCGTAAATCACTTTCCCTTCTACACGGCCACCGCTCATACCGCATTTACCTTCGTAAATCGGTGAGAAGTTGGTGTAAGGCACCCACGCGGAGTCAAAGTGGATGGATTTCACATCCAGTGTTTTCTTGATGAAGTCGGTGTTGTACAGCAGACCATCATAGGTAGAGTTGGTAATTACGGCATGTACCGGCCAGGTCGCGTTTGGTGTTTCTTTCACGCGCTTAGCAATGGTAGCGTGCTGGAATTCACTCTGTGGGATACCACCAAGAATACCGTAAGCGTTACGGGTCGGGCGGAAATAGATTGGCGTAACATCGCTCATCATCATCAGGTGGGTCAGCGATTTGTGGCAGTTACGGTCAATCAGAATGGTGCTGCCTGCCGGAGCAGAGTACATACCAACAATTTTGTTCGCAGTGGAAGTACCGTTGGTCACCATGTAGCTGCGGTCTGCGTTAAAGACGCGAGCGATATACTGTTCTGCTTCTTTGTGTGGACCACTGTGATCCAGCAGAGAACCCAGTTCAGATACTGAAATGGAAATATCAGATTTCATGGTGTTCGGACCAAAGAAATCATAGAACAGGCTACCTACCGGGCTTTTCTGGAATGCAGTACCGCCCATGTGACCAGGAGTACAGAAAGTATATTTACCTTCACGAACATATTTAAACAGTGCTTTGGTCAGCGGAGGCAGAATAGTGTTGATATATTCGTCAGTGGTCTGCTTGATCTTGTTAGCAATATCTTCAGCAGCACCCAGCGCATATTCAAAGAAGCTAATCTGTAAACGCAGGTCATTCAGGCTTACATCGAGAGTGGAATACGTATTAGCGAACGCGTACAACGGCAGGTTCTCGTTCATTTTGCTAATTTCTTCGCACAGCTCGAGATTATATTTATCCCAGTCAAAAATAACGCCGCACAGACGCGCATTGTTTTCGATCAGTTTTAATAAGTCGTCACGGTCGTTCGGGTAAACAATCTGGAAGTTCAGACGTTCAAGCGCGCGATGAAGTTCACGGATGGGTTCTTCTTTAAAATAAACCCCCATGTGATTCAATATTGCAATAACGTTCATAGTCATATCTCCAGGTAAAAAAGGCCCCTCCCAACACATGGGACAAAATGAAAGGAGGAGCCTCGGAAAATACTTTTAATTAATGTGCGTTAGACGCTGTGTGGTTATCCATTGAGTGGCTCTGGCGCTCGTGCATTTTGCGAGCGTAGAACATCAGGATAATCAGGCTGACGATGAAGGTACCTGCCAGCTCGAAGGAGCTTGCGCCCATCAGCGCGATGAAGCAGAACACGCAACCCAGTACAGAGCAGATCAGGCTGACAAAGTTGCGGATGTTAACGCCTTCAAAACGAATCAGGTCAACGCAAGAGTAGAAGTACGGCAGCATAGTCAGCAGTACTGCGATACCGGTCAGTTCACCGAACAGGTCAGATGCTTTACCACCGGCAGAGTTCATCAGAGTGATGAGGATCATCAGGGCAGTCATTTTCACTGCAGCCAGCAGCAGACCTTTTTTTGGAATACCGTTGCTGTCGACTTCACCATAAACTTTCGGGAAGTTACCGTCGTTAGCGGCACGTACACCTGCCTGGCCTACCAACATCATCCAGGAGCCCAGAGAAGTCAGGCACGCAAAGGCGGTGAATGCAGAAACCAGCGGCGCAGCCCAGTTACCGAGGATAGTTGAAGCACTGATTGCAAACGGAGCACCGGAAGCCGCCATTACAGAAGACGGATACATACCGGAAAGCACCTGAGTCGCAGCGATATAAACAATACCTGCTAAACCAGTACCCAGCATGGTTGCCAGCGGAACGGTACGTTTCGGGTTTTTAACCATACCAGTACTTACAGCTGCGGATTCAACACCCACGAAGGCCCACAGGCAGAGCAGAATACTTTTAATGATCGCATGACCATCAGTGGTATCCGCAGTATTCCAGTTAGCTGCATAAGTTGCCGCATCAAACCAATGCCAGCCAACAATAGCAGTCATCACCACAGGAATAAGAACCAGCACCAGACCAATAGTGGTTAAACGGCTTACCCAGGTACCGCCGAGCATATTTACAAAGGTAAATACCCAGACGATAGCAATACAGGCGATACCCGCCGGAACAGGATCATTTAATACTGGGAAGAAGGTGGAAAGATAAGATACAGCGGTAATACCAATCGCCAGGTTACCAATCCAGTTAGCATGGTAATAAAGAACACCTGTCTGAAAACCAAATGCAGGAGAAATTTCTCCGGCATAAGCAATTGGGCCACCTTGTTGCGGGTTTTTTGTTGCCAGTCGGGCATATACATACGCCAGCGACATTGCACCAATAATAGAGATAATCCAACCCCAGATAGCAATACCACCGATACTTGCTAGGTTCGCAGGTAATAATGCAATACCGCTCCCCATCATATTACCGGCAACAACACCGGTACAGGCAAATAGCCCGATCTTCTTGGCAGAACTCATGCTCTTCTCCTAATTTCATTTTTGAATTTGGAGTCCGGGTCATGATGTATAACTATTTCCTGACCAGACCAAACTGGCGCTAAGAATACTCACGAAAAAAGGATTAATCCTAAAGATTAGGTGAAATAACACAAAAGTTTCTGTAAGTGAGAACTTGAGGTTTTTTATTAACACATCAGGATCGCAAGTTGATATCATGAAAAGATAAACATTCAATGTTTACAATGGATTGCGGGACATTTTCTGGTTAAATTTATGTAATAAAAATTATGCGGCAAATAAATTGCCGCAACATATTATACCAACAGGAACATACAAAAACTCAACAACAAATATTGCCGAGCATAAATCAACCCGGGAGTTACTTATTCTGAAGCGAGAAATTTGTCGAGATAAGGTACAACATAAGGAACAGAAGTCTGGAATATACCATTTTCAATCCAGTAAAGGGTGTTTGCCCCTGGGCGTAAATTAAAGGCGGTGAGATATGCATCAGCTGCTTCCCGGTTCATCCCCTTCATTTCATAAACCTTGCCAAGCAACACATAATTTAGCCAGGACATTTCAAGATCAATGCCAGTATTTATCGCCTGGTAAGACTCATCTGTTTTACCTTTTACCAGAGCACTGACCGCTTTTATTTGATATATAATGGACAGGTTATTCAATTCCGGCAGTGTAACAATGTTATCTATTTCTGTATTCAGTGCTGCTAATTGTTTTTCATCTAAAGGATGTTGAGAATGGCGCACGATATCAACTAATGCTTTTTCTGCTCTCGCGTAGGTAAATTCTGGGGATGATTGAACAATCTCACCTAATAATTCACTGGCACGGTTCAATGATTTATCATCGCCATGCAGTAAATAATCATGTGCCTGATAAAAATTAGTTAATAACGCACCACGATGAGGCAAAATTTGCTGGAGCATCTCCTGCATTCGTTGTGGCCACGGTTGGTTTAACGCTTTTGATAAACTCTCCAGTAAATCATTTTGAATCGCCAGCTGATTACCGTTAGTGATGACATAACGTTTATCCAGCATGGTTGAACCATCTGCATTGTCTACCAATTTTACCGACATAAAGCATTGTTGAGCACGGTATTGGCGCTGATTAACAAACGCAATAGATAATGTTTTACCGGAACTGCTCGGTTCATCAATGTTGTAGTTGATTTTGTCATGCACCATAAAGGTGGAGAAGGTGTTAAGTGATGTCGCCACCAAATCACCCACGCCTATCGCGTAAGAGAGCTGATACGGGGAACTCCAGCTGTTACAACTTTTATTTACCATATTAATGTCAATATCGCGTGGATTGAGCAAAATACGCGATTTGCTCATAGGAAGACGTGTATCAAGACTTGAAAACGCTACCAGTGCTACACAGATACCTAACGACAACAGGAAAAAAAACCATACCCAAAAGGTAGTGAATCGTTTGCTTTTAACAGGGGATTGTTCAGGTGGTGTTGCGGTGTTTTGAATGTTAAGACTGTGGGAGGGAGAAGCTGTGTCAGGAACCGCCTCTGGTATAGGGGGAGGCGAAGATAGCATTATTTCCTCTCCCTCTTCTTCGCTGTACCAGATAACCGGCACCATTAATTTATAGCCGCGCTTTGGTACAGTAGCGATATAGACAGGACTATCTTCATCATTATCTTTTAATGACTTACGTAGTTCTGAGATACTCTGCGTCACAACGTGATTGGTGACAATACTTCTCTTCCAGACATTATCGATAAGTTCATCCCTGCTAAGTACTTCGCCACTGTGTTGAGCAAAGAAAACCAGAAGATCGATTAATCTCGGCTCAAGGGTAAGTTGACGCCCATTGCGGCTAATTTGGTTTATGGACGGAGTAACAAGCCATTCGCCAACGCGAACTACAGGTTGTTGCATAATAGAAACTCATTCGAAAAGGGAATGATGCAATGATAATTGCCACAACCTATTTTTACCATCTATAGATGGGTTTATTTACATATTATTGGTGAATGCAAGACGTTATTTTTACCAGCCATAAACTTCTTGATCACATAGTATTACGAAAGGATTTTACTGAGAACCAGAAGTAATATTCCTTACCATCAAAATTCATCATCTTTGCCAAAGAAAAATGTTCAGAAAATAATCCATGGAAAATTGCCCGGAGCGCTTACTATTTTAATGGATTGTTAGTCTTTGCATGAGCAAGCGGACTGATACATTTCTCTTTGTTCTCATTCAGAAAATCTTATCAGTCGGCGTTCTGCCCGATGTTGTGCTTTATGGATGCGTTACGCTCCTGATGACGTCATTTGACGTTCAACAGCATCACGGGGCCGCACGACATTTCACGTCAGTCAGTGCTATAGCTCAGGAACACATTTCCCCGAATTGGGATATGCCCGCAAATTGCTGGTGATGTGGGGAGAATCTGGTTGAGTTCGGTAGAAATGATTTTTAGGCAGAACGCTTAAATTGTGGCGTCCTGAAACGAAAAACGGACCTCCGTGGAGGTCCGTTTATATGAATTTGGTGCCCGGACTCGGAATCGAACCAAGGACACGGGGATTTTCAATCCCCTGCTCTACCGACTGAGCTATCCGGGCAACGGGGCGCATTAAACCGTAATCTGCACATCTCGTCAACCTAATTTCAGTAAAAGCGATTCAACTGCTTAATATTGCGGCAAATCGCTTCTTTTCTGTGTTTCTGTCAGGTCAAAGCACCACCCTGGCGGCAGCGGGCGAAGCGCAGGATATCTTCCGCCAGCCGATGTGCGGTGTCGACATCCGCCTGGCTGCGATTCACCAGCATTCGGCTTAAACAGCCTTCCAGCACCAGTTCCATCTGCTTTGCTACCATCGCCGGATCGTCAACTTCCAGTGTGGTTAACAGTTCGTGGGTGAAATCGTAGGCCGCGCTTTTTTGCTGATCGGCCAGTTGATGAATAGGGTGGCCAGGATCGGGATAAAACGTACAGGCAGCGATAAATAGACAGCCCGGATAGCGGTTGTTTTTAACGCACTCCGATAACGCCTGATAACGTGCCAGCAACTTTTGTTCGGCGGTTTGCGTTTCGTCCAGCATCAGCTGACGACGCCAGACATCTATCTGTTGGCTAAGATAACGCAGCGCATCGTAGAGGATTGCCTCTTTGTCTGGCCAGAAGCGGCGTAGCTCGTCCAGTGGATAATCCACACGTTCAGCAACCATCTCCAGCGTGGTGTTGGCAATCCCTTGTAATTCTAATAATTTCAGGGCTTCTCCCAGTACATCTTCACGTTGCACGCTATTTTCCTCCGTCTTTCCCACTGCAAGTGTCGTTCACGGTTGGCGATCGCGCAAATGTGCGCTGAAGGTTTCAGCATCCATAAAGCCCGTGACGCGTGCTTGTGGATGCTCTTGGCCTTGTCCGTCAAAAAAGAGAATTGTCGGTAGGCCAAGGACATTAAGATGCTTTAACAGCGCCACATCTTGGGCGTCGTTGGCAGTGACGTTAGCCTGAAGTAAGACCGTGTCTGCTAACGCTTTTTGCACCTGCGGGTCGCTGAAGGTGTATTTCTCAAACTCTTTACAGGCGACGCACCAGTCGGCATAGAGATCTAACATCACTGGTTTGCCTTTGGCTTCAACGAGCGCCTGATTTAACTCATCTACCGTTTTGATTTGTGTAAAGTTGAGATGCGTCTGAGTTTGCGCGGTATGCGTCGCACCAAATGCCCAATCCTGAAGTGGGCGCACGCTAACCAATGCCGCTGCCAGCAGGATTATTTGCACCACGCGCATCCAGCCGCGTTTGGCCTGTAGGCTGGTGATAAAGGCCCAGCCAAAGAATGCGACACCAAGCGCCGACCACAAGCGTAATCCCCATATATCACCAATCACTCGCTCCAGCAGGAAGACCGGCAGTGCGAGGATCACAAAACCAAACGCGGTTTTGACTTGTTCCATCCACGGGCCGCTTTTCGGCAGCAGGCGGTTACCAAAGACGGTTATTAGCATCAGCGGCAGGCCCATGCCCAACGCATAGAGATAAAGCGTGCCGCCGCCCAGCCACATGTTCCCGCTTTGGGCGATATACAGCAGAATCGCGCTAAGCGGTGCGGTGGTGCATGGTGAACAGATCAGTCCGGCAATCGCCCCCATAACAAACACACCGCCAGGTGAGCCGCCCTGTTGGCGATTGCTCATCAGCGTGAGACGTGTTTGCAGCGAAGAGGGGAGTTGCAGAGTAAACAAGCCAAACATTGACATCGCCAGCAAGGTAAAGACGATAGCGAGGCCAATGAGCACGTATGGGTGCTGTAGCGCCGCCTGGAACTGTAACCCTGCGGCGGCAACCACCAGACCCAGTGCCGTGTAAGTCAGCGCCATCCCCTGCACATAAATAAAGGTCAGCAACAATGCTCTGGCAGTGGAGAGCCGCTGTTTACCGCCCAGCACGATACCAGAAATCAGTGGGTACATTGGCAGCACGCATGGCGTAAAGGCGATACCAATACCGATCAACAACGCCCAGAGCGCGGAAAAGGGCAATTGCGCGGTGGGCTGCTCTTGCTGCGGAACAGACACAGGCTGTGACGCTGCGTTGTTGGCGACCACTTCGCTTAACGGAACGGTTTTGGTTTCTGGCGGATAACAGAAACCGGCATCAGCACAGCCCTGGTAGGTGATAGTTAACGTCGCTCCCGCACTCGCCTGGTTGATGGTGACGGGAAGCGTCAGCCGATCGCGGTAAATCTCGCTTTTGCCGTAAAACTCATCTTCATGCCAGACGCCTTGCGGCAGCTGTACGTCGGCAATTTTCGCGTGTTCCGGCGTAATGCGGATCTGTTTACGGTAGAGGTAGTAACCGTCTTTGATCTGCCAGGTCAGATTAAGGTCATGTTGGTTTTGCTGAAAATCAAAAGCAAAGGCTTGATCTGCGGGGACAAATTGTGAACGTCCCGGCGCGTCGAATAATCCGGCAAAAACGGAAGTGCTGCAAAGTAGCAGGATCAGCGTAAAGATGCGTTGAGCCATGAGAGGTAATCTGTGTCTCCGTGTGTAACAGGTAAAACCAGAAGTTCCGGGGTTTGATATGGATGATGAGACTTCAGGCATTCCAGCAGTGCCTGCTGGTGAGATACGGTAGTTTTTAAAATCATCTGCACTTCGTATTCTTGCTCCAGCTTACCTTCCCAGTAATAGAGAGAGGTAGCGCCGGGGATCAAGGTCGCGCAGGCCGCCAGTTTTTCCGCCAGCACTTTGGCGGCTAAATCCTGGGCTGTCGCTTCATCCGGTGCCGTACATAGCACCACGACAGACGCGGTATTCGAACTTTTTTCATCAAGCATAAACACCTCGCAAGAACAGATGGAACCGCAAGAGAGAGGTCACTATACAACGGACGGGGGAAGGATGTTAGTCGGCGGGAAAGAAAGCGGGGCCTGAAGCCCCGCGATTGGTCATTACAGCATGAAGCTACCCAGCACGAAGCCGAAGCAAACGGCCAGGGCAACACCCAGAGTACCCGGGATGAAGAACGGATGGTTGAAGACGAATTTACCGATACGGGTAGTACCCGTGTCATCCATCTGTACCGCAGCAACCAGCGTCGGGTAGGTCGGCAGAATGAACAGACCAGACACCGCAGCGAAAGAAGCAACAGCGGTCAGAGGAGAAACGTTCAGTGCCAGAGCCATCGGCATCAGTGCTTTTGCGGTTGCAGCCTGAGAGTACAGCAGAGCAGAAGCAAAGAAGAAGATGACGGCCAGCAGCCACGGATGACCCTGAATCACTTCACCAGCGGTATCTTTGATCCAGTCGATGTTGTTGGAAACGAAAGTATCGCCCAGCCACGCAACACCCAGGATACAAATACAGGCGCTCATACCTGCTTTGAAGGTGCTGGAGTTGAGGATGTTGTCGGTATCGACTTTACAGATAACGGTGGTCAGAGTTGCAACGCTGAGCATGATGATCAGGATTGCGTTGGTGGTGTTCATCAGCGGTTTTTCAACCAGACCCATGCTTGGGCTGTTGATGATTGCATAGATAACCACGCCAACTACGCCCAGCAGGAATAGCCAGACGGACGTTTTTGCACCGGATTTGATTTCAATCTGCTTTTCACCGCGCAGTTCAACCAGGCCTTCTTCCAGACGCTTGCGATAAATCGGATCGTCAGAGAGTTTGGAGTTGAACAGCATAGTGACCAGGAAGGACATCACCAGAACCGCCAGCAGGGTGGACGGGATGACCACGGAGAGCAGATGGAGGTAGCTGATGCCATGACCTTCCATTACGGAAGACATGTAAACCACTGCTGCTGAGATTGGCGATGCGGTGATCGCAATCTGCGCGGATACCACTGCAGTAGACAGCGGACGGCAAGGTTTAACGCCTTGTTCCTTCGCAACTTCAGCGATAACTGGCAGTGTCGCCAGAGAGATGTTGCCAGTACCAGCAAAGATTGTCAGGAAATAGGTCACGATCGGCGCGAGGATCGTGATGTATTTCGGGTTACGGCGCAGCAGCTTTTCTGTCTGATGAACCAGATAGTCCAGACCGCCAGCAACCTGCATGGCAGAAATAGCGGCGATAACCGCCATGATAATGGAAATGACATCGAACGGGATGTTACCGGGTTTAACGCCAATAGCGGCAAGAACCAGCACCCCCAATCCGCCTGCAAAACCAATACCTATTCCCCCCAATCTGGCGCCCAAGAAGATCGCCAGCAAAACTATGATGAGTTCTACAACTAGCATATTAGCCTTCCTTGTTTTTTAACAAGTTGATATTAGATTGTTATTTTTAAGTTACTGCTCACAAGAAAAAAGGCACGTCATCTGACGTGCCTTCTCTATTTGTACTACCCTGTACGATTACTGTTCGCTTTCATCAGTATAGCGTTTTGCTTTGTAAGCCGGGTGCATCAGATTCTGTACGGAGAAAATATCGTCAAGTTCCGCTTCAGTCAACAGACCGCGTTCCAGAACGACTTCACGTACACTCTTACCGGTTTCGGCACAGATTTTACCCACGATGTCACCGTTGTGGTGACCGATGAACGGGTTCAGGTAAGTAACGATACCGATAGAGTTGTAAACGTAACCTTCGCACACTTCTTTGTTAGCAGTGATGCCGTTAATGCATTTTTCCAGCAGGTTGTAGCAAGCGTTGGTCAGAATGTGAACGGATTCGAACATAGCCTGGCCAATGACCGGCTCCATAACGTTCAACTGCAGCTGACCTGCTTCTGCTGCCATGGTAACAGTGGTGTCGTTACCGATGACTTTGAAGCATACCTGGTTAACCACTTCCGGAACAACCGGGTTTACTTTAGCTGGCATGATGGAAGAGCCCGCCTGCAGTTCCGGCAGGTTGATCTCGTTCAGGCCGGCACGTGGGCCAGAAGAGAGCAAGCGCAGGTCGTTACAGATTTTGGACATCTTCACAGCCAGGCGTTTCAGCGCGCCGTGAACCATAACATAAGCGCCGCAGTCAGAGGTCGCTTCGATCAGGTCTTCAGCCGGTACGCATGGGAAGCCAGTGACTTCAGCCAGTTTTTTCACTGCCAGCGGAGAGTACTCTTTCGGCGTGTTCAGACCAGTACCGATTGCTGTTGCGCCAAGGTTAACTTCCAGCAGCAGCTCAGCGGTACGTTGGATATTTTTCACTTCTTCTTTCAGCAGGATGCTGAAAGCGCGGAATTCCTGACCGAGGGTCATCGGTACTGCGTCCTGCAGCTGGGTACGACCCATTTTCAGGATGTCCTGGAATTCGACAGCTTTACGTTCAAAGCCTTCACGCAGTTGGTTAATCGCATCTACCAGCTTAATCAGGGAAGAGTAAACTGCGATACGGAAACCGGTCGGGTAGGCGTCGTTAGTGGACTGACATTTGTTAACATGGTCGTTCGGGTTCAGGTACTGATATTCACCTTTCTGGTGACCCATCAGTTCCAGACCGATATTGGCCAGCACTTCGTTGGTGTTCATGTTTACGGAAGTACCTGCGCCGCCCTGGTAGACGTCTACCGGGAACTGATCCATGCATTTTCCGTTGTTCAGGACTTCATCACATGCGGCAATGATGGCATTCGCTACACTTTTAGGAATGGTTTGCAGCTCTTTGTTTGCCATAGCTGCGGCTTTTTTAACCATTACCATACCGCGAACAAATTCAGGAATATCACTGATTTTGTTGTTGCTGATATAGAAGTTTTCAATCGCTCTCAGAGTGTGAACACCATAGTAGGCATCAGCTGGAACTTCCCTGGTACCCAACAGATCTTCTTCGATACGAATGTTGTTTGACATGTGAACCTTCTTTTTCAAGCTGCCAATGATTTGCTTTAAACACACAGAATATATGTGGTTTCGAATGTTTTTCGACCGACGATTATCCCCTGCATCGACCGAATACCCGAGATCATATGCTGCTTGAGGATTTCTACCGTAATCTGGATCACTTTAAGTGTCGGTTTTTACCCCTTAATTATTAATTTGTGAAATAGATCACCGCTTTGGGATTACTACCAAAAATAGTTGCGCAAACATCTTGAAATTTTGCTAATGACCACAATATAAGCTGAACGCGATTCGCAACCCATTCAGGTAGCCGGGGTTAACCGGCTGCTATTACAGGAGAAACCTTTGCGCTGGTTACCTTTTATTGCCATTTTCCTTTATGTCTATATTGAGATTTCAATCTTTATTCAGGTTGCCCATGTATTGGGGGTATTGCTGACCCTCGTGCTGGTTATATTCACGTCAGTTATCGGTATGTCACTGGTACGCAACCAGGGCTTTAAGAATTTCGTGCTGATGCAGCAAAAAATGGCGGCGGGTGAAAACCCAGCGGCGGAGATGATTAAAAGTGTTTCGCTGATCATTGCCGGTTTGCTGCTTTTATTACCTGGCTTTTTCACCGACTTCCTCGGTCTTCTGCTTTTATTGCCGCCGGTGCAAAAGCATCTGACAGTGAAGTTGATGCCGCATTTGCGCTTTTCTCGCATGCCAGGCGGCGGTTTTAGCGCCGGGACTGGTGGCGGTAATACTTTTGATGGTGAGTACCAGCGAAAGGATGATGACCGCGACCGCCTTGATCATAAAGACGATCGCCAGGATTAATGCCGAAACGCCGGATTATGTGGTTATGCCATTTTCCGGCGTTTTTCGTTTAGGCAGAAACAGCCATAACCCCGCCAGCATGATCAGCGCATAGAGACTTTTCCAGCCGACCATTGCCAGTAACAGAACGCATAACAGCCCGCCAACCACCGCCAGTAGTCGATAACGTCCTTGCAATAATTTACAGCCTGCCAGCATGCATAACAGATAAATCATAATAAAGATGCCATTGGCATAGATGATAAGTGCGTCCAGATTGATCTCTAAAGCATGAATCACCAACGTGCTCACCACGCAGCAGCCGAGCACCGCATTGAGGGCATTATTCGGGATATGACGAGAAGAGAGGCGTGCCAGGTAGTGGTCAGGATTATGTTGCGCCTGCGACCAGACCAGACGGGCGAAGCTCTGTATATAAATGTTGAGACTGGCAAAGCAGGCCAGATAGCCAATCACGCAGGCAATCCATAACGCTCCTACACCGAACAACTGCACTACAATTTTTGGAAGCGATGCTGCCGCCGCCATTTTTTCACCATAGGCGTCGAAGTGTAAGACGACTACCGTACAGCCCCAGTAGACTAATCCTGCCAGCAGCAGACCAATCATCAAAGCACGAGGAAAATCACGCTCTGGATTTTTAAATTCCGAGGCAAGATGGGCAAATGCCTCCAGACCGACAAAGCACCAGAACATCACTGATAACGCAGCAAATAACCCGGTAAGTTCGATATTACCAGGTGCAGGGAAGGGGATATTCGCAGGTTTGATATCGCCCGCCCACCAGATAGCGACAATCAGCGCGACGATAAGTCCGGCAATAACGGTTTGTAGATTAGCACTGGAACTAGCACCGCGAGTACCGATATACCACACCAGCGCCAGCGTACCGAGTTCTGCCAACAACAGTTGCCAGCTATGCCAGCCAAACATTGCCTGGCCGAACCCGGCGGCAATTTGTAGCGCGGCAGGCAAACCCACGGGAATGACCGATAAAAACAACCAGCCGGTGACTCGCTCAAGCCGCGAACCAAACGCCATACCGATGAAGTGCGCGACACCGCCTGCGCTGGGATAGTGGCGACCCAGAATCGCAAACACAATCGCAATCGGGAACACTAAGATAATCAAAACAGGCCACGCCCACAGGCTGTTATTGCCCGCTACCAGTGCAGCTAACGCAGGAACGGCAAACACGCCAGTGCCTAATAATGACGTCGATAGCAGGCCAATGCCCTGGGCCAGCCCCAGTTCTTGTTTGAGTCCACTCATGGGTTGATGTCCGATTGCGCCCAAATTATGGGCAACTGCGTAGATTTTCGATGGTAGCACAATCAGATTCGCTTATGACGGTGATGAAGAAATTGCGATGAAATGTGAGGTGAATCAGGGTTTTCACCCGATTTTGTGCTGATCAGAATTTTTTTTCTTTTTCCCCCTTGAATGGGCGAAGCCTCATCCCCATTTCTCTGGTCACCAGCCGGGAAACCACGTAAGCTCCGGCGTCACCCATAACAGATACGGACTTTCTCAAAGGAGAGTTATCAATGAATATTCGTCCATTGCATGATCGCGTGATCGTCAAGCGTAAAGAAGTTGAAACTAAATCTGCTGGCGGCATCGTTCTGACCGGCTCTGCAGCGGCTAAATCCACCCGCGGCGAAGTGCTGGCTGTCGGCAATGGCCGTATCCTTGAAAATGGCGAAGTGAAGCCGCTGGATGTGAAAGTTGGCGACATCGTTATTTTCAACGATGGCTACGGTGTGAAATCTGAGAAGATCGACAATGAAGAAGTGTTGATCATGTCCGAAAGCGACATTCTGGCAATTGTTGAAGCGTAATCCGCGCACGACACTGAACATACGAATTTAAGGAATAAAGATAATGGCAGCTAAAGACGTAAAATTCGGTAACGACGCTCGTGTGAAAATGCTGCGCGGCGTAAACGTACTGGCAGATGCAGTGAAAGTTACCCTCGGTCCGAAAGGCCGTAACGTAGTTCTGGATAAATCTTTCGGTGCACCGACCATCACCAAAGATGGTGTTTCCGTTGCTCGTGAAATCGAACTGGAAGACAAGTTCGAAAATATGGGTGCGCAGATGGTGAAAGAAGTTGCCTCTAAAGCGAACGACGCTGCAGGCGACGGTACCACCACTGCAACCGTACTGGCTCAGGCTATCATCACTGAAGGTCTGAAAGCTGTTGCTGCGGGCATGAACCCGATGGACCTGAAACGTGGTATCGACAAAGCTGTTACCGCTGCAGTTGAAGAACTGAAAGCGCTGTCCGTACCGTGCTCTGACTCTAAAGCGATTGCTCAGGTTGGTACCATCTCCGCTAACTCCGACGAAACCGTAGGTAAACTGATCGCTGAAGCGATGGACAAAGTCGGTAAAGAAGGCGTTATCACCGTTGAAGACGGTACCGGTCTGCAGGACGAACTGGACGTGGTTGAAGGTATGCAGTTCGACCGTGGCTACCTGTCTCCTTACTTCATCAACAAGCCGGAAACTGGCGCAGTAGAACTGGAAAGCCCATTCATCCTGCTGGCTGACAAGAAAATCTCCAACATCCGCGAAATGCTGCCGGTTCTGGAAGCTGTTGCCAAAGCAGGCAAACCGCTGCTGATCATCGCTGAAGATGTAGAAGGCGAAGCGCTGGCAACTCTGGTTGTTAACACCATGCGTGGCATCGTGAAAGTTGCTGCGGTTAAAGCTCCGGGCTTCGGCGATCGTCGTAAAGCTATGCTGCAGGATATCGCAACCCTGACTGGCGGTACCGTAATCTCTGAAGAGATCGGTATGGAGCTGGAAAAAGCAACCCTGGAAGACCTGGGTCAGGCTAAACGTGTTGTGATCAACAAAGACACCACCACCATCATCGATGGCGTGGGTGAAGAAGCTGCAATCCAGGGCCGTGTTGCTCAGATCCGTCAGCAGATTGAAGAAGCAACTTCTGACTACGACCGTGAAAAACTGCAGGAGCGTGTAGCGAAACTGGCAGGCGGCGTTGCAGTTATCAAAGTAGGTGCTGCTACCGAAGTTGAAATGAAAGAGAAAAAAGCACGCGTTGAAGACGCCCTGCACGCGACCCGTGCTGCGGTAGAAGAAGGCGTGGTTGCTGGTGGTGGTGTTGCGCTGATCCGCGTAGCGTCTAAACTGGCTGACCTGCGTGGTCAGAACGAAGACCAGAACGTGGGTATCAAAGTTGCACTGCGTGCAATGGAAGCTCCGCTGCGTCAGATCGTCCTGAACTGCGGCGAAGAACCGTCTGTTGTTGCTAACACTGTTAAAGGCGGCGACGGCAACTACGGTTACAACGCAGCAACCGAAGAATACGGCAACATGATCGACATGGGTATCCTGGATCCAACCAAAGTAACTCGTTCTGCTCTGCAGTACGCGGCTTCTGTGGCTGGCCTGATGATCACCACCGAGTGCATGGTTACCGACCTGCCGAAAAACGATGCAGCTGACTTAGGCGCTGCTGGCGGTATGGGCGGCATGGGTGGCATGGGCGGCATGATGTAATTGCCCTGCACCTCGCAGAAATAAACAAACCCCCGGGCAGAAATGTCTGGGGGTTTTTCTTTTAGTCATCTTTTTAGTATAAGATTCACACACAGACGCGAGTGGCGTCCAGCTCATTGATTATGGGGAATAACATGCACGTAAAATACTTAGCAGGGATTGTCGGTGCCGCGCTACTGATGGCGGGTTGTAGCTCCAGCAACGAATTGAGTGCTGCCGGTCAGAGTGTACGCATTGTGGACGAGCAGCCAGGCGCAGAGTGCCAGCTGATTGGTACTGCGACAGGTAAGCAAAGCAACTGGCTTTCCGGGCAACACGGTGAAGAGGGCGGTTCTATGCGCGGCGCAGCAAACGATCTGCGCAACCAGGCGGCTGCAATGGGCGGTAACGTGATTTATGGCATCAGCAGCCCGTCGCAGGGAATGTTGTCCAGTTTTGTCCCGACGGATAGCCAGATTATCGGCCAGGTATATAAGTGCCCGAACTGATGGGATCCAGAGGCTGGATACTTCCAGCCTCGTAGTAAAACAGATGGGATTATTTCGCCTGTGGTGCAGTTTTGCTGGTGGATTGAACACGTAAGTGATGTAGCGCGCGTAAGCATTGATCCTGGGTTAACGGTTGGGCGTTATTTGCCGCTACGGTGCGAACATAGACCTGACATGGTACACCCGCGAGTTTTTTCAGTCGTGGGCTGAAATCAAGCATTCGGCGAGTGATCGCCTCCACTTCTTTACCCGGCGTTGCTTCACGCGTTTTCACCACTGCGCCGCTAAATTGTTCTTTGCCACTTTCATCTTTAAAGCGGTAAAGCACCGCCAGATAATGGTTGAACAAATTATGTTTCCATTCCGGTTGGGAATAGGTGTCATATTCCAGATTGCCATTGTCCTGGCAGTCAACGTCGTATAACGGCAGGAAATCTAACAGTGAAGTAATACGTAATGCCAGTTCACGCATTTCCGCATTATTAATTGCATGAATGATTGCTCGCGCCAGCATTTCAATCTGTAATTCATTGATGACTAACTCACATTTGCTACCGTCATGTAGTGTTAATATGAAGGTAAGATTTTCGCCCTGATTATCGGTAAGTTCCAGCGTGTTAACCCGACGATTAATATCGGCATTTTTAAGCTCATCAACCAGAATTTCTGGGATGTTTTCTGCCATTTTCTTAATGACTTTATCGCGAGCTTGCTCATACTGAAGGCGTGCAGCAGCATCCAGTTTATGCTTTTGATGCAAACGGCTTTCCAGCGCAATCAGAAGGTCGCGCAGTTCCATGACAGACAGAAAGAACAACGATTCTTTATTGCGAGGCTCTTTAATTTTCAGCGCCAGTGCAATGAAATTATTACTCTTGCGAATAACACCGGTATTAACACCCTTGATGCTTATGGCCATGTAGGTTCTCCCTAACCATTTCTCAATTAAATAATTAATTTTAATTTATAAGCCAGATAAATGGGCTTGGTAGTAATAGTTGTTAAAATAACATAAATAGCCGTGCTCACTCTATATAAACAGAAAAGAAAGGTTAATTATTGGTGTTGGTTATATAAAAAGTAATAACAGCAATGTATATGAATAATTAAAGGTTATGCAACGTGCAAAGATTAAACTTCCCTGTTTAATCAGTTACTGCTGGCGTAGCTGGAGATCCAGCGGCGTTTTGCTGGGTTCGCCGCCAATTTCTCGCGCCAGTTTAGGCACCAGATATCCCGACACCAGTGTCAGCAACTCACGCATAATCTGCCGTGCTTCGTCATCACTCACCATAAAATGCGCCGCGCCCTGTACTTTATCGAGCACATGCAGGTAATACGGCATCACGCCCGCATCGAACAACGCATTACTCAGGTTTGCCAGCGTTTGCGCGTTATCGTTCACACCACGTAACAGAACGCTCTGGTTCAGCAAAGTAACGCCTACCCGGCGCAACTTAGCCATCGCCTGACGGAATGTTTCATCTATCTCATTGGCATGGTTGATGTGATTCACCAGCAAGATTTGCAGCGTAGAATGTGAAAAGCGTTCAACCAGCGCATCTGTGATGCGTGCCGGGATCACAATCGGCAGACGGCTGTGAATCCGCAGACGTTTGATATGCGGGATGGCTTCCAGTTGTGTGAGCAACCAGTCCAGCTCGTGATCTTTCGCCATCAGCGGATCGCCGCCGGAGAAAATCATCTCGTCCAGTTCCGGATGCGTAGCAACATACTCAAGTGCAGTTTGCCAGTTACGCTTGTTGCCCTGATTTTCGGCATAGGGGAAGTGGCGACGGAAGCAATAGCGGCAATTTACCGCGCAGCCGCCTTTGACCAGCAAAAGCGCCCGGTTGTGGTATTTATGCAACAAACCAGGCACTACGCTGTGCTGTTCTTCCAGTGGGTCGGTGGAGAATCCGGGCGCGACGACAAACTCATCTTGCGAGGTAAGTACCTGACGCAAAAGAGGATCGTCCGGATTGCCTTTCTCCATGCGATCGATAAATGAGCGGGGCACACGCAGGGCAAAAAGCTTTTTGGCGCTGCGTCCGGCCAACAGTTTTTCGTCCGCGTCTATATTCAAAAGACGCAGAAGTTCATCAGGATCGGTCACAACATCGGCAAGTTGCGTTAACCAATCTTCTCTGGATGGGGTATTTAGGGTTACAATATGCGCCATTTTGTGGCTTAGCTACCAATTAACAAATTTCAGAGGGCCTTATGGCAACGTACTATAGCAACGATTTTCGTGCTGGTCTTAAAATCATGTTAGACGGCGAACCTTACGCGGTTGAAGCGAGTGAATTCGTAAAACCGGGTAAAGGCCAGGCATTTGCTCGCGTTAAACTGCGTCGTCTGCTGACCGGTACTCGCGTAGAAAAAACCTTCAAATCTACTGATTCCGCTGAAGGCGCTGATGTTGTCGATATGAACCTGACTTACCTGTACAACGACGGTGAGTTCTGGCACTTCATGAACAACGAAACTTTCGAGCAGCTGTCTGCTGATGCAAAAGCAATTGGCGACAACGCTAAATGGCTGCTGGATCAGGCAGAGTGTATCGTAACTCTGTGGAATGGTCAGCCGATCTCCGTTACTCCGCCGAACTTCGTTGAACTGGAAATCGTGGATACCGATCCGGGCCTGAAAGGTGATACCGCAGGTACTGGCGGCAAACCGGCTACCCTGTCTACTGGCGCTGTGGTTAAAGTTCCGCTGTTTGTACAAATCGGCGAAGTCATCAAAGTGGATACCCGCTCTGGTGAATACGTCTCTCGCGTGAAGTAATGCGGTTGTGGTGCGGCCTGCAGGCTGCACCATCACTTATTCAGGTCAGAGATGATGAAACGCCTTATCGTTCTTGTTTTGCTTGCCAGTGCGCTGCTCACGGGCTGTAACACCGCTCGCGGTTTTGGTGAAGACATTAAACATCTCGGTAATTCCATCTCCCGCGCTGCCAGCTAATTTTTCTTCTCTTCCGAAAAATCATCAGATTTCCATCATTTTTGGCGATGTTGTCTATTATTAATTTGCTATAGGCAAACATAAATAACATTACCTAAAAGGAAGACGTTATGGTGAAGAAGACAATTGCAGCGATCTTTTCTGTTCTGGTGCTTTCAACAGTATTAACTGCCTGCAACACCACGCGTGGCGTAGGTGAAGACATTTCTGATGGCGGTAACGCGATTTCTGGCGCAGCAACGAAAGCGCAGCAATAAGCAATAACGGTACGGCAGCTGTGTCGTGCCGTTTGTTTTTTCTGCGATAGTTACAAAGGTAATAGTTGAAATTCCTCTGCCACCTGGCAAAATATCCGTTCAACCATCAGCTTTGCAGGACGACCTGCAAACGCCTCTTTTCACCGGGGACGGCCCCAATTCTCCGGAGCCTGATATGTCCTGGATTATCTTAGTTATTGCTGGTCTGCTGGAAGTGGTATGGGCCGTTGGCCTGAAATATACCCACGGCTTTAGTCGTTTGACGCCAAGTGTTATTACCGTGACGGCGATGATTGTCAGTATGGCGCTACTTGCCTGGGCGATGAAATCGCTACCGGTAGGGACGGCTTATGCCGTGTGGACGGGTATTGGCGCAGTCGGCGCGGCCATCACCGGCATTGTGCTGCTCGGCGAGTCCGCTAACCCGATGCGCCTGGCGAGTCTGGCGTTAATCGTATTGGGGATTATTGGTCTGAAACTCAGCACTCATTAACTACCGGGTTGCTGTACCCAAATAAACTTACTGACATCAAACCCTTCCCGGGTCGCGATTGCCAGCATCTCCTGTTTCACTTCGTCAGAAATGGTTGGCGTGCGGGAGAGTATCCACAGGTAGTCGCGGTCCGGGCCGCAAACCAGCGCATGGCGGTATTCCCGATCGAGTGCAATAACGTTATAACCGCCATAGAAAGGACCAAAGAATGACACTTTCAGCGCAGCGCGAGTTGGTGCGCCGGTAAAGTACGCTTTCCCTTCACTCTGTTGCCACATTTCTCTGTCAGGGTTATAGCCTTTATTAATGACATTCAGGCCGCCGTCATCCCGCAGGCTGTATGTTGCGGTGACTTTTTCCAGTCCACGTTCAAAGCGGTGATCAAAACGGGCAATCTCATACCAGGTACCGAGATAGCGTTTAGCATCGAAATTATTCACTACGGTCACGCCACGGGGCGGCGTAGGAGAACTGCAGGCAACGACCAGAAATGCAGCTGTCGCTGCGGCAACGAGAGGGAGCAGGCGCATAAATGTTTCCTTACTGGTTTTTTTCTAAGTGTAGATGACAGCAAGGAAAAGCGGAGAAAAGGTCCAAAAATTCGGACCCGATGAAATTTTACTGTAGAGCGTTGAGAATCTGCCAGGCGGCAGTGACTCTCGCTGGATTGGGATAGTTTTTGTTAGCCAGCATCACGATACCCAGCTCTTTTTCTGGAATAAACGCGACATAGCTACCAAATCCGCCGGTCGCCCCTGTTTTATGTACCCATGATGCGCGCACTGCAGGAGTTGGGGGCGTAATCGCTTTTACGGGGCGTGCTGCCAGTGCAATTTTATTGTCACTGCCGTTAATGATGCTGTCAGGATTTACCGGCCAGTCCAGCATTTCCCAGCCCAGGCCCTGATACATATCGCCGGTTTGCCAGTAGCGAGATTGTGCCAGTTGTATCCCTTGTTGAAGCGTTTTCTCAGTGATATCAAGGGGTTTTAAATTGCTTTGCACCCAGCGGGCCATATCTTCAATGGTCGACTTCACACCATAAGCTTCAGCATCTAACGCCCCTGGCGAAACATGCACTGCCTTACCTTCGCGATATCCCCAGGCGTAATTCTTTTCTTCTGCGGGCGGTACATTAATCCACGTATGGTTGAGTTTGAGTGGCTGGAAGACACGAGTTTGCATCGCCTGCTCAAAACTCAAACCAGACGGCTTCACAGCCAGTGCGCCGAACAAACCGATACTGGAGTTGGCATACAGACGTTGTGTTCCTGGAGCCCATGCAGGCTGCCAGTTTTGATAGAAGCGCAGCAAGTCGCTTGAGGATTTAACGTCATCCGGCACCTGCAATGGCAGGCCGCCAGCGGTGTAGGTCGCAAGATGTAATAGTGTGATCCCATTCCATTGTTTAGCGGTAAGTTCAGGCCAGTATTTTGTCGCGGGATCGCTTAACTTGATTTCCCCTCGTGCAATAGCGTCGCCACCAAGCACGCCCGTAAATGTTTTGCTGACCGAACCTAACTCAAACAACGTTTGCTGTGTGACGGGCTGCTTTTTGGCGATGTCCGCATAGCCCCAGGTAAAGTAATAAGGTTTACCCTGATAAATTACCGCCACCGCCATACCGGGGATCTTTTGTTGCTCTATAAGCGGGGTAATTGTGCGATGCACAATATCGTTGATTTGTTGAGGGGCGGCAAATGTGGAGCAAGAGGCGGTAATTAATAAGGCGCAGAGCGTCATTTTGAACATAGGGTCTGGTTTCCATACAAAAAGGCCCGCCATAGGCGGGCCGGATTTACATTGGCGATGCGTTAGATTGTAACGACACCAATCAGCGTGACAACTGTCAGGATAGCAGCCAGACCGTAGAAAACCCATTTGCCCGCAGGTACGTGGATTTTCAGATCGTGCATCGCGTGGTGCATACGGTGTAAACCACACCACAACGGCAGAACGATCATCAGGAACAGGAATACGCGACCAATGAAGCTCTGCGCGAACGCCAGAACGCGCTCGTAGCTCAGTGCGTCACCCGGAAACAGCCCCAGCGGCAGCAGAATACCCACCAGCAGGATCATCACCGGCGCAATAATTGCGCTCCACATACCACCGGCCCCGAAGAGGCCCCAGAATACCGGTTCGTCAGAACGCTTTGGATTTGGATTAATCATCTCAGGCTCCTTACCAGTACAGGGCAACAAACAGGATTACGATGGTGGCAACCACAGTTACCGCCCAGAGACTTTTGATAATTGGCTCTGGTCCCATTTTTTCGTCTTTTACAATGATATTGGCCGCTTTTGGTGCCAGTTCAAACCAGGTTTTGGTGTGCAGCAGAGCTGCCGCCAGAGTGATCAGGTTAATGATCACAATAACCGGGTTTTGTAAAAAGTCGACGAATCCCGCCCAGCTTTCCGGGCCATTTTTCAGGGCAAACAGCCCGAAAATCAGTTCAATGCTGAACCACACAGCCGGAACTGCCGTGCCTTCGCGCAGCATGTAAAAGCGATAAAACGGCAATTTTTTCCACCAGGTGGACGTCATTGGCCGTACATACGGTTTACGTTTAGTCGTCATGTTGCACTCCTTAGCGTGGTTTCAGGGTCGCGATAAGAAAATCTTTCGAACTTTCTACTTTGCCCTGCTGAATGGCCGCAGCCGGATCGACGTGTTTCGGGCAGACTTCGGAGCAGTAGCCCACGAAAGTACAGCTCCATACGCCGTTCTGGCTGTTCAACTGCGCCATACGCTCCTTCTTACCGTGGTCGCGGCTATCTTCGTTGTAACGATGCGCCAGCGTAATGGCAGCCGGACCGATGAACTCTGGGTTCAGGCCAAACTGCGGGCACGCGGCGTAGCACAGACCACAGTTGATGCAACCGGAGAACTGGTGATACTTCGCCATCTGCGCCGGGGTCTGGATGTTAGTACCTTGATCCGCGGTGCGGGAGTTGCCGATGATGTACGGTTTGATCGCTTCCAGACTTTCGATGAAGTGGGTCATATCGACCACCAGATCGCGTTCAATCGGGAAGTTAGCTAACGCTTCAACCTTCATACCGTCGGTGTAATCACGCAGGAAGGTTTTACATGCCAGTTTTGGCACGTTGTTAACCATCATGCCGCAGGAACCACAAATCGCCATACGGCAGGACCAGCGGTAGCTCAGGTCCGGTGCCAGGTTGTCTTTGATGTAGCCCAGCGCATCCAGTAATGAGGTAGTTGCGTCATAAGGCACTTCATAGAATGCGCTATGCGGTGCGGTATCGACTTCCGGGTTATAGCGCACCACCTCAATTTTCAGGTTTTTCATCTCAGCCATTCGCCTTCTCCTTCTTATTGGCTGCTTCCGCCTTATCGGCTGCATCCGCTTCGCCACCGTAAACGCGTTTAGCTGGCGGCAGCGTAGTAATCTTCACGTCGCTGTACTCCAGGCGAGTTGTGCCATCAGCATCGCGGAAGGCGAGGGTGTGTTTGAGGAAGTTGACGTCGTCACGCTCGGTGCAACCTTCGTCCAGACGCTGGTGCGCGCCGCGGGACTCTTTACGTGCCATTGCGGAGTGCGCCATACATTCAGCAACGTTCAGACCGTGACCCAGTTCAATGGTGTAGAGCAGGTCGGTGTTGAACACGCTGGAGGTGTCGGTGATGCGCACGCGCTTGAAGCGTTCCTGCAGCTCAGCCAGCTTGTCGATGGTTTTCTGCATCAGTTCCGGCGTACGGTAGATACCGCAACCTTCTTCCATAGCCAGGCCCATTTCGTCGCGGATCTTCGCCCAGTTTTCGCCGCCCTCCTGGTTAACCAGATCTTTCAGACGTTGTTCAACGCCAGCTGCCTGCGCTTCAATTGCCGCTTCGTTGCCATTACCGGCAGTTGCTGCACGCTCTGTCGCTTGTTCACCGGCCAGACGGCCGAAGACCACCAGTTCCGCCAGGGAGTTAGAACCCAGACGGTTTGCACCGTGCAGACCAACAGAGGAACATTCACCCACGGCGAACAGACCTTTAATGCGGGTTTCACAGTTCTGATCGGTTTCGATACCGCCCATGGTGTAGTGTGCGGTCGGACGTACCGGAATCGGTTCTTTAACCGGATCGACGCCAACGTACGCTTTCGCCAGTTCGCAGATGAACGGCAGACGTTCATGCAGTTTTTTCTCGCCGAGGTGACGCAGGTCGAGATAAACCACATCGCCACGCGGCGTGGAGATGGTGTTGCCTTTACGCCATTCGTGCCAGAAGGCCTGAGAAACTTTGTCGCGTGGACCCAGTTCCATATATTTGTTTTTCGGCTCGCCCAGCGGAGTTTCCGGGCCCATGCCGTAATCTTGCAGATAACGGTAGCCATTTTTGTTGACCAGAATACCGCCTTCACCGCGGCAGCCTTCGGTCATCAGGATACCGGAACCTGGCAGACCGGTTGGGTGATACTGAACGAATTCCATGTCACGCAGCGGAACGCCGTGGCTTAGCGCCATACCCATACCGTCACCGGTAACGATGCCGCCGTTGGTGTTGTAACGATAAACGCGACCCGCACCGCCGGTAGCCATAACGACCGCGTTAGCACGGATCTGCACCAGCGTGCCTTCCATCATGTTCATTGCTACCAGGCCGCGAACATGACCATCATCAACCAGAATATCCAGCACGAAATGTTCGTCAAAACGCTGGATCTGCGGGAATTGCAGAGAGGTCTGGAACAGCGTGTGCAGCATATGGAAGCCGGTCTTATCGGCGGCGAACCAGGTACGCTCGATTTTCATGCCGCCGAAGCGACGTACGTTGACGCTACCATCCGGGCGACGGCTCCATGGGCATCCCCACAGTTCCAGTTGGGTCATTTCGGTTGGGCAGTGGTGGACGAAATAATCCACGACATCCTGCTCACACAACCAGTCGCCACCCGCTACTGTATCGTGAAAGTGATATTCGAAGCTGTCATGATCCTGCGCGACAGCGGCGGAGCCCCCTTCTGCAGCAACGGTATGGCTACGCATCGGGTATACTTTTGAGATTAGTGCGATTTTTGCATTTGGATTTGCCTGCGCGGCAGCAATTGCAGCACGTAATCCCGCGCCACCGGCGCCTACAATGGCAAGATCGGCTTGAAAGGTTTGCACGACATTCCTCCAGATTGTTTTTATCCCACAGCCCCGTACTTCAGGGTAAGTGCCTGAAAGTTACGGTCTGCGAACGCTATTCCACTGCTCCTTTATAGGTACAACAGTATAGTCTGATGGATAAGTCTGAAATTTGACGAGATCGATTTTTTTAGTGCGCAAGAGGGCTAAATTATCACTGAAGATGATTAATTTAATTACTAAACCATCAGATCGTGCTTTTTTTAGTCACTGCCCACCGTTGTTTGATTCCTGCGTAAAATTTGTCTCGCCGTCGCGTTGCGAGTAGACTTCGTGCCCTTGTCAAAAACTGGAGATTTAACTATGAGCGAAACGGCATCCTGGCAGCCGAGCGCATCCATTCCTAACTTATTAAAACGCGCGGCGATTATGGCGGAGATCCGTCGTTTCTTTGCCGATCGTGGAGTGCTGGAGGTGGAGACGCCTTGTATGAGCCAGGCGACGGTAACCGATATTCATTTGGTCCCGTTTGAGACACGTTTCGTTGGCCCCGGGCATTCGCAGGGGATGAATCTCTGGTTAATGACCAGCCCGGAATACCATATGAAACGCCTGCTGGTTGCCGGTTGTGGGCCGGTATTCCAGCTGTGCCGCAGCTTCCGTAATGAAGAGATGGGGCGTTATCACAACCCTGAGTTCACTATGCTGGAGTGGTATCGACCGCACTATGATATGTACCGGTTGATGAACGAGGTGGACGATCTCTTACAACAGGTGCTTGACTGCCCGGCAGCAGAAAGCCTTTCTTATCAACAAGCTTTCTTGCGTTATCTAGAAATTGACCCGCTCTCTGCCGACAAAACGCAACTGCGGGAAGTGGCAGCGAAACTGGATTTGAGCAACGTTGCCGATACCGAAGAAGACCGCGACACGCTGCTACAACTGCTGTTTACCTTTGGCGTAGAGCCAAATATTGGCAAAGAAAAACCGACCTTTGTGTACCACTTTCCGGCCAGCCAGGCATCACTGGCGCAAATCAGTACCGAAGATCATCGGGTCGCTGAACGCTTTGAGGTTTATTATAAAGGTATTGAGCTGGCGAATGGTTTCCATGAATTGACGGATGCCCGTGAGCAGCAACAACGCTTTGAACAAGATAACCGTAAGCGCGCGGCGCGCGGTTTGCCGCAGCACCCCATTGATCAGAATCTGATTGAAGCCTTGAAAGTCGGTATGCCTGACTGTTCCGGCGTGGCATTAGGTGTTGATCGTCTGGTGATGTTGGCGCTGGGCGCGGAGACACTGGCTGAAGTCATCGCCTTTAGCGTTGACCGGGCATAATTCTGAAAAATTACTGAATTAACCGCGAAGAATGGCGTGATAAGCGCCATTCTGTAGCATATGTTTTCATTTTTCCGCTAAAGGCCACAATTTAAGACTGGATATTTGATATCATCCAGGTATCAATTCTGTATTGGTTTTTACGCTGCCCGCTCAATGTTGGGCAGTGCAGTTCAGTGGGCGCGTTTTATACACGCGCTGAAATGAAGGATGGTTTCATGCCTCACACGATAAAAAAGATGAGTCTGATAGGACTCATATTGATGATCTTTACTTCCGTATTTGGATTTGCCAATAGCCCATCGGCTTATTACTTAATGGGTTATAGTGCGATTCCCTTTTATATATTTTCTGCATTGTTATTCTTTATTCCATTCGCCTTAATGATGGCTGAAATGGGAGCTGCTTATCGCAAAGAAGAAGGCGGTATCTATTCCTGGATGAATAATAGTGTCGGACCACGTTTTGCCTTCATTGGTACATTTATGTGGTTTTCCTCTTATATCATCTGGATGGTGAGTACCTCCGCGAAAGTTTGGGTACCGTTCTCAACATTCCTCTATGGTAGCGACATGACCCAGCACTGGCGTATTGCCGGACTGGAGCCTACGCAGGTGGTTGGTCTGCTGGCAGTGGCATGGATGATTCTGGTCACCGTCGTTGCTTCAAAGGGGATTAATAAAATTGCCCGCATTACTGCGGTGGGCGGTATTGCAGTAATGTGTCTGAATTTAGTATTGCTGTTAGTAAGCATTACTATTTTGTTATTAAATGGTGGGCATTTCGCGCAGGATATTAATTTCCTTGCATCACCGAACCCAGGTTATCAGTCCGGTCTGGCAATGCTATCGTTTGTGGTATTTGCTATTTTTGCCTATGGCGGAATTGAAGCGGTTGGTGGTCTGGTCGATAAAACGGAAAATCCAGAAAAGAACTTTGCCAAAGGTATTGTTTTTGCCGCTATTGTTATTTCAATCGGTTATTCGCTGGCAATATTTTTATGGGGCGTCAGCACAAACTGGCAGCAGGTATTAAGTAATGGTTCCGTTAACCTCGGCAATATTACCTATGTGCTGATGAAGAGCCTCGGGGTGACGCTGGGTAACGCACTGCATTTGTCACCTGAAGCGTCATTGTCGCTGGGCGTGTGGTTTGCGCGTATTACCGGACTTTCGATGTTCCTCGCTTATACCGGTGCGTTCTTTACGCTTTGCTATTCACCGCTGAAAGCCATCATCCAGGGGACGCCGAAAGCGTTGTGGCCGGAACCGATGACGCGCCTGAATGCGATGGGGATGCCGTCTATCGCCATGTGGATGCAGTGCGGGTTGGTTACTGTCTTCATCCTGCTGGTTTCGTTTGGTGGCGGTACCGCATCGGCGTTCTTTAACAAGCTGACGCTGATGGCGAACGTGTCTATGACGCTTCCTTACTTGTTCCTCGCGCTGGCTTTCCCATTCTTTAAAGCACGTCAGGATCTCGACAGACCATTTGTGATTTTCAAAACGCGTATGTCGGCAATGATTGCGACGGTGGTTGTTGTACTGGTGGTGACATTTGCGAACGTCTTCACCATCATTCAACCTGTGGTTGAAGCCGGAGACTGGGACAGCACATTGTGGATGATTGGCGGCCCTGTCTTCTTCTCGCTGTTAGCGATGGCGATTTACCAGAACTATTGCAGTCGCATGGCGAATAAACCTGAGTTAGCTCTCGACTGATCCTATGAAATCCTGCAACTCATCGTCTCTCCGACGATGAGTTGTCAGGAAGTAATGCGTATGGATGATACTCTCCAGGGCCGGTGATAACTGAAGATGATGTTAAGCTGCTAAATGAGCCACGTTGACATCATTTGGCAGCTTCATGCATTACAAACTTCCCGCCTGACGACCTTTGCCCGCAGACGTCAGCGTTCTCCCCGTTTGTTTACCGTTGAGGCTTTCCAGACGCATCTGGAAGGGCGGGAATGGCATATCGATACCGTGGGCATGGAAGCCTGCCAGAATTAGCTGGTGGATCTCATGGCGTAGCGGCATACGGTGACCCATCTCAGCGGCGTAAATACGCAGCTCGAAAATCTGAATCCCCTGTTGCAGATCCACCAGGAAGACTTCCGGTGCCGGGTTGTCGATCACCAGCGAGCAGCGACGCGCTGCGGTGAGCAGGATTTCCGTCACTTCTTCACTGTTGGCATCGGCAGGGGCCGGAATCGTCAACACCACGCGCGTGACCGAGTCAGAGAGCGACCAGTTGATAAACTGCTCGGTAATAAACGCCTTGTTCGGCACGATTATCTCTTTACGGTCCCAGTCGCTGATGGTGGTGGCGCGGGTGTTAATTTTCGTCACGCTACCAGTAAGATCGCGGATCGTTACCGTATCGCCAATGCGAATCGGTTTTTCGAACAGGATGATCAGGCCAGAGATAAAGTTGGCGAAAATTTCCTGCAAACCAAAACCGAGACCAACACCGAGCGCGGCGACCAGCCACTGCAATTTCGACCACTCAATACCAATCATTGAGAAGCCGACCAGCCCGCCAATCAGCATCAGCAGATATTTGGTGATGGTGGTGATGGCGTAACCTGTACCCGGCGTTAAATCCAGGTGCTGCAAAATCGCCAGTTCCAGCAGCGCGGGCAGGTTGCGCACCAGCTGCGTGGTGATGATAAACACCAGAATGGCAATCAGCACCGCACCGAGGGTAATCGGCTCCAGACTTTCTACGCCCTGTACCGTGGAGGTGACATCCCACAGCGAAATATTTTCGAGGAAGCCGAAAGCGGAATGGATTTCTGACCACAGCACAATGACCGAAAGCAGGGCGATCAACATCAAAATTGAGCGCACCAGCCGCAAGGATTGCGCACTGATGGCATCGAGATCGACTTCGCTTTCATCGACTTCAATTGCCCCTTCCGGGCTACTGTGATGATGAGCTTCCTCTTCGCCACGCGCACGTTGCGCTAACATCTCTGCCCGGCGATGCTTCGCCCGGTCAAACGCCAGCCTGCGGCGCTGGATCAGCATCCAGCGGCGGATAACGTGATAAACCACTAGTAGCAGGAACCAGATGGCAACCGAGGTTTCAAGCCTCGCTAACAGCGCCTGTGCCGTTGCCAGATAACCCACCGCCGACGCCAGAATAGCAACCAACGGTGCGCCAATCATCATGTTCCACAGCATATGGTTGGTAATGTTGTCACCGCTGCCTTCTTTGTTGAGATACAGCGGGATCCCGGCCTTTTTCAGACTGAGAGTGACCACCGCCAGCGCACCGCAAATGAGGATAAAGCAAAGCCGTCCCAGCGAACCGGAGAATTCACGGTCGTCGAGGTTATCGAACATCATCAGCGCCATAATCAGCGGCACAATAAGCCCGATGCTCATCAGGTAGTAGCGCATCCCACGGGAAACCCGTTCGCGCGGCCAGCCAAAATGAGCGATAAACAAGCCGTTCGGGCGAGCAAAGGTGGCGCAAATCATCACTACCCACAGCAGCGGCACGGTGGCTGTTACGCCATCACCAATCGCGACCGCCAGCGGATAAGGCCACGCCTCGCGCAAGCCGTAACCCAGCGTCATCCACAGCACCGGCAACGGTGACGCGACGAGTATCGACCAGAAAAGGGTGCGCAACGTCAGCCAGAAGTGATCCTGAGTCACTTTGCCGACTTTCGCCGCCGAACGTTCAAGAAAACGGGTGAAATAGCGGCGCGAGTAAATACTGCAACCGACCAGAATCAACGCGCCAAACAGCGGCAAAATTGTCTCTTTGCTGGTCAGCATCATCACACTGGCTTTGCCCAACTGACTGAAGGTGTCCAGCGAAATGAGACGACGCAGATCCTGGGCGATCTCCAGCGGCCAGGCGATGGTCATCGGGCGCACGTCAGAGGTCCAGAACAGATAGCGGTGCGTCGCTTCGTTCACCTCTTTCAGCGCATCCTCCAGTTGCCCGTTGGAGACTTTCAGCTTGGTCAGTTCCAGTAGTAGCGTGTCGCCACCCTGCAACAATGAGTTCAGCAACTCACGCTGAGTGCGTAGCTGTGCTTCCAGAATACGGTTTTGCTCGGCGGTCAGCGGCTGACCGTCGGCCTGATGAATCTGCCGTAGCAGCGGCTGTTTATTAAGCAGATCCTCATAACGTAACCGTTGCACACGCAACTGCGCCATTTCGGTATCAAGCTGTTGTGGTTTTGGCATTTCCGGTAGCCGTGCCACCTGCGCCCGCAACGCTTCGCCGAGCAGGTTGGACGATCCCAGCCATTGCGACTGTTCACGCAGCGTATTCAACGCCTGCCGGACCTGTAACGTCTGGCTGGCAGCCTGACGCTGTTGCGAGGCAACGAGATCCATCCGCTGCGCCTGTTGATTCAGCGCCGCCGATAGTTCGCGGTTAATTTTGAATTGCGCGACGATATCTTTCGGCAAATCGGCGCTGTTTTCTGCCAGTAATTCGGTACTTTCCAGCGCCCGCTCCGCTTCAAGCTGACGTTGGCTGTTCAACTGATTACGTAAGGCCTGCAAATATGCATCCAGTTGCTGGCTCTCTTTTTCCGCCAGCTCAGAGCGTAAGCGCGCTAATTCCTGGCGGTTATTGGCAGACAGCTGCGCCAGCTCCAGTTCATCAACGAGCGCTTTCAGACGTGCGGAGTCAGACTGCAACGCGAAATTTTGCGCCTGATTAAGCGGGGTATTGCCGGTAAGCGTTCCCAGGCGGCGCTCGATCTCATTTAACTGACGGCGGGCGTCGGTTTGCTGTTGCGGCAGTTGATTCAGCGAATCGGCAATCTCGCGGGCGCGCTCCTGCTCTTGCTGGGCCTGACGGCTTTTATCCAGCAACTGGCTGCTGACCTGGAGAATTTCCTGATTCAGAGCGTCGGTAGACATCCCCGGTGACACGCTGCGCGGCTCGTCACGCATGTTGTTTAATTGTGCACGCAGAGTAGCGGAAAGTTTCGGGTAATTATCAATGACTTCTTGATATTGCTTGATGCGCTCAAGGGAACCTTTCCGTTCCTCAAGCGCATTTAAGGCAGACTGGAGCGCCTCTACGACTTCCGGCTGCGCGGGCTTCGCCGCTTTTGCCTGCTCCAGTTCTTGTGAGATTTGTTTGCTATCGGGGGCCGTCGCGGCGTACGCCCCCCAACTGAGGCACCAGGCCATCAGAAAAGTGATAATCAGGCGCACGTCAGCGTTTCCTTTGATGGATTAGACCTGGTCTTTTTTGTCGTCAACCAATGGGCTGGCGTCGTGTTCTGCTTCGATCTCTTCAGCAGGAAGCGGGGCGGGTTCAGCGTCTGGCGTAACAAAGGTTTCGGTAGATACTGCCAGCGGCTGGCCAATTTTCGTGACAGACAGGCTTTCCAGTTGCTCAACCAGATTCACTTTACCCGGTGCAAACAGGTTGATAACGGTGGAACCGAGTTTAAAGCGACCCATTTCCTGGCCTTTCAGCAGTGCCACAGAACCGTCGTTTTCCCCGGCAGGCCAGGTCCAGCGCTTGATGATGCCTTCGCGCGGCGGCGTAATGGTGCCCGCCCAGACCGTCTCAATGCTGCCTACAATCGTCGCACCGACCAGAATCTGCGCCATCGGGCCAAATTCGGTATCGAACAGGCAGATCACGCGTTCGTTACGGGCAAACAGATTCGGCACGTTCTGAGCGGTGAGATGGTTAACGGAGAAGAGATCGCCCGGCACGTAGATCATCTCACGCAGAATACCGTTGCACGGCATGTGTACGCGGTGGTAGTCACGTGGGGAGAGGTAAGTGGTCACAAACGTACCGTTACGGAAGAGATCCGCCATCAGATAGTTGCCTGCCAGCAGGGCTTCGAGGCTGTAGTTGTGGCCTTTGGCTTGCAGGATTTTATCTTCTTCGATTTTACCCAACTGGCTGATAACGCCATCGGCAGGCATAACCAGTACATTCGGATCGGTATCGATTGGGCGTACTTCGTCACGCAGCGGACGGACAAAGAATTCGTTAAAGGTGCGGTAGCTGGCGGTATCCGGCTTTTGCGCCTCTTTCATGTCGACCTTGTAGTATTTAACGAACAGATCGATAACCAGTTTTGTCAGCCATCCTGCCCGCTTGCTTGCGCCCCAACCCGCCAGGCGAGTAAGCCATAGTTTCGGCAGAATGTACTGTAGCGAAAGTTTAAATGAATTTAACAAGGTAGCCTCCAGGCCATTGTTTTGTCGTTCCTGATCCGGCCTACATGCCGGATCCTGAAAAAAAGGGGACGATTCTAACGACGGTTAGCTTAATTGTCAGTCATCCGTATCAGAAAAGTTTTTACGCGTTTTTACCTGCGCCATGCTTTCCAGAATACGGTGATAGTTTTCGAAACGGGTTTCCGCGATTTTCCCTTCCTCAACCGCTTCCCGGATAGCGCAGCCCGGATCGGTATCGTGTTTGCAATCGCGATATTTACACAGACCTAAGTAGTCATGGAATTCGACAAAGCCCTGAGTGATTTGTTCCGGCTCCAGGTGCCAGAGGCCGAACTCACGCACACCAGGGGAGTCAATCACATCACCGCCGTGCGGGAAGTGATACAGCCGAGCGGCGGTCGTGGTGTGCTGACCAAGCCCCGAGTTGTCAGAGACATCGTTGGTCAGGATCTCTTTTTGCAGCCCCAGCAGCGCGTTCAGCAGGCTGGATTTCCCGACGCCGGACTGCCCGGCAAAAATGCTGATGCGCCCGGTCAACGCCTCTTCCAGCGGTTTCAGCCCATCCTGAGTATGACTGGAAACCATCAATACGCGATAACCGATATTGCGGTAGATATCCATCTGCTCGTTGACGAACTCCATACCTTCGTCGTCCAGCAGGTCTATCTTGTTGAGCACAATAATCGGCTCAATCTGCAAGGTTTCGCAGGCCACCAGGTAACGGTCGATAATATTGAGCGACAGCTCCGGCAAAATGGCGGAGACAATGACAATCTGGTCGATGTTGGCGGCAATAGGTTTCACGCCGTCGTAGAAATCCGGACGCGTCAACACCGAGGTGCGCTCATGCACCGCTTCCACGATCCCTTTGACATTTACGCCTTCCGCCGCCGGTTTACCCGGACGCCAGACTACGCGGTCGCCGGTCACCAGCGAACGGATGGTACGGCGAATATTGCAGCGGTGAACGTCGCCATCGGCGGATTCCACATCAGCGTGCATACCAAAGCGGCTGATGACGATACCTTCATCAGGCTCGCCAAACAGATTGTCGTCGTAGTCGGGCTTCTCCTTAGACGTTTTAAGACGACGCTGGTGATTGGCGTTCACGCGGCGCTGCTGGCCTTTGGAGAGTTTATTTTTACTCAATCGTACAGACTCCTGGTCGCCCCTGATGGGCAAAACATCTATGATACACGCAATTGTGGATCAATATAGTCACTGTGAATGGGTGGAAAATAGCATGAGTGCCAATGAAAACAACCTGATTTGGATCGATCTTGAAATGACCGGTCTGGATCCCGAGCGCGATCGCATTATTGAGATTGCCACGCTGGTGACCGATGCCAACCTGAATATTCTGGCAGAAGGGCCGACCATTGCAGTACACCAGTCTGATGAACAGCTGGCGCTGATGGATGACTGGAACGTGCGCACCCATACCGCCAGCGGGCTGGTGGAGCGCGTGAAAGCGAGCACAATGGGCGATCGTGAAGCTGAACTGGCAACGCTCGAATTCTTAAAACAGTGGGTGCCTGCGGGAAAATCGCCGATTTGCGGTAACAGCATCGGTCAGGACCGTCGCTTCCTGTTTAAATACATGCCGGAGCTGGAAGCCTACTTCCACTACCGCTATCTCGATGTTAGCACCCTGAAAGAGCTGGCGCGCCGCTGGAAGCCGGAAATTCTTGATGGCTTTACCAAGCAGGGGACGCATCAGGCGATGGATGATATCCGTGAATCGGTGGCGGAGTTGGCTTACTACCGCGAGCATTTTATCAAGCTGTAAAATTTTTCCTGGTCACGTAAGCGCCGGAATCCACTTGCGGCGGCGTGATTTTGACGCTAAATTGAACGTCTTGCTGATAATTTCAGCATTTGAGATAAAAACTCAAAAAAAATTTTTTAGGGGGGTTGCAGAGGGAAAGATTTCTCGTATAATGCGCCTCCCGTAACGACGCAGAAATGCGAAAATTACGAAAGCAAAATTAAGTAGTACGCGGGAATAGCTCAGTTGGTAGAGCACGACCTTGCCAAGGTCGGGGTCGCGAGTTCGAGTCTCGTTTCCCGCTCCAAAATTTGAAAAGTGCTGCAAAGCACAGACCACCCAATCGCAGTATTTCGAATTGCGACAAGGCGGCAACTGAACGAATCCTTGGGAGCTTACAAAAGTAAGTGACTAAGGTGAGTGAAGGCAGCCAAGGCAGTAGCGGTTCGAAAGACGAAGATTAAGCGGGAATAGCTCAGTTGGTAGAGCACGACCTTGCCAAGGTCGGGGTCGCGAGTTCGAGTCTCGTTTCCCGCTCCAAAATTTGAAAGTGCTGTAAAGCACAGACCACCCAAGCGGGAATAGCTCAGTTGGTAGAGCACGACCTTGCCAAGGTCGGGGTCGCGAGTTCGAGTCTCGTTTCCCGCTCCAAATTCTTCTCTCAATAAAATATCCACAGCGACGCGATGCGTTATTGCTGGTTTTTGTTGTCTCTGACAAACTCTTGTAAACAGAGTTATCCACAGTCTCAGGCTGTAATCTTAATTTCAAAGAAACTTCGCACGGTGAATGGTATTTTTTTAACTTATTGATATATAAGTTGAAAATTAAGATTCTGTTTTGTCGAGTCGATCACTTGACGATTTTATTCGTCTTGAATTGCAATGTGTTTTTATTTTTATTCACAAGCTGTGGATGAATCAGGCGTCACGCGGTAACCCTTTTTCAATCACCCGAACCAGACGCTGTTTTTTCGGTAATTGCACTTCGACTATGCACGCATTTCGTCTCTCGATTTGCTGCGCAATCGCCCACGCTATGTGCTCATCAAGAAGTGGGTGCTCACCTTTACGACTTTCCAGCGCTGTCAAAATCGTTTCATCCCAGGGGGCATTGCCTAATGCTACGGCGATATTACGCAGCCAACGCAGGTGACCTATACGGCGAATCGCCGAACCTTCCGTGACTTTTAAAAACTTCTCTTCGCTCCAGGCGAATAACTCAATGAGTTCCGGAGCGTGTAGCGGCTTACGCGGGCTGAAATCGTCTTCTGTAGTGAGTTGCGAATAGCGATTCCACGGGCAGATAAGCTGGCAGTCATCGCAACCATAAATACGGTTTCCCATTAACGGTCGCAACTCTTCCGGGATCGCCCCTTCCAGTTCGATGGTGAGATAAGAGATACAGCGGCGAGCATCGACGGTATATGGTTCGACGATGGCTCCGGTCGGGCAAATCGTCATACAGGCCACGCATTTACCGCATCCTTCCTCGACCGGTTGATCCACGGGCAGAGGAATATCGACCAGCAATTCGCCTAAAAAGAAGAACGAACCAGCCTCGCGATTGAGGATAAGTGAGTGCTTACCTGTCCAGCCGAGTCCTGCTTTTTCAGCTAACGGACGCTCGAGAATAGGCGCAGAATCGACAAACGGTCTAAAATTCAGCGAAACACAATGTTGCTGAATCATCTCGCCCAGCTTTTTGAGTCGGTTGCGCAGAAGTTTGTGATAGTCACGGCCCAGCGCATAACGGCTCACATAGCCGAGCTTGGGGTTTTTCAGCGTGCTGGCAAATGCGGCGTTAGCAGGAAGGTAATTCATCCGCACGCTGATCACGCGCAGCGTACCGGGCAATAATTCGTGAGGACGAGCACGCAGCATACCGTGACGCGCCATCCAGTCCATTTCGCCGTGGTATTGTTTGTCCAGCCATGCTTGCAGTTTGGGCTCGGACGCGCTGAGATCGGTATCGGTAATACCTACCTGCTGAAAGCCCAGTTCCAGCCCCCACTGTTTAATTTTTTGCGCTAACTGATTGAGATCGAGGGGCTCTGACATGACGGACCATACAATGAAGAAAAACCCCGTAAGTATACCACACACCGTCTGGTACGCCGACGATATCCGCCGCGGAGAACGCGAGGCGGCAGATGCGCTGGGGCTCACTCTCTATGAGCTGATGCTTCGCGCTGGCGAAGCCGCATTCCAGGTGTGTCGTTCGGCTTATCCTGACGCCCGCCACTGGCTGGTGCTGTGCGGTCATGGTAATAACGGCGGCGATGGCTACGTGGTCGCGCGGCTGGCCAAAGCGGTCGGCATTGAGGTTACGCTGCTGACCCAGGAAAGTGACAAACCGTTGCCGGAAGAGGCCGCGCTGGCACGTGAAGCATGGTTAAACGCGGGAGGCGAGATCCATGCGTCGAATATTGTCTGGCCCGAGTCGGTAGATCTGATTGTTGATGCGCTGCTCGGTACCGGCTTGCAGCAAGCGCCCCGTGAATCCATTAGCCAGTTAATCGACCACACTAATTCCCATCCTGCGCCGATTGTGGCGGTTGATATCCCTTCCGGCCTGCTGGCTGAAACCGGCGCTACGCCAGGCGCGGTGATCAACGCCGATCACACCATCACTTTTATTGCGCTGAAACCAGGCTTGCTCACTGGAAAAGCGCGGGATGTTACCGGACAACTGCATTTTGACTCACTGGGGCTGGATAGCTGGCTGGCAGGTCAGGAGACGAAAATTCAGCGGTTTTCGGCAGAACAACTTTCTCACTGGCTGAAACCGCGTCGCCCGACTTCGCATAAAGGCGATCACGGGCGGCTGGTGATTATCGGTGGCGATCACGGCACGGCGGGGGCTATTCGTATGACGGGGGAAGCGGCGCTGCGTGCTGGTGCTGGTTTAGTCCGAGTGCTGACCCGCAGTGAGAACATTGCGCCGCTGCTGACTGCACGACCGGAATTGATGGTACATGAACTGACTATGGACTCTCTTACCGAAAGCCTGGAATGGGCCGATGTGGTGGTGATTGGTCCCGGACTGGGCCAGCAAGAGTGGGGGAAAAAAGCCCTGCAAAAAGTTGAGAATTTTCGCAAACCGATGTTGTGGGATGCCGATGCATTGAACCTGCTGGCAATCAATCCCGATAAGCGTCACAATCGCGTGATCACGCCGCATCCTGGCGAAGCCGCGCGGTTGTTGGGCTGTTCCGTAGCAGAGATTGAAAGTGACCGCTTACATTTCGCCCAACGTCTGGTACAACGTTATGGCGGCGTCGCGGTGCTGAAAGGTGCAGGAACCGTGGTCGCCGCCCATCCTGACGCTTTAGGCATTATTGATGTCGGAAATGCAGGCATGGCGAGCGGCGGTATGGGCGATGTGCTCTCTGGTATTATTGGCGCATTGCTTGGGCAAAAACTGTCGCCGTATGATGCAGCCTGTGCGGGCTGTGTCGCGCACGGTGCGGCAGCTGACGTACTGGCGGTGCGTTTTGGAACGCGCGGGATGCTGGCAACCGATCTCTTTTCCACGCTACAGCGTATTGTTAACCCGGAAGTGACTGATAAAAACCATGATGAATCGAGTAATTCCGCTCCCTGATGAGCAGGCAACATTAGACCTGGGCGAGCGGGTAGCGAAAGCCTGCGATGGCGCAACCGTAATCTATCTGTATGGCGATTTAGGCGCAGGTAAAACCACCTTTAGCCGGGGCTTTTTACAGGCTTTGGGCCATCAGGGTAATGTCAAAAGCCCCACTTATACGCTGGTCGAACCCTATACGCTCGACAACTTAATGGTTTATCACTTTGATTTGTACCGCCTTGCCGATCCCGAGGAGCTGGAGTTTATGGGGATCCGCGATTATTTTGCCAACGATGCCATCTGCCTGGTGGAGTGGCCACAACAAGGTACAGGTGTTCTTCCTGACCCGGATGTCGAAATACACATTGATTATCAGGCACAAGGCCGTGAGGCGCGCGTGAGTGCGGTTTCCTCTGCGGGTGAATTGTTGCTGGCGCGTTTAGCCGGTTAACCTTTGAAAGGTGGCGGGATGATGTATCGCATCAGAAATTGGTTGGTAGCGACGTTGCTGCTGCTGTGCGCGCCGGTGGGTGCCGCGACGCTCTCTGATATTCAGGTTTCTAACGGCAATCAACAGGCGCGGATAACGTTGAGTTTTATTGGCGATCCTGATTATGCGTTTAGCCATCAAAGCAAACGCACCGTGGCGCTCGATATCAAACAAACGGGCGTGATTCAGGGGCTGCCGTTGTTGTTTAGCGGCAATAATCTGGTGAAGGCGATTCGCTCTGGAACGCCTAAAGATGCACAAACGCTACGGCTGGTGGTCGATCTTACCGAAAACGGTAAAACCGAAGCGGTGAAGCGGCAGAATGGCAGCAATTACACTGTTGTCTTTACGATTAACGCCGATGTGCCGCCACCGCCTCCTCCGCCGCCTGTGGTTGCGAAACGCGTTGAAACGCCTGCGGTTGTCGCACCGCGCGTCAGCGAACCGGCGCGCAATCCGTTTAAAACGGAAAGTAACCGCACTACAGGTGTTATCAGCAGTAATACGGTAACGCGTCCGGCAGCGCGCGCGACGGCTAACACTGGCGATAAAATTATCATCGCTATTGATGCAGGACACGGCGGTCAGGACCCTGGCGCTATCGGCCCCGGTGGTACGCGGGAGAAAAATGTCACCATCGCCATTGCGCGTAAATTACGTACCTTGCTCAATGACGATCCGATGTTTAAAGGCGTTTTAACTCGTGATGGGGATTACTTTATTTCGGTGATGGGGCGCAGCGATGTGGCACGTAAGCAAAACGCCAATTTCCTCGTGTCGATTCACGCTGATGCCGCACCAAACCGCAGTGCGACTGGCGCTTCCGTATGGGTGCTCTCTAACCGTCGTGCAAACAGCGAGATGGCAAGCTGGCTGGAACAGCATGAGAAACAGTCGGAGCTATTGGGCGGAGCGGGCGATGTGCTGGCGAACAGTCAGTCTGACCCCTATTTAAGCCAGGCGGTGCTGGATTTACAGTTCGGTCATTCCCAGCGGGTAGGGTATGATGTAGCGACCAGTATGATCAGTCAGTTGCAACGCATTGGCGAAATTCATAAACGTCGACCAGAACACGCCAGCCTTGGCGTTCTGCGTTCGCCGGATATCCCATCAGTACTGGTCGAAACCGGTTTTATCAGCAACAACAGCGAAGAACGTTTGCTGGCGAGCGACGATTACCAACAACAGCTGGCAGAAGCCATTTATAAAGGCCTGCGCAATTATTTCCTTGCGCATCCGATGCAATCTGCGCCGCAGGGTGCAACGGCACAAACGGCCAGTACGGTGACGACGCCAGATCGCACGCTGCCAAACTAAGGACGATTGATGCCAATTCAGGTCTTACCGCCACAACTGGCGAACCAGATTGCCGCAGGTGAGGTGGTCGAGCGACCTGCGTCGGTAGTCAAAGAACTGGTGGAAAACAGCCTCGATGCAGGTGCGACGCGTATCGATATTGATATCGAACGCGGTGGGGCGAAACTTATCCGCATTCGTGATAACGGCTGCGGTATCAAAAAAGATGAGCTGGCGCTGGCGCTGGCTCGTCATGCCACCAGTAAAATCGCCTCTCTGGACGATCTCGAAGCCATTATCAGCCTGGGCTTTCGCGGTGAGGCTCTGGCGAGTATCAGTTCGGTTTCCCGCCTGACGCTCACTTCACGTACCGCAGAACAGCAGGAAGCCTGGCAGGCCTATGCCGAAGGGCGCGATATGGACGTGACGGTAAAACCGGCGGCGCATCCTGTGGGAACAACGCTGGAGGTGCTGGATCTGTTCTACAACACCCCGGCGCGGCGCAAATTCCTGCGCACCGAGAAAACCGAATTTAACCATATCGATGAAATTATTCGCCGCATTGCGCTGGCGCGTTTCGACGTCACGATCAACCTGTCGCATAACGGTAAAATTGTGCGTCAGTACCGCGCAGTGCCGGAAGGCGGGCAAAAAGAACGGCGCTTAGGCGCGATTTGCGGCACCGCTTTTCTCGAACAAGCGCTGGCGATTGAATGGCAACACGGCGATCTTACGCTGCGCGGCTGGGTGGCAGATCCGAATCACACCACGCCCGCACTGGCGGAAATTCAGTATTGCTATGTGAATGGTCGCATGATGCGCGATCGCCTGATCAATCACGCGATCCGCCAGGCCTGTGAAGACAAACTGGGGGCCGATCAGCAACCGGCATTTGTGCTGTATCTGGAGATCGACCCACATCAGGTGGACGTCAACGTGCACCCTGCCAAACACGAAGTGCGTTTCCATCAGTCGCGTCTGGTGCATGATTTTATCTATCAGGGCGTGCTGAGCGTGCTACAACAGCAACTGGAAACGCCGCTACCGCTGGACGATGAACCACAACCTGCACCGCGCGCCATCCCGGAAAACCGCGTGGCGGCGGGGCGCAATCATTTTGCTGAACCGGCAGTTCGTGAGCCAGTAGCTCCGCGTTACACTCCTGCGCCCGCCTCAGGCAGTCGTCCGGCTGCCCCCTGGCCGAATGCGCAGCCAGGTTACCAGAAACAGCAAGGTGAAGTGTATCGCCAGCTTTTGCAAACGCCCGCGCCGATGCAAAAACCAAAAGCGCCAGAACCGCAGGAACCTGCACTTGCGGCGAACAGTCAGAGTTTTGGTCGGGTACTGACTATCGTCCATTCCGACTGTGCGTTGCTGGAGCGCGACGGCAACATTTCACTTTTAGCCTTGCCAGTGGCAGAACGTTGGCTGCGTCAGGCGCAACTGACGCCGGGTGAAGCGCCAGTTTGCGCCCAGCCGTTGCTGATTCCGCTGCGGCTAAAAGTTTCTGGTGAAGAAAAATCGGCATTAGAAAAAGCGCAGTCTGCCCTGGCGGAATTGGGTATTGATTTCCAGTCAGATGCACAGCATGTGACCATCAGGGCCGTGCCTTTACCCTTACGCCAACAAAATTTACAAATCTTGATTCCTGAACTGATAGGCTACCTGGCGAAGCAGTCCGTATTCGAACCTGGCAATATTGCGCAGTGGATTGCACGAAATCTGATGAGCGAACATGCGCAGTGGTCAATGGCGCAGGCCATAACCCTGCTGGCGGACGTGGAACGGTTATGTCCGCAACTTGTGAAAACGCCGCCGGGTGGTCTGTTACAATCTGTTGATTTACATCCGGCGATAAAAGCCCTGAAAGATGAGTGATATCAGTAAGGCGAGCCTGCCTAAGGCGATTTTTTTGATGGGGCCGACGGCCTCCGGTAAAACGGCGTTAGCCATTGAGCTGCGTAAAATTTTACCAGTAGAGTTGATAAGCGTTGATTCTGCCCTTATTTACAAAGGGATGGATATCGGGACGGCGAAGCCGAACGCTGAAGAGTTACTCGCCGCGCCGCACCGATTGCTGGATATTCGCGATCCGTCGCAGGCTTACTCGGCTGCTGATTTTCGCCGCGATGCGCTGGCGGAAATGGCCGATATCACCGCAGCGGGGCGGATCCCACTGTTAGTGGGCGGTACGATGTTGTATTTCAAGGCATTGCTGGAAGGGTTGTCGCCGCTACCGTCGGCAGACCCGGAAGTGCGGGCCAGAATTGAGCAACAGGCGGCAGAGCAAGGTTGGGAGTCATTGCATCGTCAACTTCAGGAGATCGATCCGGTTGCGGCAGCAAGGATTCATCCAAATGATCCACAAAGGCTTTCCCGGGCACTGGAAGTTTTTTTCATTTCGGGTAAAACTTTAACGGAACTGACGCAAACGTCAGGAGACGCTCTACCGTATCAGGTGCATCAGTTCGCCATCGCCCCGGCGAGCCGTGAACTGCTCCATCAACGAATTGAGCAGCGTTTTCATCAGATGTTGGCTTCAGGTTTTGAAGCAGAAGTCCGGGCGCTTTTTGCCCGAGGAGATTTGCATACGGATTTGCCTTCCATTCGTTGCGTGGGTTATCGCCAGATGTGGTCTTACCTTGAAGGCGAAATCTCATACGATGAAATGGTTTATCGAGGTGTTTGCGCCACGAGACAGTTGGCGAAGCGGCAGATAACCTGGCTGCGTGGTTGGGAAGGGGTTCACTGGCTTGACAGTGAAAAACCAGAACAGGCGCGTGATGAAGTATTACAGGTTGTTGGTGCTATCGCAGGCTGAATGTGTACAATTGAGACGTATCGTGCGCAATTTTTTCAGAATCGAAAGGTTCAAAGTACAAATAAGCATATAAGGAAAAGAGAGAATGGCTAAGGGGCAATCTTTACAAGATCCGTTCCTGAACGCACTGCGTCGGGAACGTGTTCCAGTTTCTATTTATTTGGTGAATGGTATTAAGCTGCAAGGGCAAATCGAGTCTTTTGATCAGTTCGTGATCCTGTTGAAAAACACGGTCAGCCAGATGGTTTACAAGCACGCGATTTCTACTGTTGTCCCGTCTCGCCCGGTTTCTCATCACAGTAACAACGCCGGTGGCGGTACCAGCAGTAACTACCATCATGGTAGCAGCGCGCAGAATACTTCCGCGCAACAGGACAGCGAAGAAACCGAATAAGGTTTCGGGCTGTTTTTTTTACACGGGGAGCCAGCGATCCTGCGTTCCCCGCTGATCTATTTAGAGGGTTATACGCTTGTTTGACCGTTATGATGCTGGTGAGCAGGCGGTACTGGTACACATCTATTTTACGCAAGACAAAGATATGGAAGACCTCCAGGAGTTTGAATCTCTGGTCTCTTCCGCCGGTGTCGAAGCATTGCAGGTGATTACCGGTAGCCGTAAAGCGCCGCACCCAAAGTATTTTGTAGGTGAAGGTAAAGCAGTTGAAATTGCGGAAGCTGTCAAAGCGACGGGTGCTTCGGTCGTTCTTTTTGACCATGCCCTGAGCCCGGCGCAAGAGCGTAACCTGGAGCGTTTGTGCGAGTGTCGTGTCATCGACCGCACCGGCCTTATTTTAGATATTTTCGCCCAACGTGCGCGTACCCATGAGGGTAAGTTGCAGGTTGAGCTGGCGCAGCTGCGCCATCTGGCTACGCGCCTGGTGCGTGGCTGGACCCACCTTGAAAGACAGAAAGGCGGGATAGGTTTGCGTGGTCCGGGTGAAACCCAGCTCGAAACCGACCGTCGTTTGTTGCGTAATCGCATCGTGCAGATACAGTCGCGCCTGGAAAGAGTTGAAAAGCAGCGTGAGCAGGGGCGGCAATCGCGTATCAAAGCCGACGTTCCTACTGTTTCGCTGGTGGGATATACCAACGCCGGTAAATCTACCCTTTTCAATCGCATCACCGAAGCGCGGGTCTACGCGGCAGACCAGTTGTTTGCCACCCTCGACCCGACGTTGCGGCGTATTGACGTCGCAGATGTCGGTGAAACCGTGTTGGCAGATACCGTAGGGTTTATTCGCCACCTGCCGCACGATCTGGTGGCGGCATTTAAAGCCACGTTACAAGAGACGCGGCAAGCCACATTGCTGCTGCACGTCATTGATGCGGCGGATGTACGTGTACAAGAAAACATCGAAGCGGTGAATACGGTTCTTGAAGAGATCGACGCTCACGAGATCCCAACCCTGCTGGTGATGAACAAGATCGATATGCTGGAAGATTTCGAACCGCGTATTGATCGGGACGAAGAGAACAAACCGATCCGTGTCTGGCTTTCCGCACAGACCGGAGCGGGGATACCACAGCTTTTTCAGGCTTTGACGGAGCGGCTTTCCGGCGAGGTGGCGCAGCATACATTGCGTCTGCCACCGCAGGAAGGGCGTTTGAGAAGTCGTTTTTATCAGCTTCAGGCAATAGAAAAAGAGTGGATGGAGGAGGACGGCAGCGTAAGTCTGCAAGTTCGTATGCCGATCGTTGACTGGCGTCGCCTCTGTAAACAAGAACCGGCGTTGATCGATTACCTGATCTAACGGCGTAGCGTCTGAAGCGTGGAGTCATATCCTCTGGCGTCGAAAGACAACAGGGATCACCGCATAACAAATATGGAGCACAAACATGGCGTGGAATCAGCCCGGTAATAACGGACAAGACCGCGACCCGTGGGGAAGCAGCAAACCTGGCGGCAACTCTGAGGGAAATGGAAACAAAGGCGGTCGCGATCAAGGGCCACCTGATTTAGATGATATCTTCCGCAAGCTGAGCAAAAAGCTCGGTGGTCTGGGCGGCGGTAAAGGCACCGGATCTGGCGGTGGCAGTTCATCGCAAGGCCCGCGCCCGCAGCTTGGCGGTCGTGTCGTTACCATCGCAGCGGCAGCGATTGTCATTATCTGGGCGGCCAGTGGTTTCTATACCATTAAAGAAGCCGAACGTGGCGTGGTAACACGCTTTGGTAAATTCAGCCATCTGGTTGAGCCGGGTCTGAACTGGAAACCGACGTTTATCGACGAAGTCAAACCGGTGAACGTGGAAGCCGTGCGTGAACTGGCCGCTTCTGGTGTGATGCTGACGTCGGACGAGAACGTAGTGCGCGTTGAGATGAACGTGCAGTACCGCGTCACCAATCCGGAAAAATATCTGTATAGCGTGACCAGCCCGGATGACAGCCTGCGTCAGGCTACCGACAGCGCCCTGCGTGGGGTTATCGGTAAATACACCATGGACCGCATTCTGACGGAAGGTCGCACCGTGATTCGTAGCGATACTCAGCGCGAACTGGAAGAGACGATTCGTCCGTATGACATGGGTATCACGCTGCTGGACGTCAACTTCCAGGCAGCTCGTCCGCCGGAAGAAGTAAAAGCGGCGTTTGACGATGCGATTGCCGCGCGTGAAAACGAACAGCAATACATTCGTGAAGCAGAAGCGTATACCAACGAAGTTCAGCCGCGTGCGAACGGTCAGGCGCAACGTATCCTCGAAGAGGCGCGTGCATACAAGGCCCAGACCATCCTGGAAGCTCAGGGTGAAGTGGCGCGCTTTGCTAAACTTCTGCCGGAATATAAAGCCGCGCCGGAAATTACTCGCGAGCGTCTGTATATCGAGACGATGGAAAAAGTGTTGGGCAACACCCGCAAAGTGCTGGTTAACGATAAAGGTGGCAACCTGATGGTTCTGCCGTTAGACCAGATGCTGAAAGGTGGTAACGCCCCTGCGGCGAAGAGCGATAACGGTGCCAGCAATCTGCTGCGTCTGCCGCCAGCCTCTTCCTCCACAACCAGTGGAGCAAGCAACACGTCGTCCACCAGTCAGGGCGATATTATGGACCAACGCCGCGCCAACGCGCAGCGTAACGACTACCAGCGTCAGGGGGAATAACGATGCGTAAGTCAGTTATCGCGATTATCATCATCGTGCTGGTAGTGCTTTACATGTCTGTCTTTGTCGTCAAAGAAGGTGAGCGCGGTATTACGCTGCGTTTTGGTAAGGTACTGCGTGACGATGACAACAAACCTCTGGTTTATGAGCCGGGTCTGCATTTCAAGATACCGTTCATTGAAACGGTGAAAATGCTCGACGCACGTATTCAGACAATGGACAACCAGGCCGACCGCTTTGTGACCAAAGAGAAGAAAGACCTGATCGTCGACTCTTACATCAAATGGCGCATCAGCGATTTCAGCCGTTACTACCTGGCAACGGGCGGTGGCGACATTTCGCAAGCGGAAGTGCTGTTGAAACGTAAGTTCTCTGACCGTCTGCGTTCTGAAATTGGTCGCCTGGACGTGAAAGATATCGTCACCGATTCCCGTGGTCGTCTGACCCTCGAAGTACGTGACGCGCTGAACTCCGGTTCTGCGGGTACAGAAGATGAAGTTACTACCCCGGCAGCAGATAACGCCATTGCCGAAGCGGCAGAGCGCGTAACGGCTGAGACGAAGGGCAAAGTTCCGGTCATCAACCCGAACAGTATGGCGGCGCTGGGTATTGAAGTTGTCGATGTGCGTATCAAGCAGATCAACCTGCCGACCGAAGTGTCTGAAGCGATCTACAACCGTATGCGCGCCGAGCGTGAAGCGGTAGCGCGTCGTCACCGTTCACAAGGTCAGGAAGAAGCGGAAAAACTGCGCGCGACTGCCGACTATGAAGTGACCAGAACGCTGGCAGAAGCTGAGCGTCAGGGCCGCATCATGCGTGGTGAAGGCGATGCAGAAGCAGCCAAACTGTTTGCTGATGCATTCAGTAAAGATCCGGACTTCTACGCATTTATCCGTAGCCTGCGTGCTTATGAGAACAGCTTCTCTGGCAATCAGGACGTGATGGTCATGAGCCCGGATAGCGATTTCTTCCGCTACATGAAGACGCCGACTTCCGCAACGCGTTAATATAACGACTGCGGTACAGGTCAATAAAGCCACCGCATCCTCAGGGATGTCGGTGGTTTTCTTTTTCTATAAGGATAATCAATGAATTCGACAATCTGGCTGGCGCTTGCCCTGGTTTTGGTGCTGGAAGGTTTAGGGCCGATGCTTTACCCGAAGGCATGGAAGAAGATGATCTCTGCGATGACCAATTTGCCCGATAATATTTTACGTCGTTTTGGCGGTGGACTTGTGGTTGCGGGCGTTGTGGTCTACTACATGTTGAGGAAAACGATTGGCTGAACAAAAAACAGACTGATCGAGGTCATTTTTGAGTGCAAAAAGTGCTGTAACTCTGAAAAAGCGATGGTAGAATCCATTTTTAAGCAAACGGTGATTTTGAAAAATGGGTAACAACGTCGTCGTACTGGGCACCCAATGGGGTGACGAAGGTAAAGGTAAGATCGTCGATCTTCTGACTGAACGGGCTAAATATGTTGTACGCTACCAGGGCGGTCACAACGCAGGCCATACTCTCGTAATCAACGGTGAAAAAACCGTTCTCCATCTTATTCCATCAGGTATTCTCCGCGAGAATGTAACCAGCATCATCGGTAACGGTGTTGTGCTGTCTCCGGCCGCGCTGATGAAAGAGATGAAAGAACTGGAAGACCGTGGCATCCCCGTTCGTGAGCGTCTGCTGCTGTCTGAAGCATGTCCGCTGATCCTTGATTATCACGTTGCGCTGGATAACGCGCGTGAGAAAGCGCGTGGCGCGAAAGCGATCGGCACCACCGGTCGTGGTATCGGGCCTGCTTATGAAGATAAAGTGGCACGTCGCGGTCTGCGTGTTGGCGACCTTTTCGACAAAGAAACCTTCGCTGAAAAACTGAAAGAAGTGATGGAATATCACAACTTCCAGTTGGTTAACTACTACAAAGCTGAAGCGGTTGATTACCAGAAAGTTCTGGATGATACGATGGCTGTTGCCGACATCCTGACTTCTATGGTGGTTGACGTTTCTGACCTGCTCGACCAGGCGCGTCAGCGTGGCGATTTCGTCATGTTCGAAGGTGCTCAGGGTACGCTGCTGGATATCGACCACGGTACTTATCCGTACGTAACTTCTTCCAACACCACTGCTGGTGGCGTGGCGACCGGTTCCGGCCTGGGCCCGCGTTATGTTGATTACGTTCTGGGTATCCTCAAAGCTTACTCCACTCGTGTGGGTGCAGGTCCGTTCCCGACTGAACTGTTTGATGAAACTGGCGAGTTCCTCTGCAAGCAGGGTAACGAATTCGGCGCAACTACGGGTCGTCGTCGTCGTACCGGCTGGCTGGACACCGTTGCCGTTCGTCGTGCGGTACAGCTGAACTCCCTGTCTGGCTTCTGCCTGACCAAGCTGGACGTTCTGGATGGCCTGAAAGAGGTGAAACTCTGCGTGGCTTACCGTATGCCGGATGGTCGTGAAGTGACTACCACTCCGCTGGCAGCTGACGACTGGAAAGGTGTAGAGCCGATTTACGAAACCATGCCGGGCTGGTCTGAATCCACCTTCGGCGTGAAAGATCGTAGCGGCCTGCCGCAGGCGGCGCTGAACTACATCAAGCGTATTGAAGAGCTGACCGGTGTGCCGATCGATATCATCTCTACCGGTCCGGATCGTACTGAAACCATGATTCTGCGCGACCCGTTCGACGCGTAATTCTGGTACGCCTGGCAGATATTTTGCCTGCCGGGCTAACAGTGTGATACATTGCTGTGTCGGTTAAGCCATTACGCTTTCCGACACAGTGTTAAATCCTCGCTTTTTTCCTTCCCCGAACTGAAATAAATTAGCGACACAGCTTGTGGCTGGTTTATCATCAATATAAATGTATTTTTTCCCGATTTCCCTTTTGAGGTTGATGTGCAGTTAACGAGTTTCACTGATTACGGATTACGTGCGCTGATCTACATGGCGTCATTGCCAGAAGGGCGGATGACCAGTATTTCTGAAGTGACTGACGTCTACGGCGTCTCCCGTAATCATATGGTCAAAATAATCAATCAACTTAGTCGTGCCGGCTACGTGACTGCTGTTCGTGGAAAAAATGGCGGCATTCGTCTGGGTAAACCGGCGAGTGCGATACGTATTGGTGATGTGGTGCGCGAGCTGGAGCCCTTATCGCTGGTGAATTGCAGCAGTGAGTTTTGCCACATTACACCTGCCTGTCGGTTGAAACAGGCACTTTCTAAGGCCGTGCAAAGTTTTCTTACGGAACTGGATAACTACACGCTTGCCGATTTGGTTGAAGAGAATCAACCGCTTTATAAATTATTGCTGGTGGAGTGACGAAAATCTTCATCAGAGATGACAACGGAGGAACCGAGATGTCACAAGATCCTTTCCAGGAACGCGAAGCTGAAAAATACGCGAATCCCATCCCTAGTCGGGAATTTATCCTCGAACATTTAACCAAACGTGAAAAACCGGCCAGCCGTGATGAGCTGGCGGTAGAACTGCACATTGAAGGCGAAGAGCAGCTTGAAGGCCTGCGTCGCCGCCTGCGCGCGATGGAGCGCGATGGTCAACTGGTCTTCACTCGTCGTCAGTGCTATGCGCTGCCGGAACGCCTCGACCTGGTGAAAGGTACCGTTATTGGCCACCGTGATGGCTACGGCTTTCTGCGGGTTGAAGGGCGTAAAGATGATTTGTATCTCTCCAGCGAGCAGATGAAAACCTGCATTCATGGCGATCAGGTGCTGGCGCAGCCGCTGGGTGCTGACCGTAAAGGTCGTCGTGAAGCGCGTATTGTCCGCGTACTGGTGCCAAAAACCAGCCAGATTGTTGGTCGCTACTTTACCGAAGCGGGCGTCGGCTTTGTGGTTCCTGACGACAGTCGTTTGAGCTTCGATATCTTAATCCCGCCCGATCAGATCATGGGCGCGCGGATGGGCTTTGTGGTGGTGGTTGAACTGACCCAACGCCCGACTCGCCGTACCAAAGCGGTGGGTAAAATCGTCGAAGTACTTGGCGACAATATGGGCACCGGCATGGCGGTTGATATCGCTCTGCGTACCCATGAAATTCCGTATATCTGGCCGCAGGCCGTTGAGCAACAGGTTGCCGGGCTGAAAGAAGAAGTGCCGGAAGAAGCAAAAGCGGGCCGTGTCGATCTGCGCGATTTACCGCTGGTCACCATTGATGGCGAAGACGCCCGTGACTTTGACGATGCAGTTTACTGCGAGAAAAAACGCGGCGGCGGCTGGCGTTTATGGGTCGCGATTGCCGACGTCAGCTACTATGTGCGTCCGCCAACACCGCTGGACAGAGAAGCGCGTAACCGTGGTACGTCGGTGTACTTCCCTTCGCAGGTTATCCCGATGCTGCCGGAAGTGCTCTCTAACGGTCTGTGTTCGCTCAACCCGCAGGTAGACCGCCTGTGTATGGTGTGCGAGATGACGGTTTCGTCGAAAGGCCGCCTGACTGGCTACAAATTCTATGAAGCGGTAATGAGCTCTCACGCACGTCTGACCTACACCAAAGTCTGGCATATTCTGCAGGGCGATCAGGATCTGCGCGAGCAGTACGCCCCGCTGGTTAAGCATCTCGAAGAGTTGCATAACCTCTATAAAGTGCTGGATAAAGCCCGTGAAGAACGCGGTGGGATCTCATTTGAGAGCGAAGAAGCGAAGTTCATTTTCAACGCTGAACGCCGTATTGAACGTATCGAACAGACCCAGCGTAACGACGCACACAAATTAATTGAAGAGTGTATGATTCTGGCGAATATCTCGGCGGCGCGTTTCGTTGAGAAAGCCAAGGAACCAGCACTGTTCCGTATTCACGACAAGCCGAGCACCGAAGCAATTACCTCTTTCCGTTCAGTGCTGGCGGAGCTGGGGCTGGAATTGCCGGGCGGTAACAAGCCGGAACCGCGTGACTACGCGGAGCTGCTGGAGTCGGTTGCCGATCGTCCTGACGCAGAAATGCTGCAAACCATGCTGCTGCGCTCGATGAAACAGGCGATTTACGATCCGGAAAACCGTGGTCACTTCGGTCTGGCATTGCAGTCCTATGCGCACTTTACTTCGCCGATTCGTCGTTATCCTGACCTGACGCTGCACCGCGCCATTAAGTATCTGCTGGCGAAAGAGCAGGGGCATCAGGGCAACACTACTGAAACCGGCGGTTACCATTATTCGATGGAAGAGATGCTGCAACTGGGTCAGCACTGTTCGATGGCGGAACGTCGTGCCGACGAAGCAACACGCGATGTAGCTGACTGGCTGAAGTGTGACTTCATGCTCGACCAGGTAGGTAACGTCTTTAAAGGCGTAATTTCCAGCGTCACTGGCTTTGGCTTCTTCGTCCGTCTGGACGACTTGTTCATTGATGGTCTGGTCCATGTCTCTTCGCTGGACAATGACTACTATCGCTTTGACCAGGTAGGGCAACGCCTGATGGGTGAATCCAGTGGCCAGACTTATCGCCTGGGCGATCGCGTAGAAGTTCGCGTCGAAGCGGTTAATATGGACGAGCGCAAAATCGACTTTAGCCTGATCTCCAGCGAACGCGCACCGCGCAACGTCGGTAAAACGGCGCGCGAGAAAGCGAAAAAAGGCGATGCAGGTAAAAAAGGCGGCAAGCGTCGTCAGGTCGGTAAAAAGGTAAACTTTGAGCCAGACAGCGCCTTCCGCGGTGAGAAAAAAACGAAGCCGAAAGCGGCGAAGAAAGACGCGAGAAAAGCGAAAAAGCCATCGGCGAAAACGCAGAAAATAGCCGCAGCGACCAAAGCGAAGCGTGCGGCGAAGAAAAAAGTGGCAGAGTGATCATTACCCTCTTCAAACAGAAGAGGGTTAGATTGCTGACAAAATGCGCTTTGTTCATGCCGGATGCGGCGTGAACGCCTTATCCGGCCTACATAATCACGCAAATTCAATATATTGCAGGGAGCATGTAGGCCGGATAAACGTAGTGCATCAGGCAAAACGTAAACAACGAGTATATTAATGAGCGAAATGATTTACGGCATCCACGCAGTGCAGGCCCTGCTGGAGCGCGCCCCTGAACGTTTTCAGGAAGTCTTTATTTTAAAAGGCCGTGAAGATAAACGTCTGTTGCCGCTGATTCACGCCCTTGAGTCCCAGGGCGTGGTTATCCAGTTGGCGAACCGTCAGTATCTCGACGAGAAAAGCGAAGGTGCCGTGCATCAGGGCATTATTGCCCGCGTGAAGCCAGGACGTCAGTATCAGGAAAACGATCTGCCGGATCTGATCGCTTCGCTCGATCAACCGTTCCTGCTGATCCTCGACGGTGTAACCGATCCGCACAACCTCGGCGCGTGCCTGCGTAGCGCGGACGCCGCAGGAGTTCATGCGGTGATTGTGCCGAAAGATCGCTCCGCACAGCTCAACGCCACGGCGAAAAAAGTAGCCTGCGGCGCGGCAGAAAGCGTTCCGCTGATTCGGGTGACTAATCTGGCGCGCACCATGCGTATGTTGCAGGAAGAGAATATCTGGATCGTCGGTACGGCAGGCGAGGCGGATCATACACTCTATCAGAGCAAAATGACCGGACGCCTGGCGCTGGTGATGGGCGCGGAAGGTGAAGGTATGCGTCGCCTGACCCGTGAACATTGCGATGAGTTGATCAGCATCCCAATGGCAGGAAGTGTTTCTTCCCTGAACGTTTCGGTTGCGACCGGAATTTGCTTATTTGAAGCGGTGCGCCAGCGCAGCTAGTTCATCGCTATCCATTCAATGGATATTTTGTTAGCCCGATAATTTTTACGTATCGGGCTTCGAATGGAAAATACCCTTAATGGTGGGAATCAATACCGATATTGATATCCTGTAAGGTGTTGAGTTCCTGTTCAATACGCGAACGTGCATTCAGCAGGATACGCGTGACATCGGCAATTTTTTCTTTTGTCGCACGAAATACGGGTATTGAAATGCTGATGGCGGCAAGCGTTTTATTTCGCTGTTTTAAGGCAACAGCATAACATACCGTCTCCTCATTGATTTCCCTGTTATCAAATGCATAGCCATTTACTCTGGCATCCTCAAGTTGTTGGCGCAATTGTTCCAGGGTCGTAACGCTATACGATGTCATGGGAACAAAACCGTCAGGGTAGAGTTGCCGAATTTGTTGATCACTGTATTCACAGATAATGGCTTTTCCCAGCGCAGAATAGATAGCAGGCAGACGAGTCCCAATATGTGAAACCAGTTGTACGGTTTGTGCCGCCTGCACCTTATTGATATATAAAACATCTGCACCGTCCAGGATCCCCATCTGACAAACTTCATTGCACTCTTTGACAATGTTGTTCATCTCTTTGTAAACCATTTTTAACCAGTACGATCTGTCGAGGAAAGCACGGGACAGAATCGAGCAGGAGATCCCCAGATTATAAAGCTGGGTATTAGCGTCATAACTGATGTACCGCTGTTCAACCAGCGTTTTGAGGATGGGAAAAATCGTTCCTTTCAGGATGCCTGTTTTTTCCGAAAGGTGAGTTAATGAAACACCCTGATTCTCCGCTGCCAGTGCTTCCAGTATCTCTAACACCCGGATGGTAGGCTTATGTTCCATAATGACTATTTCCCTTACCATGAGTAATGCACCATTCTAGGGAGAATTATAATTCAAGTAAATTAACCCCCTCGCGTTCCTTGACTGCTGTTGACCCCATCAGTCCTTTTTTAGCGTGATACTGGTCATAAAACGGATAAAAAAAGAACTGTGATTGTTTTTTATGCAGACCCCCTGCATAATTACTCCAAATATATCAATATCTTATGTGTATTACTTCTGTGATTGGCTAAATTTGACTCATTTCTGAGGTTGGGTATACTCATTTTAGTTTGTATTTAAAAACGTTGTTTGTATATATGAACAATAAAACTATGATGAGGTAGGCATGAAAAGTCGTTACATAACCCCCGTTGTCACCATATTTGATGAACAAGGGCGAATCGATCCTGAGCAAAACACTCAGGTTTATGATTTTATTAAAAATCACGTGTCCGGGTTTGTTGTGATGGGCAGTACTGGTGAGTTTTTTTCGCTTAATATGGAAAACGCCCGCCAAATGATTAAAACCTGTAGTGAGTTTTCCCGAGGCGATATGAAGGCTTATGCCGGAGCCAGTCGCATGGACGTCAATGAATCAATATCACTGGCCAATTACGCCTGGGAGCAAGGATTGGATGGTGTGATGATCATCAGTCCTTATTATTTCCCTCTGGATGATGAAGCTATTTTTGATTTCTACAGTACGATTGCAAGCCAAACCCCGGCTCATATTTTTATTTATAACTTCCCGGAGAGAACCGGGTACAGCGTATCACCAGAGATTTGTTTACGACTGGCAGATAAGTATCCCAATATTATTGGTATGAAAGATACCGTCCCTGATGCTTTCCATACTGCGCAGGTTATCAATACCGTAAAGAAAAATATCCCTCATTTTGAAGTGTATGCAGGATATGACAATAATTTTGCCCACAACATACTATCTGGTGGAGATGGCTGTATTGGTGGTTTATCCAATATTGTCCCTGAATTTTTTGCCTCCTGGATGCAAGCATTCATGAATGACGATTTACTTGCAGTCGCGCAGCATCAGCAGATAGTCGATCAACTAATGGCCGTTTACAGCGTGAATTCTCCTTTTATTCCCACTTTCAAAAAAGCCCTTCAGTTAAAGGGGGTTATTCAATCAGAACGGTGTTCTTCACCATTTAATATACTTGATGATATTCAATCCCGGAGATTGCAGGAAATTTTATCTGTCACCGATTATTATAAATAATATAAAACCTATAAATAGAATATCTTACCAACAGAACTAAGGATTTATTTATGGCTAATATAACCCAATACGATAATCCGCTGTTGAATTCCGCAATTCAAAAATCGTGGAAACGTTTAGTACCCTTAATGTTCATAATGTATTTTGTTGCCTTTATTGATCGGGTAAATGTTGGCTTTGCCAAAGATGCAATGAAACTGGATATTGGATTATCAGAGTCGGCATTCGCTCTCGGTGCAGGAATATTTTTCGCTGCCTATGCACTTTTCGGCATTCCAGCTAACCTGATCCTCAATAAAATCGGCGCACAAAAGTGGTTAAGTATTACAACTGCAATTTGGGGCCTTCTCTCGGCAATGACGGGATTTGTCACCAGTGAAACGCAATTTATTATTTTGCGCTTTCTGTTAGGGCTGGGCGAGGCGGGGTTCTATCCCGGCATTTTACTGCTCGCATCCATTTATTTTCCTAACAAGGTTCGCGGATCGGTCGTGGGAATATTTGTGTTGGGGGTGCCGCTGGCGTTAACGCTCGGTTCGCCAATATCGGGAGCTTTACTTGAACTACATGGCTGGATGGGACGTCCAGGATGGTTCTGGATGTTTGTCATTGAGGGATTGCCGGCATTAGTGCTTGGTATCTTTGCCTGGTTCTACCTTGATGATAATCCGACGAAAGCGCGATTTCTTACCCAGGAAGAAAAAGACGCTTTGAATAAGCAACTGGAATCTGAACGACAGAAAACAGAAACCAGTTCAGTGATTTCAGCATTGAAAAATGCCAAAGTTTGGCATCTGGCATTAATCTACGGCACCATCCAGATATCAGTATATGGTTTAATGTTTTTCCTTCCGTCACAGGTTGCATCGCTGATGGGAGAAAGCCTTGGCTTTAAGCAGTCATTAGTCGCGGCAATACCATGGGCGTGCTCTGCTTTTGGCGTCTATTACATTCCGCGAATTGCTGACCGCAATCCTTCCCGGCGTGTGGCCATTTCGGTTATGTGTATGTTGGCTGCTGCTGTCGGCCTTGCCCTTTCCGCATTTGCGGGGCCTGTTGTGGCGATTGGTGCACTTTGTTTAAGTGCGGTTGGTTTCCTCTCAGTACAGCCAATATTCTGGACTTTCCCTCCACAACTTCTTACTGGTCCGGCACTGGCTGCGGGGATCGGTTTTTGCACCACGATGGGCGCTTTCTGCTCGTTCCTTGCTCCTCTTATCCGTGTTGAGGTTGATCGGGCAATGGATAGCAGCATCGCCGGATTGATGGCGTTGTCTGTAATTACTATCGGCTGCGCATTATTGATTGGATTGCTGCAAAAGAGCCAACAGGCAGCAAAAGCATACAGTTAATAAGATTGAACATCTGACTGGAAGAATATGATTATGCAAAAAATATTACGTATCGACAGTAACGATAATCTCATTGTCGCGTTGAAAGACCTGCACGCTGGAGAATCGTACTCGTGGGATGACGACAACATAACGTTAGTAACTGATGTTAAGGCTAAACATAAGTTTGCGACGCAAGATATTCCTCTGGATGGCATTGTTTCGATGTACGGTACGCCAGTTGGCAAGGCCACGCGTCCCATCGTTAAGGGAGAAGCGATTACCGTTGATAATATTCGCCACTATGCAGCTCCTGTCACACTGGAGGATGTTGAACCCTACCACTGGCAGGCACCGGATGTCTCTGAATGGAGCACCCGCACTTTTAAAGGTTATGTCCGTGACGATGGCAGAGTGGGTACTGCCAGTTACTGGTTAGTCTTTCCATTGGTATTTTGCGAGAACCGTAATGTCAGTAAGTTAACCAATGCTTTGAATGATGCTTTGGGTTATACCAATAACTCACTGAAAAAGTTTGCTCTTAATCTGACGTCCGGTAGCGATGAACTGATCGAAACCGCGAGAATGTTCCCGCATATTGAAGGTGTTCGCTGTATTACGGTCACCAGTGGTTGTGGTGGTGCAACTTCAGACTGTGAAACTATGTGCGATGTATTAGCTGCTTATGCTGACCATCCGAATGTAATCGGTATGACGGTATTCAGTTTAGGATGTGAAAAAGCGCAGCAGAAAATGTTTAAGGATGCGCTGGCGAGACGTAATCCTGAATTTGATAAACCTGCGCTCTACTTTCTCCAACAGGAGTGGGACAGCGAAGAGCGGATGATGCAGACCGCTTTACAGCAGACTTTCGAGGCAATGAAAGCGGTGAAGCCGACAGAAAGAGTAGAGGTCCCTCTTTCCTGTCTCAAAGTGGGGATGAAGTGTGGTGGTTCCGATGGTTTTTCTGGTATCTCCGGCAACCCTGCAATGGGGCTGGTTTCTGACTGGTTGACAACGCTTGGTGGCGCTTCCGGGTTAGCAGAATTTCCAGAATTATGTGGGGCAGAAGGTGATATGGTTAAGCGTTGTATTAATCTTGAGGATAAAAAAAAGTTCCTCAATCTAATGCAAGGCTACGAAAAGACAGCGAACTTTTTCGATACCACCATTGCGGATAACCCAAGTTTTGGCAACATTGCGGATGGGTTGATTACTGACGCAATAAAATCTACCGGAGCAGCGAAAAAAGGCGGGCGAGCGCCAATTGTGAGTGTATGCGATTACGCTGAACCGATGCCCGATAGTGGATTATCGTTGGTGTGTACTCCGGGCAATGACGTGGACGCGGTAACCGGATTGGTAGCAGCAGGATGTAATGTGGTTATCTTCTCGACGGGTCTTGGTACGCCCACCGGTAACCCGATTGTTCCGGTGTTAAAAATATCCACCAACAGCACGATTGCCAGACGATTGTCTGACATGATTGATTTCGACTGTGGCCCAGTGATTGACGGCACTCCGCTGGAAGATGTGAGTAGAGAATTATTTGAAAAAGTTATTGAAACTGCCAGTAAGGACTACGTCGTGAAGGCAGACAAACTTGAACAGTTTGACTTTATGTTGTGGAAGCGGTCGTTAGACTTGTAGTGACTAATCATTAGCGTCAGCGTATGTAGACTGGCGCATTTTTTATCGTATGCATAGCGTTAAATTTTTGGTTCTTCTAAATAGCCATCCAGATTTGGATGGTTTTTTTTTGTGTTTAGCTGGTAAGATAATTACGTACTGCAAATATTCATTTTATTAATATTTAAACTTAATTTATATGGAATAATATATGACATGGAATCCGTTGGTGCTGGCGACGGCGCTGCAAACTGTACCTGAACAAAATATTGATGTAACAAATGGCGAGAACGCATTAATTATTAAAATGAATGATTATGGCGATTTGCAAATCAATATTCTATTTACTTCCCGCCAAATGATTATCGAAACCTTTATTTGTCCGGTAAGTAGTATCAGCAATCCAGATGAATTTAATACCTTCTTATTAAGAAATCAGAAGATGATGCCGTTGTCATCGGTAGGGATCTCCAGCGTACAACAGGAAGAGTATTACATTGTTTTCGGGGCGTTATCGCTTAAATCTTCTCTTGAAGATATCCTGCTTGAGATAACCTCGCTGGTAGATAACGCATTGGATCTGGCTGAAATTACAGAAGAATATTCACACTAATTACAAGGACGGGTATTTATGGGAATTTTAAAAAGTTTATTTACGCTGGGGAAATCGTTTATCTCCCAAGCGGAAGAATCCATTGAAGAAACCCAGGGCGTGCGCATGCTGGAACAGCATATTCGTGACGCTAAAGCTGAACTCGATAAAGCCGGAAAATCTCGCGTTGATCTGCTGGCGCGGGTGAAATTAAGTCACGATAAGCTGAAAGATTTACGTGAGCGCAAAGCCAGTCTGGAAGCTCGTGCGCTGGAAGCGTTAAGCAAGAATGTTAATCCCTCGTTGATTAACGAAGTTGCTGAAGAAATCGCGCGTCTTGAGAATCTCATTACCGCTGAAGAGCAAGTGTTGTCGAATCTGGAAGTCTCTCGTGATGGCGTGGAAAAAGCAGTTACAGCGACAGTGCAGCGTATCGCTCAGTTTGAGCAGCAAATGGAAGTCGTTAAAGCTACTGAAGCCATGCAGCGTGCACAACAGGCTGTAACGACCTCTACCGTTGGCGCATCTTCCAGCGTTTCGACAGCGGCAGAATCCTTAAAACGCCTGCAAACGCGTCAGGCCGAACGTCAGGCTCGCCTGGATGCTGCCGCACAGTTGGAAAAAGTCGCAGACGGTCGCGATCTTGATGAAAAGCTGGCGGAAGCCGGAATTGGCGGTAGCAATAAAAGTAGCGCCCAGGATGTATTAGCAAGACTGCAACGCCAACAGGGCGAGTAATTTTTTGCCGGCCTCACTGCAAGGCTGGCAACTATTTTAAGGATAAAATATGTCTGGTTTTTTCCAGCGTCTGTTTGGCAAGGATAATAAGCCTGCTATCGCTCGCGGTCCGCTGGGTCTGCATCTCAATAGTGGTTTTACGCTCGACACGTTAGCGTTTCGTTTGCTGGAAGATGAATTGCTGATTGCGCTGCCGGGTGAGGAATTTACGGTAGCCGCCGTCAGCCGCATCGATCTGGGCGGCGGTAGCCAGATTTTCCGCTACTACACTTCGGGCGATGAATTTCTGCAAATCAATACCACCGGCGGTGAAGATATTGATGACATTGATGATATTAAGCTCTTTGTCTATGAAGAGAGCTACGGTATCAGTAAAGAGAGCCACTGGCGCGAGGCGATCAACGCCAAAGCGATGGGGGCTATGACCTTAAACTGGCAGGAAAAACGCTGGCAGCGATTTTTTAACAGTGAAGAGCCGGGAAATATCGAACCCGTCTACATGCTGGAAAAAGTAGAAAATCAAAACCATGCCAAATGGGAGGTCCATAATTTTACCATGGGCTACCAACGGCAAGTAACCGAAGATACTTACGAATATTTGCTGCTAAATGGTGAGGAATCTTTTAACGATCTCGGTGAGCCAGAGTGGTTATTTTCGCGCGCGTTGGGTGTCGATATCCCGCTGACATCACTTCATATTATTGGTTAATTACAAGGACGTTTACAATGCATATACTGGATTCACTTCTTGCCTTTAGTGCCTATTTTTTTATTGGCGCGGCTATGGTGATTGTTTTTCTGTTTATCTACTCCAAAATTACACCGCACAACGAATGGCAATTAATCAAAAACAATAATACCGCGGCGTCACTGGCATTCAGCGGTACATTGTTGGGTTACGTGATCCCGTTATCCAGTGCGGCAATCAATGCGGTGAGTATTCCAGACTATTTCGCCTGGGGCGGGATCGCACTGGTGATTCAGTTACTCGTTTTTGCTGGCGTCAGGCTTTATATGCCCGCATTAAGCGAAAAAATTATTAATCACAATACCGCAGCAGGAATGTTTATGGGAACCGCCGCACTGGCTGGTGGTATTTTTAACGCAGCTTGTATGACATGGTAATGGACGATCATGGCCAGAAAACGCAAATCAAGAAATAACAGTAAAATTGGTCACGGAGCGATCAGTCGCATTGGCAGACCGAATAATCCTTTTGAACCGCGTCGCAATCGCTACGCACAAAAATACTTAACGTTGGCGCTAATGGGCGGTGCCGCTTTTTTCGTATTGAAAGGTTGTGGCGATAGTGGCGATGTCGATAACGACGGCGACGGAACGTTTTACTCGACTGTGCAGGATTGTATTGATGACGGTAATAATTCAGATATCTGTGCTCATGGCTGGAACAACGCTAAAGCGGCGTTTTATGCCGATGTTCCGAAGAATATGACTCAGCAGAATTGTCAGTCTAAGTATGAAAATTGTTACTACGACAACGTTGAACAGAGTTGGATCCCGGTCGTTTCTGGATTTTTGTTAAGCCGGGTTATTCGTAAAGATCGCGATGAGCAGTTTGTTTATAACAGCGGCGGTTCCTCTTTTGCTTCGCGCCCCGTCTGGCGCAACACTTCTGGTGATTACTCCTGGCGCTCCGGTTCTGGCAAAAAAGAGTCTTACTCTTCGGGCGGCTTTACCACCAAAAAAGCGTCAACCGTTTCTCGCGGCGGCTATGGTCGTTCTTCCAGCGCCCGTGGGCATTGGGGAGGCTAATCATGCTAAGACACAACGTTCCTGTGCGGCGGGATCTGGACCAGATCGCCGCTGACAACGGTTTCGACTTTCATATCATCGACAATGAAATCTATTGGGACGAGAGTCGGGCTTACCGTTTTACTCTGCGCCAGATTGAAGAGCAGATCGAAAAACCGACTGCGGAACTGCATCAGATGTGCCTTGAGGTGGTGGATCGCGCGGTTAAAGACGAAGAGATCCTGACGCAACTGGCGATCCCGCCGTTGTACTGGGATGTGATCGCCGAAAGCTGGCGCGCACGCGATCCTTCGCTGTATGGCCGGATGGATTTTGCCTGGTGTGGCAATGCGCCGGTGAAGCTGCTGGAGTACAACGCCGATACGCCAACCTCGTTGTATGAATCGGCTTATTTCCAGTGGCTGTGGCTGGAAGATGCCCGGCGCAGCGGCATTATTCCGCGTGATGCCGATCAGTACAATGCTATTCAGGAACGCCTGATTTCGCGCTTTAGTGAGCTTTACAGTCGGGAACCGTTTTATTTTTGCTGCTGTCAGGACACCGATGAAGACAGGACTACCGTGCTGTATTTGCAGGACTGCGCCCAGCAGGCAGGGCAGGAGTCGCGGTTTATCTACATTGAAGATCTCGGTTTGGGCGTCGGCGGTGTGCTGACCGATCTTGATGATAATGTCATCCAGCGTGCATTTAAGCTGTATCCGCTGGAGTGGATGATGCGTGACGATAACGGTCCGCTGCTGCGCAAGCGCCGCGAGCAATGGGTGGAGCCGTTATGGAAAAGTATCTTGAGCAACAAAGGGTTAATGCCGCTGCTTTGGCGCTTCTTTCCTGGTCATCCTAACCTTCTTGCATCCTGGTTTGAGGGCGAAAAACCGCAGATTGCCGCTGGCGAAAGCTATGTGCGTAAACCGATCTACTCACGCGAAGGCGGAAACGTCACCATTTTCGACGGTCAGAATAACGTCGTTGACCACGCTGATGGTGATTACGCCGATGAACCGATGATCTACCAGGCGTTTCAACCTCTGCCGCGATTTGGCGATAGCTACACACTCATCGGTAGCTGGATTGTCGATGATGAAGCGTGCGGAATGGGGATCCGTGAAGATAACACGCTGATCACCAAAGACACCTCACGTTTCGTTCCGCATTACATTGCTGGATAAGAATGTTTTAGCAATCTCTTTCTGTCAGGAATCCATGGCAGTGACCATACTAAGGGTGACTGCCATTGATGGAGGGAGACACAGTGCACTGGCAAACTCACACCGTTTTTAATCAACCTATACCATTAAATAACAGCAACTTATATCTGTCTGATGGCGCGCTCTGCGAAGCGGTAACGCGTGAAGGTGCTGGCTGGGATAGCGATTTTCTAGCCAGTATTGGTCAGCAGTTAGGAACGGCTGAATCTCTTGAACTGGGACGGCTGGCGAATGTGAATCCGCCTGAATTATTGCGCTACGATGCGCAAGGACGCCATCTGGACGATGTGCGTTTTCACCCCGCCTGGCACTTGCTGATGCAGGCGCTATGTACCAACCGGGTGCACAATCTTGCCTGGGAAGAAGACGCTCGCTCCGGCGCATTTGTGGCGCGCGCGGCGCGTTTTATGTTGCACGCACAGGTTGAGGCAGGGTCGTTATGTCCGATAACCATGACCTTTGCCGCCACGCCATTGCTGTTACAGATGTTACCCGCGCCGTTTCAGGACTGGACCACGCCGCTGTTGAGCGATCGCTACGATTCTCACTTATTGCCAGGTGGGCAAAAACGCGGTTTGTTGATTGGCATGGGAATGACGGAAAAGCAGGGCGGTTCCGATGTCATGAGCAACACCACCCGCGCAGAGCGTCTGGACGATGGTTCTTATCGGCTGGTGGGGCATAAATGGTTTTTCTCGGTGCCGCAAAGCGATGCGCATCTGGTGCTGGCGCAGACTACGGGCGGGTTGTCCTGCTTTTTTGTGCCGCGCTTTTTGCCTGACGGGCAACGCAACGCGATTCGCCTCGAGCGGCTGAAAGATAAGCTGGGTAATCGCTCTAACGCCAGCTGCGAAGTGGAGTTTCAGGATGCCATTGGCTGGTTGTTGGGGCAGGAAGGGGAAGGAATTCGTCTGATCCTGAAAATGGGTGGGATGACGCGTTTTGATTGCGCCCTGGGTAGCCATGCCATGATGCGCCGTGCATTTTCGCTGGCGATTTATCATGCACATCAACGCCATGTTTTTGGTAATCCATTGATCCAACAGCCCCTTATGCGTCATGTCTTAAGTCGCATGGCACTTCAGCTTGAAGGGCAAACGGCGTTGCTGTTTCGTCTTGCGCGAGCGTGGGACCGGCGTACCGATGCCAAAGAAGCCCTGTGGGCGCGTTTATTTACGCCTGCGGCGAAATTTGTGATCTGCAAACGAGGTATGCCGTTTGTGGCCGAAGCGATGGAGGTGCTGGGCGGCATTGGTTATTGCGAGGAGAGCGAGCTGCCGCGGCTTTACCGGGAGATGCCGGTAAACAGTATTTGGGAAGGTTCCGGCAATATTATGTGCCTGGATGTGCTGCGCGTTCTCAATAAGCAGGCGGGCGTATACGACTTATTGTCGGAAGCATTTGTGGAAGTGAAAGGGCAGGATCGCTATTTTGATCGCGCAGTTCGTCGTTTACAGCAGCAGCTGCGTAAGCCTGCTGAAGAACTGGGGCGAGAGATTACTCATCAGCTATTCCTGCTGGGCTGCGGTGCGCAAATGTTGAAATATGCCTCTCCGCCAATGGCGCAGGCATGGTGTCAGGTGATGTTAGATACGCGCGGCGGCGTACGGTTGTCAGAGCAGATCCAGAATGATTTATTGCTGCGGGCGACGGGGGGAGTGTGTGTGTAAGCGTATACGACTGATGCAACGCTGGTTTCAATTAACTCAATGAAATATGTGAAAATTGTAGGCCGGACAAGGCGCTCGCGCCGCATCCGGCATTGTTCATTTGCTGTAGATGATACTCATGCATACAGTATCGCCTGTACGCGCCAGTTATCAGGCTGCTGGTCTTCGTACATGGTAATAATGCGGTACCATGACGCACCTTGTTCATCAGCCTTTAACGCCACGATACGTTCCACGTCCTGCGGATCCCCTGAAATATTGCTAACTGAGATCTGACCTATTTCATTCAGGCCCGTCACGCAGTCAGCACTGGCGAATTCTGCAGACTGTGCCGTGGCGCTCGCAGGATAAGTCACTAATTGCAGCGAGGGTGAGGCAAGTAATTGTTTCATCGTCAGCTCCATTTTTCGTTTCCCCACATGTTGCAGGGCATTCCATCGCGGTAATAAACGCCCGAGCTTCCAGCCGGTAATTTATTGTGCACAGGTAAACGCATAGGGACGCAAAGCAATGTAAAGCTGACTATGTAAGTTGTCTGATTTATTTACGGTACAAAATGGCTTGTGAATACCACTGTCCTGTCACGATGGTTTCGTCCACCATGACGACAACGTAATAATCAGCTTTTGCAGCGACAGCTTTCGCTCTGATTTCTGCTAATGCGTCATCCGGAGAACCCCGAACCATCGTGCTTACGCTACCTATTCGCTGTAACCCTTGCGTCTGGTCGCGGCGAATCTCTTGCGGATGGTCGGTTACTGGCGGTGCTGGCTGTGGCGTACCTTGCAGTGCGCTACAGGCACTTAACATCAACACCAATAATAAACTGGCAAACCGGTAAATAACGCTATTACGTTTCCTGCTAACCATAGTGTAGTGCCTTATTAATTTAACTTTGGGGGAATGTTCCCGAATTGTTACCTGGTACGCGATTTTCGAATGAAAACGTGACGAAAGCGTAACCCACATCTCAACATTATGAACTAATACCGCCAGCAGAAACTTGTGCTAAGGATTTCTTCATGTCATACCAGACAAAAAGGAGAGACAGATGATTGAAATAGAATCACGCGAGCTGGCAGATATTCCCATTCTTCATGCTTATCCTGTCGGGCAAAAAGATACCCCGTTACCGTGCGTGATTTTTTATCACGGCTTTACTTCGTCCAGTCTGGTGTATAGCTATTTTGCCGTTGCGCTGGCGCAGGCTGGTTTGCGAGTGATCATGCCGGATGCGCCCGATCACGGTAGCCGTTTTAGGGGCGACGCAGCGCGGCGGTTAAATCAATTTTGGCAAATTTTGCTACAAAGTATGCAGGAATTCACTACGTTACGTGCGGCAATAGCCGAAGAAAACTGGCTGCTTGCTGACCGTCTGGCAGTCGGTGGCGCGTCGATGGGCGCGATGACGGCACTGGGAATTACTGCTCGCCACCCCACGGTGAAATGTACCGCCAGCATGATGGGATCGGGCTATTTTACATCGCTCGCCCGTTCACTGTTTCCACCGCTGATACCTGAAACGGCAGCACAGCAGAATGAATCCAATAACATTGTCGCGCAGCTGGCAGAGTGGGAAGCGACAAACCACCTGGAACAACTTGCTGACAGACCTCTACTGCTGTGGCATGGCCTTGACGATGACGTCGTGCCTGCCGACGAATCACTACGTTTGCAGCAGGCCTTAAGCGAGACGGGACGGGATAAACTGCTAACCTGTTCATGGCAGCCAGGCGTGCGTCACCGCATTACGCCTGAGGCGTTAGATGCTGCCGTGACATTTTTCCGCCAGCATCTTTAAACACGCAGAATGCTGACCCCTTGCGCTTCCAGTTGTTGCAGGATTTCCGGGTTAGCATTTTTGCCGGTGATCAGCATATCGATTTGATCGGCACGGCTAAAAAGCATTCCCGCGCGTTCGCCGATCTTACTGCTATCAACCAGTACCACCAGTTTCCCTACCACGCTTAGCATCTTCTGCTCTGCCATTGCCGTCAGCATATCGGTTTTATACAACCCTTCTGCTGTCAGCCCTTTGCCGCTGGTAAACATCCAGTGCCCGGCATAGAGACTGTTTTCGCTGCCTTGCGGGCTTAAAGTGATGGACTGACTTTTGTTGTACTGTCCGCCCATAATGATCACGCTGTCATGCTCCTGATCGATCAGGTAATTTGCCAGCGGTAGATAATTAGTGATGATTTGCACTGGCTTGCCACACATTTCCCGCCCAAGCAGAAACGCGGTGGAGCCGCAGTTGATGACTACGCTTTCGCCCGGATTAACCAGCTGCGAGGCCGCTTTAGCAATACGTACTTTTTCATCGTGATTCTGCGCCTGATGCAGATTCATCGGCGTCCAGCGTGGGCGCTGCTGGGTAATAGCTTCTGCGCCATTGCGCACTTTTTTCAGTTTGCCGCTTTCGTCAAGTTTATTGATATCGCGTCGCGCAGTGGCAGGCGAAATTCCCAGACGCTCAACGACTTTCTCAACGGTCACAAAGCCCAATTGTGCGAGCATTTCCAGGAGGATTTGATGTCTTTGTGCTTCAGTCATGAGCTATTCCGATAAAATTTGATTTTTTTAGATGATATTTGAAATAGCCAGGAAATACTACGCCGGATAGCGCGAACTACTCCACGCTATCCGGTATAAACGACAGATTACAGGAATGACTTGAACGGCAGATCCGGTTCAATAGTGAAGCAATCATCGAAACCACGCGGATAGTGGTACTCGAAGTTGTCTTTATCCAACGGCCAGGTAAATTTGCCGCCCACCTGCCAGATAAACGGCTTGAAGCCATACTTCAGACGATCTTTTTTCATCTCCCACAGCACGCGGATTTCTTGCGGATCGGCCTGGAAGTTTGACCAGATGTCGTGGTGGAACGGGATAACCACTTTCGCATTCAGGGCTTCACCCATACGCAGCATATCGGCGCTGGTCATTTTGTCGGTAATACCGCGCGGGTTCTCACCATACGATCCTAACGCCACATCGATCTGATGTTCGTTACCGTGCTTCGCATAATAGTTAGAGTAGTGGGAATCGCCACTGTGATACAGGGAACCGCCAGGGGTTTTGAACAGGTAGTTTACTGCGCGATCGTCCATGCCATCTGGCAGTACGCCAGCCGCTTTTTGATCGGCAGGCAGGGTGATCAGTGCAGTACGGTCGAAAGCGTCAAGCGCATGAATTTCAATGTCTTTCACTTTTACAACATCGCCAGGTTTGACCACGATGCAACGCTCTTTCGGTACGCCCCAGCCAATCCACAAATCAACGCAGGTTTTCGGTCCAATGAACGGTACGTCATCAGCACAGTTCTGCATTACGGCAGCAGCGACGTTAACGTCGATATGATCGTTGTGATCGTGAGTCGCCAGTACCGCGTCGATCTGGCGAATCGCAAACGGATCAAGAACAAACGGGGTGGTGCGCAGGTTTGGCTGCAGTTTTTTCACGCCAGCCATGCGCTGCATCTGGTGACCCTGTTTCATTAACGGGTTACCGTGACTTTGTTTGCCAGTGCCGCACCAGAAATCAACGCAAACGTTGGTGCCACCTTCTGATTTCAGCCAGATCCCAGTGCAGCCTAGCCACCACATCGCAAATGTGCCAGGGGCGACCTGCTCTTGTTCAATTTCTTCATTCAGCCAGCTACCCCACTCCGGGAAAGTGCTCAGGATCCAGGATTCTCGGGTGATACTTTTCACTTTACTCATCGCCATTTACCTTCATGATAGTTCAATTCGAATCAACATGTGATTGGTTTTGATTAATCCTGACACTATTTTTTCAGGAAGGCAATGACCATTTTTTGACTTTTTGCCAGGGAAGTTGTTATTGATTTTGAGTGTGGAAAGATTTAATGGAATGTGTAATTCAATTAACTAAATGAATTTAAATGAATAATTATTTCGTTGTGTGAATCCCGCTCTATCCATGTGGAATTATTTTCGGGTCGCGTCACATTTAATCATAATTAATCTTGTTGTGATTACTTTTGAAAATTAGAGTGAGTGCACAACATTCCGGGTGTGTGGAATACCCGGTTACCTCTTCTTCAGGAGATCGTTATGGAGATCCTCTACAACATCTTTACCGTGTTTTTTAACCAGGTCATGACCAATGCCCCGTTGTTGCTGGGTATTGTGACCTGTCTGGGCTACATCCTACTGCGCAAAAGTGTCAGCGTTATTATTAAAGGCACGATTAAAACCATAATTGGTTTCATGTTGTTGCAGGCAGGGTCCGGCATCCTCACCAGCACCTTCAAACCGGTGGTGGCGAAAATGTCCGAAGTCTACGGCATTAACGGCGCAATTTCCGATACTTACGCGTCGATGATGGCAACCATCGACCGCATGGGCGATGCCTATAGCTGGGTAGGTTACGCGGTGTTGTTAGCGCTGGCGCTGAACATCTGTTACGTGCTGCTGCGTCGCATTACCGGTATTCGTACCATCATGCTGACTGGTCATATCATGTTCCAGCAGGCGGGGCTGATTGCCGTTACGTTGTTTATTTTCGGCTACTCCATGTGGACGACCATTATCTGCACGGCGATTCTGGTTTCGCTCTACTGGGGCATTACCTCCAACATGATGTACAAGCCGACTCAGGAAGTGACGGACGGCTGCGGTTTCTCCATCGGTCACCAGCAACAGTTTGCATCATGGATTGCCTATAAGGTTGCGCCGTTCCTCGGCAAAAAAGAGGAAAGCGTTGAAGACCTCAAACTGCCAGGCTGGCTGAATATTTTCCACGACAACATCGTCTCCACGGCGATTGTCATGACCATCTTCTTTGGTGCCATTCTGCTCTCCTTCGGTATCGACACCGTGCAGGCGATGGCAGGCAAAGTGCACTGGACGGTCTATATCCTGCAAACCGGTTTCTCCTTCGCGGTGGCGATCTTCATCATCACTCAGGGTGTGCGCATGTTTGTGGCGGAACTCTCTGAAGCGTTTAACGGTATCTCCCAGCGCCTGATCCCTGGTGCGGTTCTGGCGATTGACTGTGCGGCTATCTATAGCTTCGCGCCGAACGCCGTTGTCTGGGGCTTTATGTGGGGCACCATCGGTCAGCTGATTGCGGTTGGCATCCTGGTCGCCTGCGGTTCCTCGATCCTGATTATTCCCGGCTTTATCCCGATGTTCTTCTCCAACGCCACCATCGGCGTGTTCGCTAACCACTTCGGCGGCTGGCGTGCGGCACTGAAGATTTGTCTGGTGATGGGGATGATCGAAATCTTTGGTTGCGTCTGGGCGGTGAAACTCACTGGTATGAGTGCCTGGATGGGCATGGCGGACTGGTCGATTCTGGCACCGCCGATGATGCAGGGCTTCTTCTCCGTCGGTATCGCCTTTATGGCCGTCATCATTGTAATTGCACTGGCTTATATGTTCTTCGCTGGCCGCGCACTGCGCGCAGAAGAAGATGCAGAAAAACAACTGGCAGAACAGTCTGCTTAATAAGGAGTTTTGATTATGACCGTACGTATTCTGGCTGTGTGTGGCAACGGACAAGGCAGTTCCATGATCATGAAGATGAAAGTGGACCAGTTTTTAACCCAATCAAACATTGACCACACGGTAAACAGCTGCGCGGTTGGCGAATACAAAAGCGAGTTGAGCGGCGCGGATATCATCATCGCTTCTACGCACATTGCGGGCGAAATCACCGTGACCGGCAACAAATACGTGGTTGGTGTGCGCAACATGCTCTCTCCTGCCGACTTTGGCCCGAAACTGCTGGAAGTGATCAAAGAGCATTTCCCGCAGGATGTGAAGTAAGGACGCGCCATGAAATTACGTGATTCGCTGGCGGAGAATAAATCCATCCGCCTGCAGGCTGAAGCTGAGACATGGCAGGACGCAGTAAAAATCGGCGTTGACCTGCTGGTGGCGGCGGATGTTGTCGAGCCGCGTTACTACCAGGCGATTCTGGATGCGGTTGAACAGCACGGTCCGTACTTTGTGCTCGCACCAGGCCTGGCAATGCCGCACGGTCGCCCGGAAGAGGGCGTTAAGAAAACCGGTTTTGCGCTAGTGACGCTGAAAAAGCCGCTGGAGTTCAACCACGAAGATAACGATCCGGTGGATATCCTCATCACCATGGCGGCGGTCGATGCCAACACTCATCAGGAAGTGGGCATCATGCAGATCGTTAACCTGTTTGAAGATGAAGAGAATTTCGACCGTTTACGCGCCTGCCGTACCGAGCAGGAAGTACTGGATCTCATTGACCGCACCAACGCGGCAGCTTAAGAAGGAATTGAAAATGTCATTACCGATGTTGCAAGTCGCGCTGGACAACCAGACTATGGATAGCGCCTACGAAACCACTCGCCTGATTGCCGAAGAAGTCGACATTATCGAAGTGGGCACCATTCTGTGCGTGGGCGAAGGCGTGCGTGCGGTTCGCGATCTGAAAGCGCTTTACCCGCACAAAATCGTACTGGCAGACGCCAAAATTGCCGATGCGGGCAAAATCCTTTCTCGTATGTGCTTTGAAGCCAACGCTGACTGGGTGACCGTGATTTGCTGTGCAGATATCAACACCGCCAAGGGCGCGCTGGACGTGGCAAAAGAGTTTAACGGCGACGTGCAGATCGAACTGACCGGCTACTGGACCTGGGAACAGGCGCAACAGTGGCGCGACGCAGGCATTCAACAGGTGGTTTATCACCGCAGCCGTGACGCACAGGCCGCAGGCGTGGCGTGGGGCGAAGCAGATATCACCGCGATCAAACGTCTTTCCGATATGGGCTTCAAAGTGACCGTCACCGGTGGCCTGGCGCTGGAAGATCTGCCGCTGTTCAAAGGCATTCCGATTCACGTGTTTATCGCTGGCCGCAGCATCCGTGATGCCGCTTCTCCGGTGGAAGCCGCACGTCAGTTCAAACGTTCCATTGCCGAACTGTGGGGCTAAGGAGCGGATATGTTGTCCAAACAAATCCCGCTTGGCATCTATGAAAAAGCGCTCCCCGGCGGGGAGTGCTGGCTGGAACGCCTGCAACTGGCAAAAACGTTAGGCTTCGATTTTGTCGAGATGTCGGTAGATGAAACGGACGATCGCCTTTCGCGCCTCGACTGGAGCCGCGAGCAGCGTCTGGCGCTGGTGAATGCGATTGTTGAAACCGGCGTGCGTGTACCGTCTATGTGCCTTTCTGCTCATCGTCGTTTCCCGCTGGGCAGCGAAGATGACGCGGTACGGGCGCAGGGGCTGGAGATTATGCGTAAAGCTATCCAGTTCGCCCAGGACGTTGGCATTCGCGTAATCCAACTGGCGGGCTATGACGTTTACTATCAGGAAGCCAATAACGAAACGCGTCGTCGTTTCCGTGACGGCCTGAAAGAGAGCGTTGAGATGGCAAGCCGCGCGCAGGTGACGCTGGCAATGGAGATCATGGATTATCCATTGATGAACTCCATCAGCAAGGCGCTGGGCTATGCGCACTATCTCAACAACCCGTGGTTCCAGCTCTATCCGGATATCGGCAACCTGTCGGCGTGGGACAACGACGTGCAGATGGAATTGCAGGCCGGAATTGGGCATATCGTCGCGGTGCATGTGAAAGACACCAAACCAGGCGTCTTCAAAAACGTGCCGTTTGGCGAAGGTGTAGTGGATTTTGAACGTTGCTTCGAAACGCTCAAACAGAGTGGCTATTGCGGGCCGTACCTGATTGAGATGTGGAGCGAAACGGCGGAAGACCCGGCGGCAGAAGTGGCGAAAGCGCGTGATTGGGTGAAAGCGCGCATGGCCAAAGCTGGCATGGTGGAGGCGGCATAATGCAAAAGCTAAAACAGCAGGTGTTTGAAGCCAACATGGATCTGCCGCGCTACGGGCTGGTGACCTTTACCTGGGGCAACGTCAGCGCTATCGACCGCGAACGCGGGCTGGTGGTGATCAAGCCCAGCGGCGTTGCCTACGAAACCATGAAAGCGGCCGATATGGTGGTGGTTGATATGAGCGGCAAGGTGGTGGAAGGGGAGTATCGCCCATCTTCCGACACTGCGACGCATCTCGAACTCTACCGTCGTTACCCGTCGCTTGGCGGCATTGTCCATACCCACTCCACTCATGCCACCGCATGGGCGCAGGCGGGGCTGGCGATCCCGGCGTTAGGCACCACGCACGCTGACTACTTCTTTGGTGATATCCCGTGTACGCGTGGATTAAGCGAAGAAGAGGTGCAGGGTGAGTATGAACTGAACACTGGCAAAGTGATTATCGAAACGCTGGGCAACGCCGAGCCGCTGCATACGCCGGGAATTGTGGTGTATCAGCACGGACCGTTCGCCTGGGGGAAAGATGCCCACGATGCGGTGCATAACGCGGTGGTGATGGAAGAAGTGGCGAAAATGGCGTGGATTGCCCGCGGCATTAACCCACAACTGAATCACATCGACAGCTATCTTATGAATAAACACTTCATGCGTAAGCATGGTCCCAACGCTTATTACGGGCAGAAGTAAAACACGCGCTGCGGAAATTTCCTTCTTCGGGAGATAACTGGTCTAATTCCGCAGCCGTTTTTCAAAAAAAGCCCCCTGCGAAGGGGGCAAAGCAAACTATGGCAATGTTTCGTTGGTTATACCTGGTGCTAGCGATAAATATCCGCGCTGGCGTGCATATTGCCGTTACTTCCCGGTTCCCGCATCAGAATCACGTGGTAGTAAGTTGCGCCCTGCGCATCGGTCTCTTCATTTAATGCCTGACGTGCTTCACTTTCAGTGGCGAAGTTATGGTTGATATAAATCACGCCTAAGCTTTGCACATCATCCATATTTCTGGCCTGGTGGTTATTAATTTCAATGGCTGCCCATGTATTTGCACTTAGCAAAAGCACAGCCAGAAGGGCTAAAACACGACTGAACATAGATACCTCCTCAACGGCTGACTTTGTGTGCTCTCCTCTGTGATGATCTTCTGATTTAATTTTAATCAATGATAAAGAAGTTGATGGTGACCATTTCTGATGCAGTTGTTCAAAAAAACACCATGATGAAGTGTGATGAACTTCAAATCAGCGTGTTAGTACGATTTGGTGAAGGATGAGATTTATTTGTCGGCTGGCCTTGAGTTTAGCGGGGCATACAAGTACTATAACGCGTCATTTTTCAGCCGACCTTTAACACGTTCCTTGCCTCCCCGGGATTCGGCTGACCCAGACAGGAGGCTGAATAATCCGTAAGGAGCAATTCGATGCGTCATTACGAAATCGTTTTTATGGTCCATCCTGACCAGAGCGAACAGGTTCCGGGCATGATCGAGCGCTACACTGCTGCCATCACTGGTGCAGAAGGCAAGATCCACCGTCTGGAAGACTGGGGCCGCCGTCAGCTGGCTTACCCGATCAACAAACTGCACAAAGCACACTACGTTCTGATGAACGTTGAAGCTCCGCAGGAAGTGATCGATGAGCTGGAAACTACCTTCCGCTTCAACGATGCCGTTATCCGCAGCATGGTTATGCGTACCAAGCACGCTGTTACCGAAGCATCTCCGATGGTTAAAGCGAAAGACGAGCGCCGTGAGCGTCGCGATGATTTCGCAAACGAAACCGCTGATGATGCTGAAGCTGGGGATTCTGAAGAGTAATTTCTGATGACCAACCGTCTGGTGTTGTCCGGCACCGTGTGCAGGACTCCCCTTCGAAAGGTCAGTCCATCAGGAATTCCTCACTGCCAGTTCGTGCTTGAGCATCGTTCTGTGCAGGAGGAAGCCGGCTTTCACCGGCAGGCATGGTGTCAAATGCCCGTTATTGTTAGCGGACACGAAAACCAGGCCATTACTCACAGTATAACGGTCGGCAGTCGCATAACCGTTCAGGGGTTCATTTCATGCCACAAGGCAAAGAACGGACTGAGCAAAATGGTTTTGCATGCCGAGCAGATTGAATTGATAGATTCTGGAGACTAGCCATATGGCACGTTATTTCCGTCGTCGCAAGTTCTGCCGTTTCACCGCGGAAGGCGTTCAAGAGATCGACTATAAAGATATCGCTACGCTGAAAAACTACATCACCGAAAGCGGTAAGATTGTCCCAAGCCGTATCACCGGTACCCGTGCAAAATACCAGCGTCAGCTGGCTCGCGCTATCAAACGCGCTCGCTACCTGTCCCTGCTGCCGTACACTGATCGCCATCAGTAATCGGTCACGGTCCATTAATACGACTTTGAGAGGATAAGGTAATGCAAGTTATTCTGCTTGATAAAGTAGCAAACCTGGGTAGCCTGGGTGATCAGGTAAATGTTAAAGCGGGCTATGCTCGTAACTTCCTGGTACCGCAGGGTAAAGCTGTTCCAGCTACCAAGAAAAACATTGAATTTTTCGAAGCACGTCGCGCTGAACTGGAAGCTAAACTGGCTGAAGTTCTGGCAGCTGCTAATGCTCGCGCTGAGAAAATCAATGCACTGGAAACTGTTACCATCGCGTCTAAAGCTGGCGACGAAGGTAAACTGTTCGGTTCCATCGGTACTCGCGACATCGCTGACGCTGTAACTGCAGCTGGCGTTGAAGTGGCTAAGAGCGAAGTTCGTCTGCCGAACGGCGTTCTGCGTACCACTGGCGAACACGAAGTGAGCTTCCAGGTTCACAGCGAAGTATTCGCGAAAGTGATCGTAAACGTAGTAGCTGAATAATTCGTTATTCAACGAGACGTAAAAACGCCGACCACTGGTCGGCGTTTTGCTTTCTATTTTTCGTTAGGTATTAGTTTCGCAAGTAGATCCATTCACCATTCTCTTGTGTCCATAATTCAGGATGGTTTGCTGGCGTTAGATGCATACGATCGCACCTTATGTCTCGGTCCTGCGGCACTCGCTCGAAACCCAAACCCGAGTAGATTGCTGCTGAACTTGATAAGGAACGCAGACCAATTTTCAAATCATGGGGTAAATCAGAATACGCGTTTAGCAATGCAGCAATGATGAATCCGAGGGCATTAGAAACGCCTGTAACAGTGCGAAGTTGGTCGATATAAAGATCGATTGTTGGTAGTTCAGATGACCAGCAATTAGGCATTTGGGCAGGAAGGGTTACAACGTATCCTATCGATTGGCCGGTATAGTCTGGAGTACCATAACCTGGACCCAAAACAACCTCGTGTATTGTGTATTTACTGTTGGGTTCGAAGGATTCGACATCTTGCAATAAATATTTCAGTTCTGCGGTTAACCTCGCACCCGCGTAAGCTTTATTGTATTTCTGGGCGTGAATATTATCTAATGTAGCTTCATGGTTCCATCCAAAAGAATTATCACCATTCATTGTTATTCCATCGTAAGCATTACACGCCATCGCTAGTTTATTGAATGCTTGCCAGTCTGAGAGATCTAGTTTGTGGATCTCAACAGTATGTCTGCCATCGCAATTATGATCTCTTCCACGATTTGAAAGTAATGTAGCGCGTGCGTATTGATGAAATTTTAATTTTACTGGTTTGTCGGTGGACGAAAAACGGGGTGAATATGCAGGAAATGAATAAATAGTCGTTGGTAATGTCATTGTATTTTTGCCTGTTTAATTTTTTTATAAATATCGCAGCTGAATGTGCACAGAATAAATAATCGATATTAATAAAAATAAGTTTGTTTTCTGAAGTAGTGAAGATAGCGGATGGTGAAAGATATTAATATCAAAAATCGCTCATCACGGATATAACGATGCATCCAGGGAGGGAGATGACTGACAACGCTTTACACCATACATTCTTGTTGTGCGGTATGTAATTATTCTACGCTGTCGGTATCGGTGCGTTCGTTAATCAGCAGGTTAACCAGCCACAAAAATCCATTGAAAAAATCATCGATTTTACCTGGGGTTATTATATTGCTAATCCCAGGTTTTTAAAAATTGTGCATAGTGAAAACCAAAGTAAAGGTGTGCATTATGCAAAATCACAGCGTCTCTTAGAAATTAATCATGCGCACTTGCATTTAATGGAATTATTGGATGAAGGGAAGAAACACAATATTTTTAAGGCAGATAGCGACCCATTGCAGGTGAATATTAATATTGCTGCGCTTGGGGGATATTATTTGATCAACCAGCATACGCTTGGCCTGGTTTATCCAGTGCGCCGTAAAACCCCGTCCTTCAGGGCGGGGATATAAGGCGCGGTTTTCCACCTAACCAGGTGTTTGCTGTTGTTCAATGTATTGACGGATGGCGGATATTGGCGCACCTCCGCAGCTACTGGCAAAATAGCCAGGACTCCACAAAACGCCTTTGTAGTAATACCTGACTGCAATATCTGGTCGATCTCGTCGCAGTAACCTACTCGATACGCCTTTGAGGCTGTTTACCAGACTGGATATCGCCAGTTTGGGAGGATAGTTAATTAACAAATGGACGTGATCTGGTTCGCCATCCATTTCAACCAGTTCAGCTTCAAAATCAGCACATACCTTTGAAAAGTAAGTGCGTAGTTTTTCTTTCGCGTCATGGTCAAAAATCTGGCGTCGGTATTTGGTGACAAAGACCAGGTGAACATGCATCAGGAAAACACAATGCTTTCCACGCCGGATATCGGTTTCTTTTTTCACAGACCAAAGTATCATTTGACCTGTGAAACGATTACAGGCATTTAAATTCCAGTTAAGACCAGGTGGTCAACAGGAGTGTGAAATGAGGCGCTTCGCAGGCGCATGTCGTTTCGTTTTCAATCGTGCTCTGGCGCTTCAGAATGAGAATCATGAGGCCGGTAATAAATACATCCCTTACGGGAAAATGGCTTCCTGGTTGGTTGAGTGGAAAAATGCCACTGAAACGCAATGGCTTAAAGATTCTCCCTCACAGCCATTGCAACAGTCACTGAAAGACCTTGAGCGGGCTTACAAAAACTTCTTCCGGAAGCGGGCTGCTTTTCCCCGATTCAAAAAGCGGGGACAGAATGATGCATTCCGCTACCCGCAGGGCGTTAAGCTCGATCAGGAAAACAGCCGTATTTTTCTGCCGAAACTTGGCTGGATGCGCTACCGGAACAGCCGTCAGGTCACGGGTGTTGTAAAAAATGTCACTGTCAGCCAGTCCTGCGGTAAGTGGTACATCAGTATTCAGACAGAAAGTGAAGTATCAACTCCGGATCACCCTTCAGCATCAATGGTCGGGCTGGATGCTGGCGTGGCTAAACTCGCCACGCTGTCAGATGGCACAGTCTTTGAGCCTGTAAACAGTTTTCAGAAAAACCAGAAGACGCTGGCGAGACTTCAGCGACAGTTAAGCCGCAAGGTCAAATTCAGCAACAACTGGCAGAAGCAGAAACGCAAAATACAGCGACTGCATTCCTGTATCGCAAATATCCGCAGGGACTACCTTCACAAAGTCACAACGACCGTCAGCAAAAACCACGCAATGATAGTCATTGAGGATTTGAAGGTCAGCAACATGTCAAAGTCAGCAGCGGGTACGGTCAGCCAGCCGGGGCGCAATGTCCGGGCAAAATCAGGTTTAAACCGTTCGATACTGGATCAGGGCTGGTATGAAATGCGCCGCCAGCTTGAGTACAAGCAGCTCTGGCGTGGCGGTCAGGTGCTTGCTGTTCCGCCAGCGTACACAAGCCAGCGTTGCGCGTGCTGTGGTCATACAGCGAAAGAAAATCGCCTGTCACAAAGTAAATTCAGATGCCAGGCATGTGGATATACAGCGAACGCTGATGTAAATGGCGCTCGTAACATTTTAGCGGCGGGGCACGCCGTTCTTGCCTGTGGAGAGATGGTGCAGTCAGGCCGCTCGTTGAAGCAGGAACCCACCGAAATGATTCAGGCGACAGCCTGAACGTAGCAGGGATCCACGTCCTTCAGGGCGTGGAGGATGTCAACATATCAGTATGGTTTCCCCCCAGGCACTGGAAGCCAGACGTAAGGTCATCAAAGAGACGCTCCTTAGCTGGCTTTTGGTTGATTCTTCATCTACCGCGCACGAATAAAACTGCCATCCGGCTGGCGGGTAAACAGGACCTGTTGATTATTCCCCGTATCAATGGTTAAGCCCGTCACCACGCCGCTGGCGTTCTGGCGGATTTTCACCATCTGCCCGTTTTGCAAATTACTCAGCGGCTTACCCGCGCCTTCTACCTGCGCCATTGCATAGACATCGGTAGCGGGCAGTCCGTGGTCGCGGAACAGCTGCGCCATCGTTTTACCGGGTTCGACACGATAGGAGCGCCATTGATTATCAATTCCGCTATCTGGCTGGAATGGTTGCGTTTGGGTGGTTTGCGGCTGCTCTTCTGGCTGGCCTTCCTGTATAGGTTCTGGAGCGAGCGGAGCCACCTGATCAGGATCATTTTGTGGCGTGACTAATTGCGCCCGCAGCTGTTCTTCTGTCGGTGGTTGTGATTGCGACTGAATATCTAACTGTGCTTCACGCGTCACCACCGGCGCGTTGGGCGTATCATCAGATGGAAGCAGAAATCCGACCACCAATACAATGGCGGCAATAATGATCCCCCGACGATGCATCTGCGGCAGCGGGTCCATGAAGCGAAAATTGTCCGGCGCGTGCCAGACTTTCTCCAGGGTTGGTTTTAGTTCAAAGCGCCCGGGCATGGTTTCCTCCTGCTCCGCGTCTTGTTCCTCAATCATAGCCTATGAATATGCTAACGCTATGATGTCCGTGGTAAACCCGCCTTTATTATATTCATACGGGATATTGCTATTGTTTCTTTTTCCCCGGGATTTGTCATCATTCCCGCGACAAAGTTTTACCCAAAGAAGTGTGGCTGATATGCTGCCCGCTACTTTATACCCTAAGAAAGGAAATACGATGACCACCCCAACTTTTGACACCATCGAAGCGCAAGCAAGCTACGGCATTGGTTTGCAGGTAGGGCAACAACTGAGTGAATCTGGCCTGGAAGGGCTGCTGCCAGAAGCACTGGTTGCAGGCATTGCCGATGCGCTGGAAGGCAAACATCCGGCTGTTCCGGTTGATGTGGTGCACCGCGCGCTGCGTGAAATCCACGAACGCGCCGATGCCGTTCGTCGTCAGCGTTTCCAGGCGATGGCTGCTGAAGGTGTGAAATACCTGGAAGAAAACGCCAAAAAAGAAGGTGTAAATAGCACCGAATCTGGCCTGCAATTCCGCGTGATCAACCAGGGCGAAGGCGCAATTCCGGCACGTACCGACCGCGTTCGTGTTCATTACACCGGAAAACTGATCGACGGCACCGTGTTTGACAGCTCCGTCGCTCGCGGCGAGCCCGCTGAATTCCCGGTTAACGGCGTGATCCCTGGCTGGATTGAAGCACTGACTCTGATGCCGGTAGGTTCTAAATGGGAACTGACTATCCCGCAGGAACTGGCATATGGCGAGCGTGGCGCAGGCGCGTCCATCCCTCCGTTCAGCACCCTGGTGTTTGAAGTCGAACTGCTGGAAATCCTCTAAGCAGCGCATTCTGTTCCCCTCGAGCCAGAGGGGAGCAGACATTCAGCAATAAACCCTTCAGTTTGCCAAACGGCGCTATTTTGTGTTGCAAAGACCCCGTAAGCGTGTATTTTTGTGAGCTGTTTCGCGTTATCACCGTGATATGACACTCACTTTAAACATAAAATTAACATTAGATCTAAATCTTAGTATTCATCCCGCGTATTGTTACCTAATATCGATGAGTCCCGATACAGATTCGTCGTATCATAGATTGACTAAAGGCCGTAGAGCCTGAACAACACAGACAGGTACAGGAAGAAAAAAACATGGTAGATCAGGTAAAAGTCGTTGCCGATGATCAGGCTCCGGCTGAACAGTCGCTACGGCGCAATCTCACAAACCGACATATTCAGCTTATTGCCATTGGCGGTGCCATTGGTACGGGGTTGTTTATGGGGTCCGGCAAAACGATTAGCCTTGCCGGGCCGTCGATCATTTTCGTTTATATGATCATCGGTTTTATGCTCTTTTTCGTGATGCGGGCAATGGGGGAATTGCTGCTTTCGAATCTGGAATACAAATCTTTTAGTGACTTCGCTTCCGATTTACTCGGGCCGTGGGCAGGATATTTCACCGGCTGGACTTACTGGTTCTGCTGGGTTGTAACCGGTATGGCAGACGTGGTGGCGATCACGGCTTATGCTCAGTTCTGGTTCCCCGAGCTCTCCGACTGGGTCGCCTCGCTGGCGGTGATAGTGCTGCTGCTGACGCTCAACCTCGCCACCGTGAAAATGTTCGGTGAGATGGAGTTCTGGTTTGCGATGATCAAAATCGTCGCCATTGTGTCGCTGATTGTCGTCGGCCTGGTCATGGTGGCGATGCACTTTCAGTCACCGACCGGTGTGGAAGCGTCATTCGCGCATTTGTGGAATGATGGCGGCTGGTTCCCGAAAGGTTTAAGTGGCTTCTTTGCCGGATTCCAGATAGCGGTTTTCGCTTTCGTAGGGATTGAGCTGGTAGGTACAACAGCTGCGGAAACCAAAGATCCAGAGAAATCACTGCCACGCGCGATTAACTCCATTCCGATCCGTATCATTATGTTCTACGTCTTCGCGCTGATTGTGATTATGTCCGTGACGCCGTGGAGTTCGGTAGTCCCGGAGAAAAGCCCGTTCGTTGAACTGTTCGTGTTGGTAGGTTTGCCTGCGGCTGCCAGCGTGATCAACTTTGTGGTGCTGACCTCTGCGGCGTCTTCCGCTAACAGCGGTGTCTTCTCTACCAGCCGTATGCTGTTTGGTCTGGCGCAGGAAGGTGTGGCACCGAAAGCGTTCGCTAAACTCTCTAAGCGCGCAGTACCCGCGAAAGGGCTGACCTTCTCTTGTATCTGTCTGCTCGGCGGCGTGGTGATGTTGTATGTGAATCCCAGCGTGATTGGCGCGTTCACGATGATTACAACCGTTTCCGCGATTCTGTTTATGTTCGTCTGGACGATTATCCTTTGCTCGTACCTGGTGTATCGCAAACAGCGTCCGCACCTGCATGAGAAATCAATCTACAAGATGCCGCTCGGCAAGCTGATGTGCTGGGTATGTATGGCATTCTTTGTGTTCGTGGTCGTGCTGCTGACACTGGAAGATGATACCCGCCAGGCGCTGCTGGTTACCCCGCTGTGGTTTATCGCTCTGGGGCTGGGCTGGTTGTTTATTGGTAAGAAGCGGGCTGCTGAACTGCGGAAATAACCGCATTATCATGCTGGATGGCGCAATGCCATCCAGCTTTTAGATCACTCACCCGCCAGTGCGCGCGGGAACAGCACATTATTTTCCAGGCTGATGTGCTCCATCAGGTCATCAATCAGTTCATTAATGCCGTTATACATCGCTTTCCAGGTGGTGCAGGCTTCCGGCGGCGGTGTGACGTTATTGGTAGTGTGTTTGATTACTTCCAGCAGTTCACCCGCTTCATCGTGCTCGCTTTCCATTACGCTGATTGGCCCCATAGCCTGGCTGCCCATGCCTTGTTTGATCATCGGGAAGAGGATCTGCTCTTCTTTCATCATGTGGCTGGAAAGCTCTTCATGCAGCATAGTCAGGTATTTTGTCAGCCCTTTTGGCACGCTCGGTTTGTCGGCGTGAACGCGCTCGACTTTAGTCGCTTGCAGGATCAGCTCCGGCAGTTGCTCGCGGTGACGATCGTGGTAGCGCACGATGATATGGTCGATGATTTCTGCCAGCGGGGCGCTACGCCAGTCTTTCTCAATCGGTTGTTCAGCAAGCTTTGCCAGCTCAGCTTCAATGACCTCAACATCCAGTTCTTTACGTGCCGCCGCACGCGCCAGCGTTTGCTTACCGCCGCAGCAGTAATCCATATCATATTTACGAAACAGAGCTGAAGCGCGAGGAATAGAGAGCGCCAGTTCACCTAAAGGTTGGTCGCGATAAGCCATAGCTGATACCTCATTCTTAATAAGATAAGATGCATTTTAAATGCACCTTTAAGGCAAAAGCTATAACCCTTACGTAGCAGAGGCTTATTTAACTCACTGCCAGCGTGTCAACTTTCTGAGACAGATTCAGTTAAAGGTTTTTCTGGTTTTGCTCTGACCGCAATGACCACGCCAACCACTAACATCGCGATACCGCTCAGCGTCATTAGTGGCGGCATTTGCTGGCGTAACAAAAAGGTGTACAGCAAACCTGCCAGCGTTTCGAAGACAATCAGTGGCCCGAGAATCACCGTTGGTAATCGCTGGCTGGCGACGTTCCAGCAAAGTGCGCCGACCCATGAGCAAAGCACAGCTATCGCAATCATCAGGCTAACAAATACAAGCGGACGGGGGCCAAAAGGTAGGGAGAAGTCCGGCGTTTGCGTATTCAGCCAGTAACAAGCGACGAGATAGCCGATAAGCGAAACCGGCAGCGTGACCAGCGCCTGCGCCGTCGCCCACATCATCGGATGTTTGTCGGGATTTTCCCGCAGCCAGCGGGCGTTGCGCAGGGCATACCATGCCCAGCAGACCACGGAAACTAACGCCAGCACGATGCCAGAGGTATAACGTGCCCAGTCAAAATCGGGGAGTCCGTGGTTTAACTCAGCAATATTCACACTCGCCAGGCCGATGCCAATACAAATCAGTGCCGGGGCGAGTTTTCCCCACGCGAGTTTGCCGTCGCGCTGGCTATAAAGCAGATTGGCAAAGACAGGAATGACCACCGGCAGGGTGCCGATAATCATCGTGGAAACAGGCGCGCCAGTACGTTGAATGGCACTGGCAAGGCAGAAGTAATAAATGAGGTTGCCCATCATAGTGAGCATCAAGGCGGTAAGCCAGTCCCGACGCGCCAACTGACGCAGACGCACGCGTCCCAGCCAGGCAATGGGTAGCGCAATTAACCCTAACGCCAGATAACGCCCCATCGACTGCAACATCGCCGGGTATTCCGGCACGATCAACGGCCCGACAAAAATAAGCCCCCACATCAACCCTGCTAACAGGGCGTACAGCACGCCGCTAATCATTACTGGCATCCATTGGTCTGTCAGAAGAAACGTTCAGGAAGCAGACATGATTGCTCCCGGCATCCCGTCATTATCAGAGAGGATGCGGGAGGATGCCACTTTAATTAACTAGTTATTAACATTAAAAAGATGGCTTACGCTTTCGGCTAACGTTGTCGTTGGGCGGCCAATCAATTTGCTAAGCGTTTTGCTGTTATCAAACAGACCACCTTTCGATGCGCCAACGTCAGAATCCGCCAGCATATCCGCCAGTCCGTCGGGCAGTCCGACGCTTTTCAGTGCCGCGGCGAAATCGGCTTCGCTCAGATTTTGATAGGTAACGGATTTTCCGCTCTGTTTGGTCAGCTCTGCCGCTAACTGTGTCAACGTCCAGGCACTATCGCCCGCCAGTTCGTAAACCTTGCCTTCGTGACCGGCTTCGCTAATCACGCGTGCCGCAGCTGCCGCATAATCTGCCCGCGTTGCTGAGGCGATTTTGCCATCGCCCGCCGCACCGATAAATACGCCGTGTTCCAGTGCTGCCGGGGCGCTGGCGAGGTAGTTTTCGGTGTACCAGCCGTTGCGCAGCAGGGTGTAAACGATGCCAGAATCAGCCAGCATTTTCTCCGTCTCGATGTGCTCATCGGCGAGGCCGAGCGGGGAGGTATCTGCATGTAGCAGGCTGGTATAAGCGATAAATTTCACGCCAGCCGCCTTTGCGGCATTAATAACATTACGATGCTGCGGGGCACGTTGACCCACTTCGCTGGAAGAGATCAGCAGTAGTTTTTCCACTCCCTGAAGTGCAGATGTCAGTGCGGCTTCATCGCCGTAGTCAGCCTGACGCACGGTAATGCCTTGTGCTGTCAGTGCCTGGGCTTTTGCCGGATTACGAACGATAGCCACTATTTGGCTGGCAGGAACCGTTTTCATCAAGGATTCAATAACATAGTGACCAAGTTGGCCAGTGGCACCAGTAATTGCGATCATAGGAAGTCTCCATCGTTTTGTCTTGTGTTTAAATACGCTAACACCTAAACTTACTTTTAGTAAGTACGTACAAAAAGGTAAGTATGAGATGAGTCAGGTTAGCCTGTCGCAACAACTGAAAGAGGGAAATCTCTTCGCTGAACAGTGTCCGTCGCGCGAGGTTTTGAAACACGTCACCAGCCGTTGGGGGGTGTTGATTCTGGTGGCGCTACGCGAAGGTACTCATCGCTTTAGCGACCTGCGGCGCAAAATCGGCGGGGTGAGTGAAAAGATGCTTGCGCAGTCGTTACAGGCGCTAGAGCAGGATGGTTTTCTTAACCGTATCGCGTATCCGGTGGTGCCGCCGCATGTGGAATATAGCCTCACGCCGCTGGGCGAGCAGGTGAGCGAAAAGGTTGCTGCACTGGCGGACTGGATTGAGTTGAATTTGCCCGAGGTGTTGGCGGTGCGGGATGAACGTGCGGCGTAACTGCAGGATGCGCGGCCTACGGTGTATGACTTGTAGGACGGATAAGATGCGCCAGCATCGCATCCGACAAAAGTGTCGGATGCGGTTGATGATTTGCAGGCCGAAAAAGAAGTGTATTACTTACTCAAATCCACCTGATAAATCGCAAACCCGATATCATCGGTCGCGACTTTATTCATCGGGTATTGCCCTTTCTCTTTAATAAACGCTGCGGCTTTATCTGACGGAGAGGTTTCGAAACGGATATCCAGTTTCTTATCGCCAGCAATCGGTGCTAAACGCCAGTTGTTATCTGCCGCCGGGAGAATTTCCCCCGCACGTTTCGACTCATCAGCAATCCACGCTGCCAGCACCGAGCGGTTCTCATCCGGTGAAGCAAAAGCGATATGGCTGTCGCCCGTACCGGCAAATTTGCCGCCGTAAGCGCGATAGTTATTGGTGGCAACGAGGAACATGGCGTTCGGATCAATCGGCTTGCCGTTAAAGGTCAGGTTCTTAATCCTTTCCGCATTGACATTAATCATCTGGCACTCGCCGTCATAACGGGCGGGCTGGGTAACATCAATCTGATAATTCACACCATCAATCACATCAAAGTTATAGGTGCGGAAACCATCCCAGTTGATAAGTGACTGTGGTTTCGTGCTGTTAGGATCAATCTGGTTAAACTGTCCGGCGGAGCACTCCAGCCACTCTTTCACCTCTTTACCGCTGGCTTTCACCACAATCAGCGTATTCGGATAGAGATAAAGATCGGCGGCATTACGGAAAGTCAGCTGACCTTTTTCCACCTCCACATAGCTTGCCGGGTCATTTTTGCGACCACCAACTTTAAACGGTGCGGCAGCTGAAAGCACCGGCAGTTTTGCCAGATCCGGATCGCCCTGAATGTAATGCTCGACATACGCTTTTTGCGCGTTGTTCACCACCTGCACGGTCGGATCGTCCTGCACTAGCGCCAGATAGCTATACATATTGTCGGCGGATTTACCGATTGGCTTGCTGACGAACTGGCGTGTGGCATCGTGATCGGCTTTGAGTGTTTCTACCAGCTTGCTGTCTTCCGCCGCGAGGGATTTTTTATTCGCGATGTCGTAAATCGGTCTTGCTTCCGCTTTCGCCTGCGTCACCTGCCATTTACCGCTGTCATTACTGAGTTGTAAGTCGACCACACCAAGATGATCGCCCCACATGCCTGGCATTACCGCCGGAACACCATTCAGCGTGCCTTTCGCGATATCAGCCCCTTCGATATCAGCAAAATCTTTACCTGGGAAAACGGCGTGAGCATGGCCAAACATAATGGCGTTAACGCCCGGAATTTCACTGAGGTAATAAACTGAGTTTTCCGCCATCATTTTATACGGATCGGCAGACAGCCCGGAATGCGCCAGAACGACAACGACATCGGCACCTTTCTCGCGCATTTCAGGCACGTATTTGCGCACGGTTTCGGTAATATCATTCACCGTCACTTTCCCGGATAAATTAGCTTTATCCCAGCCCATGATTTGCGGCGGCACGACGCCAATATAGCCAATCTTCAGCGTCTGTTTTTTTCCGTCTTTATCGACCACTTCGGTGTCTTTAATTAAATACGGTGTAAACATTGGCTGTTTGGTTCTGGCGTCAATGACGTTGGCATTTACATAAGGGAATTTCGCTCCCGCCAGCGCATTTTTCAGGTAATCCAGACCGTAGTTAAACTCGTGGTTGCCAAGCGTGCCGACGGTATAGTCCAGCGTGTTTAATGCCTTATAGACCGGGTGAATATCACCTGCTTTTAAACCTTTCGCCGACATGTAATCTGCAAGCGGACTCCCCTGAATCAAATCGCCGTTATCCACCAGTACGCTGTTTTTCACTTCATTGCGGGCATCGTTAATCAGGCTTGCGGTACGTACCAGTCCGAATTTTTCCGTGGCGGTGTCTTTGTAATAATCGAAATCCATCATGTTGCTATGCAGATCAGTGGTTTCCATGATACGCAGATCGACCGTCGCTGCATTCACACTGGCGGCAATCAGCGTGGCCAGGAGCGTTGCGCTAAACTTAATCATCAGGGACATCCTTTTATCATCGGGAATACGAAAGAAAAGGGAGAATAAACGTCTTACTTATAGAACAGTGAAGAATGCCACAATTTTACGCTTTGAAAATGATGACACTATCACAGTTGGCGCATTCATTAACGATAGGGTATAAGTAAAACAATAAGTTAACACCGCTCACAGAGACGAGGTGGAGAAATGTTAGATCAAGTATGCCAGCTTGCACGGAATGCAGGCGATGCCATTATGCAGGTCTACGACGGGACGAAACCGATGGACGTCGTCAGCAAAGCGGACAATTCTCCGGTAACGGCAGCGGATATTGCCGCACACACCGTTATCATGGACGGTTTACGTACGCTGACACCGGATATTCCGGTCCTTTCTGAAGAAGATCCTCCCGGTTGGGAAGTCCGTCAGCACTGGCAGCGTTACTGGCTGGTAGATCCGCTGGATGGTACTAAAGAGTTTATTAAACGTAATGGCGAATTTACCGTTAACATTGCGCTCATCGACCACGGCAAACCGATTTTAGGTGTGGTGTATGCGCCGGTAATGAACGTAATGTACAGCGCGGCAGAAGGCAAAGCGTGGAAAGAAGAGTGCGGCGTGCGCAAGCAGATTCAGGTCCGTGATGCGCGCCCGCCGCTGGTGGTTATCAGCCGTTCCCATGCAGATGCGGAGCTGAAAGAGTATCTGCAACAGCTTGGCGAACATCAGACCACGTCCATCGGCTCTTCGCTGAAATTCTGCCTGGTGGCGGAAGGACAGGCGCAGCTGTACCCGCGCTTCGGACCAACGAATATTTGGGACACCGCCGCTGGACATGCTGTGGCCGCAGCTGCCGGAGCGCACGTTCACGACTGGCAGGGTAAACCGCTGGATTACACTCCGCGCGAGTTGTTCCTGAATCCGGGGTTCAGAGTGTCTATTTACTAAATTCAGATGGCAGAAACAGTGTATTTCCTGATTCTGCCATCCTGATTTCTCCCAACCTAAAAAGTTATAAATAAAAAGAGATTGTATTTAAAGTGCAAAAGTTCAATTGCTAATAAGTTATATTTTAATAATGAGCGTTTTTTGATAGTTTACTTCTATAATGAGATATTTAATGGCGACATAAAATAACCAAATAAAATAAGGTAGCCATATGTTACCCAGGATCAGACACAATAATTTTATTGGTGCGGTGGAGTTATTCGTAAAATCATCGCATACAAAAACACATTCAAACAATTTTTTTAACAATATCCAGCATGCATTTAATAAAAAAGATTGGATTTCAAATTATGATAGCCTGTTAACTTTGAGGGAGTTCTTTCGTTGCGCAACTCAGATTGATAAAAATAGTTATCAGGTACTTTCATCAAAAAATGAAACTGTTAACGCCATGGATAAGTTTCTTATCAGTTTCAGCCTTAAAGATAACGGTGCCGAATATATAATGACATTGCGAGGCAGTGGATTTGAATACGAAGAAATTCCCATAACAATAAATGAGTATAACTCATTCATGGATTTCAAAAACCGCGAGTTTCCGTTAGAACAAAACAGAAGATTGTATGCCTGGGATATTCTGCAGAAAAAACAGTCTGACATACCGGAAAGGATTAAAGGTTATATTCGCCAGGCGTTTGGTGACGTGTCTTTAGGTTATGCTGTATTGGATGATATAGTAAGTAAATTAAAACGGGGTAAATTTGACCCCCAAATTCCAGGAGGTGGAATTAAAGAATGCGATGGATGGTATATTTACGAAAAAATAATTGATGATAATTTTGCCATAGTCATAGAATCTTTGGGCTTTGCGCTTAAAATCTATGGAGGGGATGAACGTTTTCGTAATGGTTCCTCTGTTGTTTTGGAGGATGAAGATTACTCTCTTATTTATAATTTTCTGGTTAATGCAGGTTGCCAACAAGTCGAATTAGCCGAACAAGTGGATGCGATAGTAAGTGCGAATCTGGCCGCAGATAGTGATATTACCGAAGAAAAGATTTGCGAGAAATATAAATCGACCATTGAGGCGTTTAAAAAAAAGCAACTAGCGTTACCAGTATGAGTTCGGCGTAAGAACTCAGAGGCTTAATTCCCCTATCCCATAGATAACGATAGGGGAAAATTATTTTTGCAGAATTTATGTTATTGCCATTATTTGAGCAACTTTTGCAGCAGGCCCATCACTTGCTGTACCTCTTCCGGTGTGAGCGCCCCGTCTTTGGCCCATTGCACGCGACCGTCTTTATCCAGCACCACTACAGCGGAACTTTCTTCATCCAGCTGCCAGGCACCGCGCGCGACGCCATTGCTATCGACAATAAACTGCGACCAGGGATAAAGCTTTTTATTACTCTCCAGACTGCTGCGCACAAACATCCCTGAACCCGGAATCGCGTCGTCGGTGTTAACAATGGTGGTGGTCTGGTAACGATCGTGCGGTAACTTTGCTGATTTAATCGCTTCAATCAGCGTCGCGTTTTTCTCTTTTGCAGAGGTGCGACCAGCAATATGTTGCAGTACTCGCACTTTTCCCACTAACTGCGCGCTGTTCCAGGTTTTGTAGCTAAACTGATCTTTATCAAGCACCAACTCGCCCCGATCGGTAATGCCAATCGGCGGCACTCGCTGACCGGTTTCGAACTGATGTGCGGAAGCCATCATCGGCAACAGCAGGCAGGTGAGTGCCAGAATCTTGCGTAGGGTCATGGTGTTTCCTTCTTATGATATGCAGGTGATCCGACCACTTGGGTCTGAGTTTTAATCATATGTGCTATTTATCGAATTTCCCGCAAGTGTGATGCCAGTTTGCGGTCAAGCGCACAAATCATATGAAAAATGAATGCTTATACTGAAGACCGCGCTTCGGTAAAAAGATAATTCTGAATAATTGTAACCTTTAGGTAAAAAAAGTTATACGCGGTGGAAACATTGCCCGGATAGTCTATAGTCACTAAGCATTAAAATTTGCGCCTCATAATAGTTGGGCCGATTGTGGCACCGCACAGGCGTAATACTCAGCAGGAGATAACAATGAAAATTTTCCAACGGTACAACCCACTTCAGGTGGCGAAGTACGTAAAGATCCTGTTCCGTGGACGGTTATACATCAAGGACGTTGGCGCTTTTGAATTTGATAAGGGTAAGATTCTTATCCCAAAAGTGAAGGATAAGCTGCATTTGTCAGTGATGTCCGAAGTTAACCGTCAGGTTATGCGTCTGCAAACAGAGATGGCTTAACCAAAGTGCTATGCAGTAATAAGACGGCTCCTGATTCAGGAGCCGTTGATGTTTCTGGGGGTTACGCGACGCTTTCTTCTTTATCTTTAGCATCAGGCAATTTTGGCGAAAGGGCGGTGGCCTTGCTGTCGATCCGGGTCACCAGCAGCTGGTCGATGCGGTAGTTATCGATATCCACCACTTCAAATTTGTAGCCGGCGAATTTCACCGAATCGGTGCGTTTCGGGATCTTACGCAGCATAAACATCATAAAGCCGCCGATGGTTTCGTAGTTGCCCGACTGCGGGAACTCGTCAATATCCAGCACGCGCATGACGTCGTCAATCGGAGTGCCGCCGTCAATCAGCCATGAGTTCTCATCACGGGCGACAATCTGCTCTTCCAGCCCCTGACCGACCAGATCGCCCATCAGCGTGGTCATCACGTCGTTGAGGGTGATGATCCCCACCACCAGCGCGTACTCGTTCATGATCACCGCGAAGTCTTCACCTGCGGTTTTAAAACTTTCCAACGCCTCTGAAAGGGTTAACGTATCCGGCACAATCAGCGTGTTGCGAATTTGTACGCCGCTGTTCAGTGCCAGGCTTTGGTTAGCCAGCACGCGGTTCAGCAGGTCTTTAGAATCGACATAGCCGATGATGTGGTCAATATCTTCATTACAGACGAGGAACTTAGAGTGCGGATGTTCCGCCACCTTATTCTTCAGACTTTGCTCATCTTCGTGGAGATCAAACCAAATCACGTTTTCACGCGGTGTCATTGACGACGGAACGGTACGGGATTCCAGCTCAAAGACGTTTTCAATCAGCTCGTGTTCCTGTTTACGTAACACGCCCGCCAGCGCACCGGCTTCCACTACCGCGTAGATGTCATCAGAAGTGATGTCATCTTTACGTACCATTGGCAGTTTGAAAATACGGAAGATCATGTTCGCCAGTCCGTTGAAGAACCACACCAGCGGGGTGCAAACGTACAGGCAGAAGCGCATCGGGTTGATGATACGCAAAGCCACCGCTTCTGGCGCAATCATACCGATGCGTTTCGGGGTTAAATCCGCAAACAGGATAAACATGCCAGTCACTAACGAGAAAGAGAGAATAAAGCTCAGTTGCTCAGAGAGTTCTGCCGACATATAGCGGGAGAACAGGCTGTGAAAAGCTGGAGAAAATGCCGCATCACCGACGATACCGCCGAGAATCGCCACTGCGTTCAGACCGATTTGGACCACGGTAAAGAACATGCCGGGATTTTCCTGCATATTCAGAACGCGTTGGGCATTTATATTGCCTTCATCAGCCAGCAGTTTAAGTTTGATTTTGCGTGAGGCCGCAAGCGAGATCTCGGACATCGAGAAGAACGCACTTACAGCGATCAAACAGAGTATGACTAAAATACTGTTTAACATATCTTATCCGACCTTTCAGGCCAGATCCTCGGAAGGGGAAGTTGATTAATTTGTGTGAAATACACATTGAAAGCCGATTCGAAGAAAGTGAACCGGCATTTTCAGTGGCTAGTATAGCGTAAGGTACTGTAAAGCCGCCAGAGGGTTAAAATTCAGACTGCTGATAAATGAAAAACTGGCTGATGCGCTATGCCGATCAGGCCTACGCAGTCCCCACAATATATTGATTTTGGACGATTTTGTAGGCCTGGCAAGGCGTTTACGCCGCATCCGGCATAGACAAATAGCACTTTATCAACAATCTACATTTGTACCCGTAACGCTATGCTTCCGGCGGCAGACAGACGCCAATTCCGCCAATTCCACAGTAACCATACGGGTTTTTATGCAGATATTGCTGGTGGTCATCTTCGGCATAATAAAACGGTGTGGCGTTAGCAATTTCCGTGGTGATGCGACGATCGTCATCGGCGGCAAGCATCGCCGCCTGAAAACGTTCCAGACTGGCGCGAGCAGCAGCATCCTGTTCTGGGGTCAGCGGATAAATCGCTGAACGATACTGCGTGCCGTGGTCATTGCCCTGACGCATTCCCTGGGCGGGATCGTGATTCTCCCAAAATACCTGTAGCAACTGCTCATAGCTGATGACGGAAGGATCGTAAACAATGCGTACCGCTTCGGCATGACCCGTATCACCGGAGCACACTTCCCGATAAGTCGGATTTGGCGTATAGCCGCCGGTATAGCCTGCGGCGGTGCTGTAAACGCCGGGTAACTGCCAGAACAGACGCTCCACACCCCAGAAACAACCCATCGCAAAAATGGCAATCTCCATTCCGTCAGGTACATTGGTCATTGAGTGACCGTTGACCGCATGCAGTGTGGCTACGGGCATCGGGGTGTTACGTCCAGGCAGGGCATCGGCGGGGGAAACCAGATGCTTTTTATCAAATAAACTCATGGTGTCGCTCTCCCGAAAATCGGTCATTGGGGTTAAGGTTGTAACAAGAGGCGTATTTGCACACAATAACCGTTGTGAATAGGTCTAAAGTAAAACATAAGAAATATTTGGGGTTTAGTCTGCTTTTTAATCCATATTACTGGATTTTTGTTAAGCCGTTTAACGGCGTTCCAGGGGCAGGAAAAAAGGATATTCAGGAGAAAATGTGCGCTATATCCGACAGTTATGCTGTGTAAGCTTACTCTGCTTAAGCGGATCTGCCGTCGCCGCGAACGTCCGTCTACAGGTCGAGGGGTTATCGGGACAGCTGGAAAAGAACGTTCGTGCGCAGCTTTCTACGATTGAAAGTGATGAAGTGACGCCAGACCGTCGCTTTCGCGCACGCGTCGATGATGCCATCCGCGAAGGTCTGAAAGCGCTGGGTTATTACCAGCCGACCATTGAATTTGATCTCCGTCCACCGCCAAAGAAAGGGCGGCAGGTATTGATCGCCAAAGTCACGCCAGGCGTGCCGGTGTTAATTGGCGGCACCGATGTGGTATTGCGCGGCGGCGCGCGGACCGATAAAGACTATTTGAAATTGCTCGATACTCGCCCGGCTATTGGTACGGTACTGAACCAGGGCGATTATGAAAATTTCAAAAAGTCCTTAACCAGCATTGCGTTGCGTAAAGGTTATTTCGATAGCGAATTTACCAAAGCGCAGTTGGGCATTGCGCTCGGCCTGCATAAAGCCTTCTGGGATATTGATTATAACAGTGGCGAACGTTACCGCTTTGGGCATGTGACCTTTGAAGGATCACAAATCCGCGATGAATACCTGCAAAATCTGGTGCCGTTTAAAGAAGGCGATGAGTACGAATCGAAAGATCTGGCAGAACTGAACCGTCGACTTTCTGCTACCGGCTGGTTTAACTCGGTGGTGGTGGCTCCACAATTTGATAAAGCGCGCGAAACGAAAGTATTACCATTGACGGGCGTGGTTTCGCCGCGCACAGAAAACACCATCGAAACCGGGGTCGGTTACTCTACGGACGTGGGACCGCGCGTGAAAGCGACGTGGAAAAAGCCGTGGATGAACTCTTATGGTCACAGTCTGACCACCAGTACCAGTATTTCTGCGCCGGAACAGACCCTCGACTTCAGCTATAAAATGCCGCTGCTGAAGAATCCACTGGAACAATATTATTTGGTGCAGGGCGGTTTTAAGCGCACGGACCTGAACGATACCGAATCTGACTCCACTACGCTGGTGGCTTCTCGCTACTGGGATCTCTCCAGCGGCTGGCAGCGTGCCATTAACCTGCGCTGGAGTCTCGACCACTTTACCCAGGGTGAAATTACCAACACCACGATGCTGTTTTATCCTGGGGTGATGATTAGCCGCACGCGTTCTCGTGGTGGCCTGATGCCAACCTGGGGCGACTCGCAACGCTACTCTATCGACTACTCCAACACGGCCTGGGGCTCAGATGTCGATTTCTCCGTTTTCCAGGCGCAGAACGTCTGGATCCGCACACTGTACGATCGCCATCGTTTTGTTACACGTGGCACGCTGGGCTGGATTGAAACCGGTGATTTCGACAAAGTACCGCCGGATCTGCGTTTCTTCGCCGGGGGCGATCGCAGTATTCGCGGCTACAAATACAAATCAATCGCTCCGAAATACGCCAACGGTGACCTGAAAGGGGCCTCGAAGTTGATAACCGGATCGCTGGAGTACCAGTACAACGTGACCGGAAAATGGTGGGGCGCGGTGTTTGTCGATAGCGGCGAAGCGGTAAGCGATATTCGCCGCAGCGACTTTAAAACCGGTACCGGGGTCGGCGTGCGCTGGGAATCGCCGGTCGGGCCAATCAAACTCGATTTTGCCGTACCGGTCGCGGATAAAGACGAACACGGGTTACAGTTTTACATCGGTCTGGGGCCAGAATTATGAGTTTATGGAAAAAAATCAGCCTCGGCGTGGTTATCGTTATCTTACTGTTGCTGGGATCGGTGGCGTTTCTGGTGGGCACCACCAGCGGCCTGCATCTGGTATTTAAAGCGGCGGATCGCTGGGTGCCAGGACTGGATATTGGCAAGGTCACCGGCGGTTGGCGCGATCTCACCTTGTCTGACGTTCGTTATGAGCAGCCAGGCGTGGCGGTAAAAGCGGGCAATCTGCATCTGGCGGTCGGGCTTGAGTGCCTGTGGAACAGCAGTGTTTGTATTAATGACCTGGCGCTGAAAGACATTCAGGTCAACATCGACAGTAAAAAAATGCCTCCTTCTGAACAGGTTGAAGAAGAGGAAGATAGCGGTCCGCTGGATCTCTCCACGCCGTATCCCATCACCCTGACACGGGTGGCGCTGGATAACGTCAACATCAAGATTGATGACACCACGGTATCGGTGATGGACTTCACCTCCGGCCTGAACTGGCAGGAGAAAACCCTGACCCTGAAACCGACGTCGCTGAAAGGCCTGTTGATTGCTTTGCCGAAAGTGGCAGAAGTGGCGCAGGAAGAAGTTGTCGAACCGAAAATTGAAAATCCGCAGCCGGATGAAAAGCCGCTCGGCGAAACGCTGAAAGATCTCTTTTCTCGCCCGGTATTGCCGGAAATGACCGACGTGCATCTGCCGCTCAACCTGAACATTGAAGAGTTTAAGGGCGAGCAACTGCGCGTGACGGGCGACACAGACATCACCGTGCGCACCATGCTGCTGAAAGTGAGCAGTATCGACGGCAATACCAAACTGGACGCGCTGGATATCGACTCCAGTCAAGGGATTGTCAACGCCAGCGGCACGGCGCAGCTGTCAGACAACTGGCCGGTGGATATCACCCTCAACAGCACACTGAACGTGGAGCCGTTGAAAGGTGAAAAGGTGAAGCTGAAAGTGGGCGGCGCGCTGCGCGAACAGCTGGAGATAGGCGTTAACCTTTCTGGTCCGGTGGATATGGATTTACGCGCCCAGACGCGACTGGCGGAAGCCGGATTGCCGCTCAACGTGGAAGTGAATAGCAAACAGCTTTACTGGCCATTCACTGGAGATAAGCAGTATCAGGCGGATGATCTGAAACTGAAACTTACCGGCAAAATGACCGATTACACGCTCTCTATGCGTACGGCAGTGAAGGGACAGGAGATCCCGCCAGCCACCATTACCCTTGATGCCAAAGGCAATGAACAGCAGGTCAATCTCGACAAACTCACCATCTCGGCGCTGGAAGGGAAAACTGAACTCAAGGCGTTGCTCGACTGGCAGCAGGCTATTAGTTGGCGCGGTGAGCTAACGCTTAATGGCATTAACACCGCCAAAGAGTTCCCGGAGTGGCCGTCGAAACTCAATGGCTTGATTAAAACCCGCGGTAGCCTGTACGGCGGCACCTGGCAGATGGAGGTGCCAGAACTGAAGCTGACCGGTAACGTAAAACAGAACAAAGTGAACGTTGACGGCACGCTGAAAGGCAACAGTTATATGCAGTGGATGATCCCAGGGCTTCATCTGGAACTGGGGCCAAACAGTGCCGAAGTGAAAGGCGAGCTGGGGGTAAAAGATCTCAATCTTGATGCCACCATCAACGCGCCGGGGCTGGATAACGCGCTGCCGGGGCTTGGCGGTACAGCGAAAGGGCTGGTGAAAGTACGCGGCACGGTGGAAGCGCCACAACTACTGGCGGACATCACCGCGCGCGGCCTGCGCTGGCAGGAACTTTCCGTGGCGCAGGTTCGCGTGGAAGGCGATATCAAATCCACCGATCAGATTGCGGGTAAACTTGACGTACGCGTTGAGCAAATCTCGCAGCCGGATGTAAATATCAACCTCGTCACTCTGAATGCCAAAGGTAGCGAAAAACAGCACGAGCTACAGTTGCGGATTCAGGGCGAACCGGTTTCCGGACAGCTTAATCTGGCAGGAAGTTTTGATCGCAAAGAAGAACGCTGGAAGGGAACACTTAGCAATACCCGCTTCCAGACGCCGGTCGGCCCGTGGTCGCTGACCCGCGATATTGCGCTGGATTATCGCAACAAGGAGCAAAAAATCAGCATCGGGCCACACTGCTGGCTTAACCCGAATGCGGAACTGTGCGTGCCGCAAACCATTGATGCCGGGGCTGAAGGGCGTGCGGTGGTGAATCTCAACCGCTTCGACCTGGCGATGCTGAAACCGTTTATGCCAGAAACCACTCAGGCCAGCGGTATCTTCACGGGTAAAGCGGATGTCGCCTGGGACACCACGAAAGAGGGGCTGCCGCAGGGCAGTATCACCCTTTCGGGGCGTAACGTGCAGGTAACGCAAACCGTCAACGATGCGGCGCTGCCCGTGGCGTTTCAGACGCTGAATCTGACGGCGGAGTTGCGTAACAACCGTGCCGAATTGGGCTGGACCATCCGCCTGACCAATAACGGCCAGTTTGATGGACAGGTGCAGGTGACCGATCCGCAAGGCCGCCGTAATCTTGGTGGCAACGTCAATATCCGTAACTTCAACCTTGCGATGATAAACCCCATCTTTACCCGTGGGGAAAAAGCTGCGGGGATGGTGAGTGCCAACTTACGTCTGGGTGGTGATGTGCAAAGCCCGCAGTTGTTTGGGCAGCTACAGGTTACGGGTGTGGATATCGACGGCAACTTTATGCCGTTTGATATGCAGCCGAGCCAGCTTGCGGTCAACTTTAACGGTATGCGCTCGACGCTTGCCGGTACAGTACGGACCCAGCAGGGTGAGATCTACCTGAACGGCGACGCCGACTGGAGCCAGATTGAAAACTGGCGGGCGCGGGTAACAGCGAAGGGCAGTAAAGTGCGTATCACCGTGCCGCCGATGGTACGAATGGATGTATCACCAGATGTTGTATTCGAGGCTACACCAAACCTGTTTACCCTTGATGGTCGCGTGGATGTCCCGTGGGCGCGCATCGTGGTGCACGATCTGCCGGAAAGTGCGGTGGGCGTCTCCAGCGATGTGGTGATGCTTAACGATAACCTGCAACCGGAAGAGGCAAAAACGGCGTCGATTCCCATTAACAGCAACCTGATTGTCCACGTCGGCAACAATGTGCGCATTGACGCCTTTGGCCTGAAAGCGCGGCTGACGGGCGATCTTAACGTCGTACAGGATAAACAAGGGCTGGGCCTGAACGGGCAGATCAACATCCCTGAAGGGCGTTTCCATGCCTATGGTCAGGATCTGATTGTGCGTAAGGGTGAGTTACTGTTCTCTGGTCCGCCGGATCAACCGTATCTTAATATCGAAGCTATTCGTAACCCGGATGCTACAGAAGACGACGTAATCGCCGGAGTTCGCGTCACTGGTCTGGCGGACGAACCGAAAGCGGAGATCTTCTCTGACCCGGCCATGTCGCAACAAGCTGCATTGTCTTATTTGCTACGTGGACAAGGGCTGGAGAGCGATCAGAGCGACAGTGCGGCGATGACCTCAATGCTGATTGGTCTGGGGGTTGCACAAAGTGGTCAGATTGTGGGTAAAATCGGCGAGACGTTTGGCGTAAGCAATTTAGCGCTCGACACCCAGGGAGTAGGCGACTCCTCCCAGGTGGTGGTCAGCGGCTATGTATTGCCAGGTCTGCAAGTGAAATACGGCGTGGGTATATTTGACTCTATAGCAACACTCACGTTACGTTATCGCCTGATGCCTAAGCTATATCTGGAAGCCGTGTCTGGTGTAGACCAGGCACTGGATTTGCTCTATCAGTTCGAGTTTTAGCAATGCGAATATTTGTCTACGGCAGTTTACGCCACAAACAAGGCAACAGTCACTGGATGACCAATGCCCAGTTACTGGGCGATTTCAGTATCGATAACTACCAGTTGTATAGCCTGGGCCACTATCCAGGCGCAGTTCCGGGGAACGGAACAGTACACGGTGAAGTTTATCGTATTGACAACGCCACGCTGGCCGAACTTGATGCCTTGCGCACCAGGGGCGGTGAATACGCGCGCCAGTTGATTCAGACGCCGTACGGGAGTGCATGGATGTACGTTTATCAACGACCCGTCGATGGATTAAAGCTAATTGAAAGCGGCGACTGGTTAGACAGGGATAAGTAACCATACGCATACGCCACCTTCGGGTGGCGTTGTTTTTTGCGAAACGACTCGCATTCTGTTTTGTAATTCCCTCACCTTTTGCTTTTCTCTCCGAGCCGCTTTCCATATCTGTTAACGCATAAAAAACTCTGCTGGCGTTCACAAATGCGCAGGGGTAAAACGTTTCCTGTAGCACCGTGAGTTATACTTTGTATAACTTAAGGAGGTGCAGATGCGTATTACCATAAAAAGATGGGGGAACAGTTCAGGTATGGTCATTCCTAATGTTGTGATGAAAGAACTTAACTTACGGCCGGGGCAGAGCGTGGAGGCGCAAGTGAGCAACAATCAACTGATTCTGACACCCATCTCCAGGCGCTACTCGCTTGATGAACTGCTGGCACAGTGTGACATGAACGCCACGGAACTTAGCGAGCAGGATGTCTGGGGTAAATCCACCCCTGCGGGTGACGAAATATGGTAAAGAAAAGTGAATTTGAACGGGGAGACATTGTGCTGGTTGGCTTTGATCCAGCAAGCGGCCATGAACAGCAAGGTGCTGGTCGACCTGCGCTTGTGCTCTCCGTTCAAGCCTTTAATCAACTGGGAATGACGCTGGTGGCCCCCATTACGCAGGGCGGAAATTTTGCCCGTTATGCCGGATTTAGCGTTCCTTTACATTGCGAAGAAGGCGATGTGCACGGCGTGGTGCTGGTGAATCAGGTGCGGATGATGGATCTACGCGCCCGGCTGGCAAAGCGTATTGGTCTGGCTGCGGGTGAGGTGGTGGAAGAGGCGTTATTACGTTTGCAGGCGGTGGTGGAATAAGGTGTGTTTATTTATCGCGGGCATAAAAAACCCCTACTAACCGAAGCCCGGCGTTCAGGGTTATTACGCTAGAAGAACTTATTTATTCTTTGCGCGCTCGAAGGAGGCAACGATTTCAGCTTTAGCGGCTTCTGCGTTTTCCCAGCCTTCAACTTTCACCCACTTGCCTTTTTCGAGGTCTTTGTAGTGCTCGAAGAAGTGAGCGATCTGTGCTTTCAGCAGTTCAGGCAGATCGTTAACGTCTTTAATGTGATCGTATTCTTTGCTCAGCTTGCTGTGCGGAACCGCAACCAGTTTCGCATCTTCACCGGCTTCGTCGGTCATTTTCAGAACGCCAACAGGACGGCAACGGATCACAGAACCCGGCTGCAGCGGGTACGGAGTCGGGACCAGTACGTCAACCGGGTCACCGTCCAGAGACAGGGTGTGGTTGATGTAACCGTAGTTGCACGGATAGAACATCGCGGTGGACATGAAGCGGTCAACGAACAGTGCGCCGCTCTCTTTGTCGATTTCGTATTTGATCGGATCTGCGTTAGCCGGGATCTCAATAACAACGTAGATGTCTTCCGGCAGATCTTTACCCGCAGGGACGTTGAGTAAGCTCATGTCTGTTTCCTTTAAAAATATGTGGCAAACAAGTGCCGAGTATTATAGCCAACTCGCGCCGAATGTCTTCGCTTGTTTTCTTCTTCATTTTCCTTTTTAGCCAGTTTTAAGATGGTTTAAAGAGCAGGAAAATCCATAACCGTAGCCGCATTTTTCATAGTGAGATGAAAGCGATTACAAACTTGTGATTAACGTTTTATTTACTTTTTTGAAGTGTGATGTAACGCAATCCGTTACATAACGAATTGTCTATAGTTTTTTCGCGAACATCTTTTCACCAATAATAATTACCCCGACGAGGACAACCCTATGTGGAAACGCTTACTTGTAGTCTCTGCAGTCTCGGCAGCCATGTCGTCTATGGCGTTGGCCGCTCCATTAACCGTTGGATTTTCGCAGGTCGGATCGGAATCCGGCTGGCGCGCCGCAGAAACCAATGTGGCGAAAAGTGAAGCCGAAAAGCGCGGAATTACGTTGAAAATTGCCGATGGTCAGCAAAAGCAGGAAAACCAGATTAAAGCGGTACGTTCCTTCGTCGCGCAAGGGGTGGATGCGATCTTTATCGCTCCAGTGGTAGCGACCGGTTGGGAGCCGGTATTAAAAGAGGCGAAAGATGCCGAAATCCCGGTCTTCTTGCTTGACCGTTCCATCGATGTGAAAGACAAATCTCTCTATATGACCACTGTCACCGCCGACAACATCCTCGAAGGCAAGTTGATTGGTGACTGGCTGGTAAAAGAAGTGAATGGCAAACCATGCAACGTGGTGGAGCTGCAGGGCACCGTTGGGGCCAGCGTCGCCATTGACCGTAAGAAAGGCTTTGCCGAAGCCATTAAGAATGCGCCAAATATCAAAATTATCCGCTCGCAGTCAGGTGACTTCACCCGCAGCAAAGGCAAAGAAGTGATGGAGAGCTTTATCAAAGCGGAAAACAACGGCAAAAACATCTGCATGGTTTACGCCCATAACGATGACATGGTGATTGGTGCAATTCAGGCAATTAAAGAAGCGGGCCTGAAACCGGGCAAAGATATCCTGACAGGCTCTATCGACGGTGTGCCGGACATCTACAAAGCGATGATTGATGGCGAAGCGAACGCCAGTGTTGAATTGACGCCGAACATGGCAGGCCCCGCTTTTGATGCGCTGGAGAAATATAAAAAAGACGGCACCATGCCTGAAAAGCTGACCCTGACCAAGTCCACCCTTTACCTGCCTAATACCGCAAAAGAAGAGTTAGAGAAGAAGAAAAACATGGGGTATTGAGGGGCATCAATGCCTAATGCCGACTTGTGGGCCGCCGGATAAGGCATTCACGCCGCATCCGGCGGTTGTGCGAGATGCCTGATGCGACGCTGTTGTGTCTTATCTGGCGCACGCTTTACAACGGGGGAAACTATGAATATTAACCAACACCAGGAAATCCTCCGCACCGAAGGATTAAGTAAATTTTTCCCCGGCGTCAAAGCGTTAGATAACGTTAATTTCAGCCTGCGCTGTGGCGAAATCATGGCGCTGCTCGGTGAAAACGGAGCGGGAAAATCAACGCTAATCAAAGCATTAACCGGTGTCTACCACGCCGATCGTGGCACCATCTGGCTGGAAGGCCAGACTATCTCACCGAAAAATACCGCCCATGCACAACAACTCGGCATCGGCACCGTCTATCAGGAAGTCAACCTGCTACCCAATATGTCGGTCGCTGATAATCTCTTTATAGGTCGCGAACCCAAACGTTTCGGCCTTCTACGACGTAAAGAGATGGAAAAGCGCGCCACCGAACTGATGGCATCTTACGGTTTCTCCCTCGACGTGCGCGAACCGCTCAACCGCTTTTCAGTCGCGATGCAGCAAATCGTCGCCATTTGCCGGGCCATCGATCTCTCCGCCAAAGTGCTGATCCTCGATGAACCCACCGCCAGCCTCGACACTCAGGAAGTAGAGTTACTGTTTGGCCTGATGCGTCAGTTGCGCGATCGCGGCGTCAGCCTGATCTTCGTTACTCACTTTCTCGATCAGGTCTATCAGGTCAGCGATCGGATCACCGTCTTACGCAACGGCAGTTTCGTAGGCTGTCGGGAAACCCGCGAGCTACCGCAGATCGAACTGGTAAAAATGATGCTGGGGCGCGAGCTGGACACCCACGCGCTACAGCGTGCCGGACGAACATTGCTGAGCGACAAACCCGTTGCCGCATTCAAAAATTACGGCAAAAAAGGAACGATCGCACCGTTTGATCTCGAAGTACGCCCCGGCGAGATCGTTGGCCTGGCAGGCTTGCTGGGATCCGGACGTACCGAAACTGCCGAAGTGATCTTCGGTATCAAACCTGCTGATAGCGGCACGGCGTTGATCAAAGGCAAAGCGCAAACGCTACGCTCGCCACATCAGGCTTCGGTTCTTGGCATTGGCTTCTGCCCGGAAGACAGGAAAACCGATGGCATTATCGCCGCCGCCTCGGTGCGGGAAAATATCATCCTCGCTCTCCAGGCCCAGCGCGGCTGGCTGCGACCAATTTCCCGCAAAGAGCAGCAAGAGATTGCCGAACGCTTTATCCGCCAGCTTGGCATTCGCACACCTTCCACCGAACAACCGATTGAATTTCTCTCCGGCGGCAATCAGCAAAAAGTGTTGCTTTCACGTTGGCTACTGACCCGACCGCAATTTCTGATCCTCGACGAGCCAACGCGCGGAATTGATGTTGGTGCCCACGCCGAGATCATCCGCCTGATTGAAACGCTGTGCGCCGATGGACTGGCGCTGCTGGTGATCTCCTCCGAGCTGGAAGAGCTGGTGGGCTATGCCGACCGGGTGATTATCATGCGCGATCGCAAACAGGTAGCGGAGATCCCGCTGGCAGAGCTTTCCGTTCCGGCGATCATGAACGCCATTGCGGCGTAAGGAGAACAGTGTGATGCCTCAATCTCTCCCGGACACTACGCCGCCGAAAAGGCGCTTTCGCTGGCCAACAGGAATGCCGCAGCTGGTAGCACTATTGCTGGTGCTGCTGGTCGATAGCCTGGTGGCCCCGCATTTCTGGCAGGTGGTGCTTCAGGATGGGCGTTTGTTCGGTAGCCCTATCGACATTCTTAACCGTGCGGCCCCCGTTGCGCTACTGGCGATTGGCATGACGCTGGTTATCGCCACTGGTGGGATTGATCTCTCCGTAGGGGCGGTGATGGCTATCGCCGGAGCCACAACGGCTGCGATGACGGTCGCGGGATTCAGCCTGCCGATTGTTTTGTTAAGCGCCCTGGGCACTGGCATCCTGGCGGGATTGTGGAACGGCATACTGGTAGCGATCCTCAAAATTCAGCCGTTTGTTGCCACCCTGATCCTGATGGTCGCCGGGCGCGGCGTGGCGCAACTGATCACCTCCGGACAGATCGTCACGTTTAACTCGCCGGATCTCTCATGGTTTGGCAGCGGATCGCTGGTGTTCCTGCCAACACCAGTCATTATTGCGGTACTGACGCTTCTCCTGTTCTGGCTGTTGACCCGCAAAACGGCACTGGGGATGTTTATCGAAGCCGTTGGTATCAACATTCGGGCGGCAAAAAATGCCGGAGTCAACACACGAATCATCGTCATGCTTACCTACGTGTTGAGCGGGCTGTGTGCGGCGATTGCGGGCATTATCGTGGCGGCGGATATTCGCGGTGCCGATGCCAACAACGCCGGATTATGGCTGGAGCTGGACGCCATTCTTGCGGTGGTGATTGGCGGCGGATCGCTGATGGGCGGGCGTTTTAACCTGCTGCTCTCAGTGGTAGGGGCGCTGATTATTCAGGGGATGAACACCGGAATTTTGCTTTCGGGCTTTCCGCCAGAGATGAACCAGGTGGTGAAAGCGGTAGTGGTGCTTTGCGTGCTGATTGTTCAGTCGCAACGCTTTATCAGTCTGATTAAAGGAGTGCGTAGCCGTGATAAAACGTAACCTACCGCTTATGATCACCATCGGCGTCTTTGTGCTGGGTTATCTCTACTGTCTGACGCAGTTTCCCGGTTTTGCTTCCACAAGAGTGATCTGCAATATCCTGACCGATAACGCTTTTCTGGGGATCATCGCCGTTGGCATGACCTTTGTGATCCTCTCCGGTGGGATCGATCTCTCCGTCGGTTCGGTGATCGCCTTTACCGGCGTGTTTCTGGCAAAAGTGATTGGCGATTTCGGCCTCTCGCCGCTGCTGGCGTTTCCACTGGTGCTGGTGATGGGCTGTGCCTTTGGCGCATTTATGGGGCTTTTGATCGACGCCCTGAAGATCCCGGCGTTTATCATTACTCTGGCAGGAATGTTCTTTTTGCGTGGCGTCAGCTATCTCGTTTCGGAAGAGTCGATCCCGATAAATCATCCTGTTTATGACACGCTCTCAAGCCTTGCATGGAAAATCCCTGGCGGCGGTCGCTTAAGTGCGATGGGGCTGCTGATGTTGGCGGTGGTGGTTATCGGCATATTCCTCGCGCATCGTACCCGTTTTGGTAATCAGGTATACGCCATTGGCGGCAACGCAACGTCGGCGAACCTGATGGGGATTTCCACTCGCAGCACCACTATTCGCATTTATATGCTTTCCACCGGACTGGCAACGCTGGCGGGGATTGTCTTCTCGATTTATACCCAGGCCGGATATGCGCTGGCGGGCGTAGGTGTGGAACTGGACGCCATCGCGTCGGTGGTGATTGGCGGTACGTTGTTAAGTGGTGGGGTAGGAACGGTGCTGGGAACGCTATTTGGTGTGGCGATTCAGGGACTGATTCAGACATATATCAACTTTGACGGTACGCTGAGTTCCTGGTGGACGAAAATCGCCATCGGCATTTTGTTGTTTATTTTTATAGCATTACAGCGTGGATTAACAGTGCTGTGGGAGAATCGTCAGAGTTCGCCAGTGACAAGAGTCAACATTGCGCAGCGATAAAAACGCCTCTCCGTGTGGAGAGGCGCAGGGGATTACGCGTCCGGGAACTCACGGATAAAGCGTTCGACATCTTCAACCATATGGTCGTTGCCGACAAAGAACGAACGGCGCTGGTGCAGGGTTTCCGGGATGATATCCAGAATACGCTCTTTGCCATCGCTCGCTTTACCGCCCGCTTGTTCCGCCAGGAATGCCATCGGGTTGCACTCATACAGTAAACGCAGTTTACCGTCCGGGTGGCTGGCGGTGCTTGGGTAGAGATAAATCCCACCTTTCAGCAGGTTACGGTGGAAATCCGCAACCAGTGAGCCGATATAACGCGAGGTATACGGGCGATTGGTGGACTTATCTTCTTCCTGGCAGAATTTAATGTATTTCTTCACCCCGTTCGGAAACTTAATGTAGTTTCCTTCGTTGATGGAGTAGGTTTTGCCTTTCTCCGGGAAGCGCATCCGTTCCTGGCACAGGCAGAAAACGCCGAGTGAAGGATCGTAAGTAAAGGCGTGAACACCGCATCCGGTGGTGTAAACCAGCATGGTAGAGGAGCCGTATACCACGTAACCTGCCGCAACCTGTTTGTTACCAGGCTGGAGGAAATCTTCTTCCGTTACCGGCGTGCCAACAGGCGTAACGCGGCGGTAGATGGAGAAAATGGTACCGACAGAGACGTTAACATCGATGTTGGACGAGCCATCCAGGGGGTCCATCAGCACCACGTATTTTGCGTGTTCACAGCCTTCAAAGACGACAATCTCATCTTCTTCTTCAGAGGCAATGCCTGCAACGATATCGCGTGCTTTCAGTGCGGCTTTCAGTTTTTCATTAGCGAACAAGTCGAGTTTCTGCTGAACCTCGCCCTGCACGTTCTCAGCACCGCTGGCACCCAGGATATCAACCAGTCCTGCTTTGTTGATATCGCGATGGATAATCTTGGCGCCCAGTTTTATTGCCGACAGCAAAGCAGTGAGCTCACCGGTAGCATGAGAAAACTCGTGCTGCTTTTCGACAATAAATTCACCTAACGTTTTCATAAAACTTTCCCTGCAATGTTTATGGAGTAAAGCGACCGCAACAATCTTAACAAATAATCTCAATGTTGCGCTCAGGTGAATCGCGCCAGCAAATTGCGGATTATCCTGAAATGCGTTTCTCACTTGCCCGACATATGCGTAAAATGAGCGGCAGATTAAAAAAGGATAGTGACGTATGCGCATTCATATTTTAGGAATTTGTGGCACGTTTATGGGCGGTCTGGCGATGCTGGCGCGCCAGTTAGGCCATGAAGTAACGGGTTCGGACGCCAATGTGTATCCGCCGATGAGCACCTTACTTGAGAAGCAAGGCATTGAACTGATTCAGGGTTACGATGCCAGCCAGCTCGACCCGCAGCCGGATCTGGTGATTATTGGCAACGCCATGACCCGTGGAAATCCGTGTGTGGAAGCGGTACTGGAAAAAAACATCCCTTATATGTCAGGTCCGCAGTGGCTGCACGATTTTGTGCTGCGTGACCGTTGGGTGCTGGCCGTCGCCGGTACACACGGTAAAACGACTACAGCGGGAATGGCGACCTGGATTCTGGAACAGTGCGGTTACAAACCAGGATTTGTGATCGGCGGTGTGCCGGGGAACTTTGAGGTCTCGGCGCGTCTGGGCGAAAGCGACTTCTTTGTTATCGAAGCGGATGAGTACGACTGCGCCTTCTTCGACAAACGCTCTAAATTTGTCCATTACTGCCCGCGTACGCTGATCCTCAACAACCTTGAGTTCGATCACGCCGATATCTTTGACGACCTGAAAGCGATCCAGAAACAGTTCCACCATCTGGTGCGTATCGTTCCGGGGCAGGGCCGTATTATCTGGCCGGAAAACGACATCAACCTGAAACAGACCATGGCGATGGGCTGTTGGAGCGAGCAGGAGCTGGTGGGCGAGCAAGGTCACTGGCAGGCGAAAAAGCTGACCACTGACGCTTCTGAATGGGAAGTCTTGCTGGATGGCGAAAAAGTGGGTGAAGTGAAATGGTCGCTGGTAGGCGAACATAATATGCACAATGGCCTGATGGCGATTGCGGCGGCTCGCCATGTTGGTGTAGCGCCGGCAGATGCCGCTAACGCGCTGGGTTCGTTTATTAATGCTCGTCGCCGTCTGGAGTTGCGTGGTGAAGCGAATGGCGTCACGGTATATGACGATTTTGCCCATCACCCGACGGCGATTCTGGCAACGCTGGCGGCGCTGCGTGGCAAAGTTGGTGGTACGGCGCGCATTATTGCTGTGCTGGAACCGCGCTCGAATACCATGAAAATGGGGATCTGCAAAGACGATCTGGCACCTTCATTAGGTCGTGCCGATGAAGTCTTCCTGCTGCAACCGGCGCATATTCCGTGGCAGGTGGCAGAAGTGGCAGAAGCCTGCGTTCAGCCTGCACACTGGAGCGGCGATGTGGATACGCTGGCAGATATGGTGGTGAAAACCGCTCAGCCTGGCGACCATATTCTGGTGATGAGCAATGGCGGTTTTGGTGGGATCCATCAGAAACTGCTGGATGGACTGGCGAAGAAAGCGGAAGCCGCGCAGTAATTCTGAAGCCTTGCATGTGTGTGTATGCCGGATAAAGCGTTTACGCCGCATCCGGCATTTGAGCATAGTGCCTGATGCGACGCTTGATGCGTCTTATCAGGCCTACAGGTGCACCGTATCCGGCAAACCATACTCACATCAACAACGAAAATTACCCTTCGTTCTCCGCTAACTCGCGCAGATACTGGAAAATCTGGCGTGCGGATTTCGGCGGCTTATTCCCTTCTTTCTCTTTCTTCGCGTTGCGGATCAGAGTTCGCAGTTGCTGACGATCGGCATCGGGCCACAGATTTAATACTTCAGCGATGGCGTCATCACCCTGGTCGATCAGACGATCGCGCAGGTTTTCCAGTTTATGGAACAGTACCACCTGCTGGTTGTGACGGTTTTTCAGCTTATCCAGCGCCTGACGGATCGGTTCAACATCGCGCTGGCGCAGCATCTTACCGATGAGCTGCAACTGGCGGCGGCGACCTTCCATCTTAATACGCTGGGCGAGCTCAATAGCCGCGCGCAGATCCGCATCTAACGGGATCTTATCCAGCGCGTTTTTCCCCAGATCAACAATTTCCGCGCCAAGGCGTTTTAGCTCTTCGGCATCGCGTTTAATTTCACTTTTACTGACCCAGATAATTTCATCGCCTTCGTCTTCGATGTCATCACCGGGAACGTCGTCGAGCCAGTCTTCGGGCTGCTTAGTCATCTCAGGCTCCTTAAAAAAAGAGGCTAATGTTACCAGTTAAGATGCGCACTGAAAAACGGTTCTCTGTTAGACTTCAGAGAAACTCTCTACATTATGGCACTTGCAATGAAAGTAATCTCTCAAGTTGAAGCGCAGCGCAAGATTCTGGAAGAAGCAGTTTCCACTGCGCTGGAGTTGGCCTCAGGCAAATCGGACGGTGCGGAAGTTGCCGTCAGCAAGACCACCGGCATTAGCGTAAGCACGCGTTATGGTGAAGTGGAGAATGTTGAATTCAATAGCGATGGCGCGTTGGGGATCACTGTTTATCACCAGAACCGCAAAGGTAGCGCATCGTCTACCGATTTAAGCCCGCAGGCCATTGCCCGCACCGTACAGGCGGCACTGGATATTGCCCGTTATACCTCGCCAGATCCCTGTGCCGGCGTGGCAGACAAAGAGCTGCTGGCCTTTGACGCACCGGATCTCGACTTGTTCCACCCTGCGGAAGTTTCCCCGGATGAAGCCATTGAACTGGCGGCCCGCGCAGAACAGGCGGCATTGCAGGCGGACAAACGCATCACCAATACCGAAGGCGGCAGCTTTAACAGCCACTACGGTGTCAAAGTTTTCGGCAACAGCCACGGCATGTTGCAGGGTTACTGCTCTACGCGTCATTCGCTCTCCAGCTGTGTAATTGCTGAAGAAAATGGCGATATGGAGCGTGATTACGCCTACACCATTGGTCGTGCGATGAGCGATCTGCAAACGCCAGAGTGGGTTGGGGCCGACTGTGCTCGCCGTACTTTATCGCGCCTGTCACCGCGTAAACTCTCCACCATGAAAGCGCCGGTCATTTTTGCCAATGAAGTGGCAACCGGGCTTTTTGGGCATCTGGTGGGGGCGATAGCGGGTGGATCGGTTTACCGTAAATCTACCTTCCTGCTGGATTCGCTGGGTAAACAAATTCTGCCGGACTGGCTGACCATTGAAGAGCATCCGCATCTGCTGAAAGGGCTGGCCTCTACGCCATTCGACAGCGAAGGTGTGCGCACCGAGCGTCGCGATATTATTAAAGATGGCATTCTGACTCAGTGGCTGCTGACCAGCTACTCGGCGCGGAAACTGGGGCTGAAAAGCACTGGACACGCAGGCGGTATTCACAACTGGCGGATTGCCGGACAAGGGCTAAGCTTCGAACAAATGCTCAAAGAGATGGGTACCGGGCTGGTGGTGACGGAGCTGATGGGCCAGGGCGTGAGTGCCATTACCGGTGATTATTCCCGTGGTGCAGCGGGCTTCTGGGTAGAGAATGGCGAAATTCAGTATCCTGTTAGTGAAATCACCATCGCAGGTAATTTGAAAGATATGTGGCGCAATATTGTCACCGTCGGTAACGATATTGAAACACGCAGTAATATACAGTGTGGTTCTGTGCTGTTGCCGGAGATGAAAATCGCCGGGCAGTAAAAAAACTGGCGCGACCTGCCGCGCTATAAACTAAAAAATTACACAAAATCATTCGCACTGCATCGAGACGGAAAGTGAATGAGGGCCGGGGAGCGTACTCGCAGTACGTGACTCGGGCGAATGAGCGTAGCCGTCGATGAGGCAGTGTGAAGGATGAAGTGTAAATAAAAAAGGAAGTGAGCAATGCGTAAAAGCCTGTTAGCTATTCTTGCAGTCTCCTCGTTGGTATTCAGTTCGGCGTCGTTTGCCGCTGATCTTGAAGACAATATGGAAACCCTCAACGACAATTTAAAAGTGGTCGAAAAAGCCGATAACGCGGCGCAAGTCAAAGACGCGTTAACGAAGATGCGCGCCGCAGCGCTGGATGCGCAAAAAGCGACGCCGCCGAAGCTCGAAGGCAAATCACCGGACAGCCCGGAAATGAAAGACTTCCGCCACGGTTTCGATATTCTGGTCGGTCAGATTGACGACGCGCTGAAGCTGGCAAATGAAGGTAAAGTAAAAGAAGCGCAGGCTGCCGCAGAGCAACTGAAAACGACCCGCAACGCCTATCACCAGAAGTATCGTTAATTCCTTATTGGGCGGTGAAACGTTACCGCCCAACGCTTTCTTCTCCCTTCGTAAAATCACCGCAATATCTATCTTCACCACGGCATATTCCTGCGTGTCGTCCTCATTTTTGCGAGGCGTTTTCCAGAAATGAATGTAATGCATATGTAATGCTATAATGCATTACACTTTTCATAATTACCGGAGGCATAATGGCCACACTTAACGTCCGCCTGGATGACAAACTGAAAAATGAGGCTTATGCGGTGCTGGAAAAATTAAATATCACGCCTACTGAAGCAGTGCGACTGCTGTTTCAGTACGTTGCGGAAAATGGACGAATGCCGGTAAAAACGCTCACTGTCAGTGATAGTGAAGAAGCCTTGTTACGCACTGTCAGGGAACGACTGGCCAACCCACAAGAGGCCATTAAGGTCCGACTGGATGAACTATGAGCTGGCGTTTGATCCGCGGGCGCTGAAAGAGTGGCAAAAACTGGGCGTGACAGTCCGGGAACAATTTAAAAAAAAGCTTGAGGATGTGCTGAAAAGGCCGCGCAATCCATCGGCTAAACTGCGGGATTTACCGGACTGCTACAAAATTAAGCTGCGCACACAGGGATATCGCCTGGTTTATCAGGTTAACGATAAAGAGTTGCTCGTGTTGGTGATAGCTATTGGTAAGAGAGAGAACTCAGCCGTTTATGAAGACGCGACTAAACGGCTGGATGAGTGACTAACGCAAATGATGCACCACCTGATTGCTGCTGCCGCGCCAGATCAGGGAAGGGTCTTTTAAATCCTGCACAAATTTGCCGTCGACCAGTACGTTAATCAAATCAACAACCTGCATTTGCGCAGCGTTGAGTTCGTCGAGTTTATAGCCTGTCCACACCCAAATGTCTTTACCCGGACATTCGGCGCGGATTCGTTGTACCAGTTTCAGAATATCCGGCACGTTTTGCGGATGCAGCGGATCGCCGCCGGAGAGGGAAATACCCTGGCGTTTGATGCGAGTGTCATTCAGATCGTTAATGATCTGGTCTTCCATTGCTTTGGTAAATGGCTGACCGGAATTTACCCGCCAGGTGCTTTTGTTATAGCAACCGGGGCATTCATGAACACACCCGGAGACAAACAGGGTGCAGCGAGTGCCGGGGCCGTTGACGATGTCGACAGGATAGTACTGATGATAATTCATTATTTCGCCTGGCTTATCAGTCCGCGTGTAGGCTGCATCCGGTAATCAACGCCTGATGCGACGCTGTCGCGTCTTATCAGGCCTGGAGCCGTTGCCAAATGTAGGCCGGATAAGGCGTTTACGCCGCATCCGGCATTTGCTTAGCGCAGAGTGAAGATTAACCTATCTGCCCATTTCCCAAATGTTTAACGCGGCGCTTAACTTCTTCCTGCTTACCAGCGTTAAACGGACGTGCATCCGGGCTACCTAAATATCCGCACACGCGGCGAGTCACCGATACACGGGAGGTGTCATGGTTACCACATTTCGGACAAGTGAAGCCTTTACTAGTGCACTCGAACTCACCGGTAAAGCCACACTCGTAGCACTCATCGATCGGCGTATTGGTGCCGTAATACGGTACATGCTGATAGCTGTAATCCCAGACATCTTCCAGCGCCTTCAGGTTGTGCTGAATGTTTGGATACTCGCCGTAGCAAATGAAACCACCGTTCGCCAGCGGCGGGTAAGGCGCTTCAAAGTCGATCTTGTCGTATGGGTTCACCTTCTTCTCCACATCGAGGTGGAAACTGTTGGTGTAGTAACCTTTATCGGTCACGCCCGGCACCACGCCAAACTCAGCGGTATCGAGACGGCAGAAGCGGTCGCACAGGTTTTCACTTGGCGTGCTGTAGAGACTGAAACCGTAACCCGTTTCTTCTTTCCACTGATCCACTGCCTGACGCAGACGTTCAACAATTGCGATACCTTTCGCGCGAAGCTGCTCGTTGTCGTAAACATGCTCGCCGCCGAACAGCGCGTTAATGGTTTCGTGGATGCCGATGTAACCCAGCGAAATAGACGCACGACCGTTTTTGAAGATTTCAGAAACATCATCGTCAGCATTGAGACGCACGCCACAAGCACCTTCCATATAGAGGATCGGGGCCACGCGCGCTTTCACGCCTTCGAGACGAGCGATACGGGTCATCAGCGCTTTACGTGCCAGCACCAGACGTTCATCCAGCAGCTTCCAGAAGGTGGCTTCATCGCCTTTTGCTTCCAGAGCAATACGCGGCAGGTTCAGGCTGATCACGCCGAGGTTGTTACGACCATCGTGGATCTGCTCGCCGTTTTCATTTTCCCACACGCCGAGGAAGCTGCGGCAGCCCATCGGGGTTTTAAACGAACCGGTGACTTTCACTACCTGATCGTAGTTCAGGATATCCGGATACATGCGCTTGCTTGCGCACTCCAGCGCCAGCTGTTTGATGTCGTAGTTCGGATCGCCTTTTTTATGGTTCAGACCATCGCGAATTGCAAACACCAGTTTCGGGAACACCGCAGTTTTACGGTTTTTACCGAGGCCTGCGATACGATTACGCAGGATAGATTCCTGAATCAGGCGCGATTCCCAGCTGGTGCCCAGACCAAAACCAAAGGTTACAAACGGTGTTTGACCGTTGGCGGTGTGCAGGGTGTTTACTTCGTACTCCAGCGACTGGAAGGCATCGTAGCACTCTTTGATGGTACGAGAGTTAGCGTAGCCTTCGGCGTCCGGGATGTTCCACTCTTCTGCGGTCTTGCGATGTTTGTTGTAGCTGGCGGTGACAAACGGTGCCAGCACTTCATCGATACGGTTAATGGTGGTGCCGCCATAAATATGGCTGGCGACCTGGGCAATAATCTGCGCAGTTACCGCGGTTGCCGTAGAGATCGACTTCGGCGGTTCAATCTCGGCGTTCCCCATTTTAAAGCCCTGGGTCAGCATGCCTTTCAGGTCGATCAACATGCAGTTGAACATCGGGAAGAACGGTGAGTAATCGAGATCGTGATAGTGAATATCACCACGTTCATGTGCCTGCACCACGTCACGCGGCAGCAGGTGCTGGCGTGCATAGTGTTTAGCCACGATCCCGGCCAGCAGATCGCGCTGGGTTGGAATCACCTTGCTGTCTTTGTTGGCGTTTTCGTTGAGCAACGAGGAGTTGGTCTGCTCGACCAGACCACGGATCTCCTGGTTCAGGCGGCCGCGTTTTTCACGTTCAATGTCGCGATCGTGACGGTACTCGATGTAAGCACGAGCCAGTTGTTTGTATGGACCCGACATCAGCTGGTTTTCAACTGCGGTCTGGATCTCATTGATATCCACCTGGTTGCGGCCCTGCATCTGCTCGCTGACAACCGCAGCAACAGTGGCGCAATAATCGGCATCATCGACTTCCGCTGCTTTAGCTGCACGCAGAATCGCTTCTTTGATGCGCTCTGATTTAAACGGCACTTTGCAGCCGTCTCGTTTCATCACATGCGGTGTCATGATCGCTCCATATTTTTAAGAACAGGTTATCCACAGAAATTGGGAAAGGCGTTTTCCGGTTTTTTCGTTTCGTTTTCCGGTGCTTTCCGCAATCGCCATCCGCTTATCCACAACGCCGCACCTTTTTCGTGGGGAGCTGTAGTAGCAATTATAGTCGATTAATACAACATATTGGGTTGGGACGCATTTTAAAGTCTATATATAGTGCTTTGCATCAAGGATGTTTGAACTTTTTTTGATGTAGCTCAAAGTAAAAAGCAGAGCGTACGGATGACGGGCGCTACAGCGATATGTAAATTTTTTAATGAATTTGCTGGTTGAAAAATCAACAAAAACAACATGCTGACAGACAAAACCCCGGAATGACCGGCATTACCGGGGTTTAGCGAAGATTTACTTTTGTAACCACCAGACAGCCTCAAAAGGCCGTAAAGTCATGGCGCAGGGTTGTGGTGAGGCTTCTTCGTAGTTATGCATCACAAGCTGCCAGTTGCCGCGCATTTGCCCTAGTTGCCAGGGTTGGATCTCACGGCTAAGGTTGGCAATGACCAACAAGGTTTGCCCCTTCCATTCACGGCGATAGCACCACAATACAGGGCTGTTTGGCAGCAGATCCTGGTAATCGCCCCATGTCAGAACGGCTTCTTGCTTACGCAGTGCGATTAACTTTTGGTAGGTGTAAAACACCGAGGACTCATCGGTCAGCGCGGCTTCTACGTTGATTTGTTGATAGTTATCGCCTAGGCCAATCCACGGTTCGCCAGCCGTAAACCCGGCATTATCGCCGTTGGTCCATTGCATGGGTGTGCGACTGTTGTCACGGGATTTACTGGCGAGGATTGCCAATAACTCGTCGGCATCACGACCATCGTTGCGCAGCTCGGCAAACATATTGAGGCTCTCCACGTCGCGATAGTCAGTAATGCGCGTGAAATGCGGGTTGGTCATGCCAATCTCTTCGCCCTGGTAGATATACGGCGTTCCCTGCATGCCATGCAGCACCATCGCCAGCATTTTTGCCGCAGGCACGCGGTATTCACCTTCATCACCAAAGCGAGAAACAATGCGCGGCTGATCGTGGTTACACCAGAACAAGGCATTCCATGCCACGTTGTGCATTCCTTGTTGCCAGTGGCGGAACAATGTTTTCAACGCTACAAAGTCAGGTTTAGCCAGCGTCCATTTTTCACCACCGGGATAATCGACTTTCAGGTGATGAAAATTAAAGGTCATCGACAATTCACTGCCTGTCAGTGCCGCGTATCGCTGGCAATGCTCAAGGCTGGTGGAGGACATTTCACCTACGGTCATTAACCCGCGTGGCGTAAACACATCGCGGTTCATCTCGTGCAAAAACTCGTGTGCTCGTGGCCCGTCGGTGTAGAAGCGACGCCCGTCGCCATCCAGGTCATCAGGGAAACGCGGGTCTTTGGAGATCAGATTCACCACATCCAGGCGCAACCCGTCGACCCCACGATCGGCCCAGAACTCACAGACTTTTTTCAGCTCTGCGCGTACCGCTGGATTCTCCCAGTTGAGATCCGCCTGTTCTGGTGCAAAGAGATGCAAATAGTACTGTTCGCTTTCCGCATGCCAGCGCCACGCACTACCGCCAAATTTTGAACGCCAGTTGTTCGGTGGCGTTTCTGGTTCTCCATCGCGCCAGATATAAAACTGGCGGTAAGGGCTTGCTTTGTTCAGCGCCTCGCGAAACCAGGCATGTTGGGTAGAGGTATGGTTAAACACCATATCGAGAATGATACGAATCCCGCGCGATTTTGCCTGTGTCACCAGTTCGTCAAAATCGTCCAGCGTGCCGTAGGTGGGATCAATCGCTGTATAGTTCGCTACGTCGTAACCGTTATCGACCTGGGGAGAGACATAAAAGGGGGTTAGCCAGATGGCATCAACGCCCAGTTTATGCAGATAGTCCAGGCGCTGGATAACGCCACGTAAATCGCCGGTGCCGCTACCCGTGGTGTCCTGAAAACTCTTTGGATAAATCTGGTAGATAACGCCGTTTTGCCACCAGTGGGGAAGATTAGTCATTACGTTATTCCTGCAAATGCGAGGGGGCGCAATTGCGCCCCGAAGAAAATTAAACAATGTCCAGCGTGCCCAGGCGGTATTTCCGCTGATAGATAAACGAGGTGAGTACAATCGGGATGATGATGGCGATAGCCATTGCCAGCGCAAACACCTGCCAGTAGCTCGGTTGAATCGAGAGAATTCCCGGCAGGCCGCCTACGCCAATGCCATTCGCCATAACGCCGTTCAGGCCGCATAGCAATCCTGCCAGACCAGAACCAATCATCGCGCACAGCATCGGGAAGCGATATTTCAGGTTGATGCCGTACATAGCAGGCTCAGTGACTCCAAGCCAGGCGGAGATAGCGGCAGGCACGGAGATCTCGCGTTCATTGTGCTTGCGGCTGGAAATGATAATGCCTATCACGGCGGAACCCTGAGCGATATTCGACAGCGCAATCAGCGGCCACACTGGCGTACCACCCATGCTTTGAATCATCTGCAAATCAATAGCAAGCGTGGTCTGATGTACGCCGGTGATCACCAGCGGGGCGTACAGGAAGCCAAACAATGCCGCGCCAATCGGAGCAAAGCTGCCGGTCATCAGGTGACGTACCGCAAAGGCAACGCCATCGCCAATCATGCGACCAAACGGACCAATCAGCGCATGGGCGAGGAACACCGCGAGGATCAGCGAACAAACGGGCACCACCACCAGATAGAGGTAATCCGGCACGATGCGCTTAAGACGAGTTTCAATAACGCCCAGCGCCAGCCCGGCTAACAGTGCCGGGATCACCTGCGCCTGATAGCCCACTTTGGCGATGCTGAACATGCCAAAGTCCCACACTTCCGGCAGCTGCTGCCCGAGCAGATAAGCGTTCATCAGCTGTGGAGAAACCAGCGTTACGCCAAGCACGATACCAAGGATCGGCGTGCCGCCCATTTTTTTCACCGCTGACCAGCAAATCCCGACCGGCAGGTAGAAGAAGATCGCTTCACCGATCAACCACAGAAAATCGTAGATCGTTTGCAGGGAAGGGTACATTTGCGCCAGCGTTTGACCGTTGCTCATGGGCAAATCGCCGATCACATTGCGAAAACCGAGGATCAAACCGCCGCTAATCAACGCGGGCAGCAACGGGAAGAAAATCTCCGCGAAATGAGAGATCAACTGCTCATGCCATTTCATATTCTGCCGGGCGGCTTTTTTTACCTGCTCTTTATCAACCTGCGCCTGTCCGGTTGACGCTATCAGTGCTTGATAGTAATCACCCACGTTGGTGCCAATCACCACCTGAAATTGCCCGGCATTGGTGAAACAGCCTTTCACCATGGGGAGTTGCTCAATTTCTTTCGGTCTGGCATTGGCCGGTTGGTTGAGGACAAAGCGCAGACGAGTAATACAGTGGCTCACCGTCGCAATATTGCCGCGCCCGCCGACCAGTTCAATCAACCGATCGATATCCGTTTGGTTTATTTTGCTCATCATAAAGCCCCATGGCAGATGACATTTTTGGTTGGCTGCAGAATATATTGCGCTGAAAAATTTAAAAACGGGAACGTTCCCGAAACGCAGCGAAGATCACAATTTATCGTTCAGGAAACGATCAGGACAGGGTGGCGGGAATGATGATTTGTTGCGGTTCGCTGCGCCCGGTTACCTGCGCGATCAACTGGCAGGCCGCCTGGCGTCCAGCTTCGGCGTAACCGGGATCTACGGTGACGATCTCCGGATGGAGGAATTTCATTAACGGCGTATTACCGACGCTCGCCAGTTGCAAGGTGTCGATGCGTTGCTCTTGCAGGTATTTACTTGCGCCAAGTGCCAGCGTGTCGGTTGCGCACAGTAACGCGGTAGTTTCAGGCGTAATCACTTTTGCTACGTTCTCATAGCCTTGCTTCATAGCAAGCCCTGGCAGAGCGGCAACGGGATGCAATTTATGCGCTTTGCAGAACGCCAGGTAGGCTTCGTGACGTCGCTTACCGGTCGTCACGTCACTGTGCGGCACGCCGAGATAACTGATATTACGATGTCCCTGGTCATACAGCCGTTGCATCAGGATCTTGATTGCCCCTTCGTCGTCATAACAGACCGAAGCAAAGCCTTTTGCGTCACGCGCCAGCAGAACCAGCGATGACTGCCAGTGGGCTAACATTTCTTCTGTTATGCCGGTAAAACCGAACAGCACTACGCCGTCGATATTACGCCGTTTCAGCACCCCCAAATGTTCGGCAACTAATTGCGGGGAAAACTGACTTTCCATCATGATTGGGTCGTAACCTTGTTCATAGAACGCTGGCAGCATGGTTTGAACGGCGAGATTTTCTGACAACGAATCCAGACGGGTAACAATGATGGCGACCACTTTATCGCTTTGACCACGCATAGCGCGCGCAGAGCGGGAAGGGGAAAATCCATGCTGATTCATCACTGCTTCAACACGCTCGCGCGTGCGCTGGCTCACGCCGCTTTCGTTATTCAGCACCCGGGAAACCGTAGATTTCCCCACGCCGCTTAAGCGCGCGATGTCTTTGATGGTCAGCCGATTTTGCATCCTGTTGTCCCGTAACGTGTTGTTTAATTATTTGAGCCTAACTTTACCCGTGCATTCAGCAATGGGTAAAGTCTGGTTTATCGTTGGTTTAGTTGCCAGCAGGTATTATATCGCCATAGATGCTACGAATATTATTGGATTCTCCTTATTATTTGCGGCGCTTTTTTCACTTACCGGAGGTTATATGGAACCTGATCCCACGCCTCTCCCTCGACGGAGATTAAAACTTTTCCGGTAAGCCCGTCTTTTCACGGCGTTACCGGATGCGTAAGGCCGTGACGTTTTAACGTCCCTGCTCAGCTTTATTACCTTCAGGTAAGGCTTCGCCACGCCTGAAGACATTTCTGTACTGTTTCAGACAGTGCGGAGGGACTCCTTATGTTTAAAGAAATTTTTACCCGGTTCATTCGCCATTTACCTTCCCGTCTGGTTCATCGCGATCCATTGCCTGGCGCGCAGCAGACAGTGAATACGGCGGTCCCGCCGTCCTTAAGTGCGCATTGCCTGAAAATGGCGGTGATGCCCGAAGAAGAATTGTGGAAAACGTTCGACACCCATCCGGAAGGATTAAATCAGGCGGAAGTGGAATCTGCCCGCGAACAACATGGTGAAAATAAATTACCCGCACAACAACCGTCGCCGTGGTGGGTACATTTATGGGTCTGCTATCGCAACCCCTTTAATATTTTACTCACCATTCTCGGCGCTATTTCTTACGCCACGGAAGATTTATTTGCCGCGGGCGTTATCGCGCTAATGGTCGCTATTTCTACGTTGCTGAACTTTATTCAGGAAGCACGTTCCACTAAAGCGGCAGATGCCCTGAAAGCGATGGTCAGCAATACTGCGACGGTGCTGCGCGTAATTAACGACAAAGGCGAAAATGGCTGGCTGGAGATCCCGATCGACCAGCTGGTGCCCGGCGATATTATAAAACTGGCGGCAGGGGATATGATCCCGGCAGATTTACGTATCTTGCAGGCGCGGGATCTGTTCGTCGCTCAGGCGTCGTTAACCGGTGAGTCTCTGCCCGTGGAAAAAGCCGCTACCACTCGCCAGCCGGAGCACAGCAATCCGCTGGAGTGCGACACGCTGTGTTTTATGGGCACCACCGTGGTGAGCGGCACGGCACAAGCAATGGTGATTGCTACAGGTGCCAACACCTGGTTTGGTCAACTGGCGGGGCGTGTTAGTGAGCAGGAAAGCGAGCCGAATGCCTTTCAGCAAGGGATCAGCCGCGTCAGTATGCTGCTGATTCGCTTTATGCTGGTGATGGCTCCGGTGGTGTTGCTTATCAACGGTTACACCAAAGGTGACTGGTGGGAAGCGGCACTGTTTGCGCTTTCGGTCGCGGTAGGCTTAACGCCAGAAATGTTGCCGATGATTGTTACCTCGACGCTGGCGCGCGGCGCAGTAAAGCTGTCGAAACAGAAAGTGATCGTCAAACATCTGGATGCCATTCAGAACTTTGGCGCAATGGATATTCTGTGCACTGATAAAACCGGCACCCTGACACAGGATAAAATTGTGCTGGAGAATCATACCGATATCTCCGGTAAAACCAGCGAACGCGTGCTGCATAGCGCGTGGTTGAACAGTCATTACCAGACCGGACTTAAAAACCTGCTTGATACCGCGGTGCTCGAAGGTACGGATGAAGAGTCAGCGCGTTCGCTGGCCAGCCGTTGGCAAAAAATTGATGAGATTCCGTTTGATTTCGAGCGTCGCCGGATGTCGGTGGTAGTGGCAGAAAATACCGAACACCATCAGCTGGTTTGCAAAGGCGCATTGCAGGAAATCCTCAATGTGTGTTCGCAAGTGCGTCACAATGGCGAGATTGTACCGCTCGATGACACCATGCTACGTAAGATTAAGCGGGTTACTGATACGCTGAATCGTCAGGGGCTGCGCGTGGTTGCGGTTGCGACGAAATACCTGCCAGCGCGTGAAGGAGATTACCAGCGAGCGGATGAATCCGACCTGATCCTCGAAGGATATATTGCTTTCCTTGATCCGCCAAAAGAGACAACTGCTCCGGCACTGAAGGCATTAAAATCGAGTGGAATTACCGTAAAAATCCTTACTGGCGACAGTGAGTTAGTTGCAGCGAAAGTGTGCCATGAAGTGGGGCTGGACGCGGGAGAGGTGGTCATTGGTAGTGATATTGAAACGCTATCTGACGACGAACTGGCAAATCTCGCACAGCGCACCACGCTGTTTGCTCGCCTGACGCCGATGCATAAAGAACGCATTGTGACCTTACTGAAGCGCGAAGGGCATGTGGTTGGCTTTATGGGCGATGGTATTAATGATGCGCCCGCCTTACGTGCTGCGGATATCGGCATTTCTGTGGACGGCGCGGTAGATATTGCCCGTGAAGCGGCTGATATCATCCTGCTGGAAAAAAGCCTGATGGTGCTGGAAGAGGGGGTTATTGAGGGACGTCGCACTTTCGCCAACATGCTGAAATACATCAAAATGACGGCGAGCTCTAACTTCGGTAATGTGTTCAGCGTGCTGGTGGCGAGTGCTTTCTTGCCCTTCCTGCCGATGTTGCCGTTACACTTGCTTATTCAGAACCTGCTGTACGATGTGTCACAGGTGGCGATCCCGTTTGATAACGTCGACGACGAGCAAATTCAAAAGCCGCAGCGTTGGAATCCGGCGGATCTGGGGCGCTTTATGATCTTCTTCGGACCGATCAGCTCGATCTTCGATATTCTGACGTTTTGCCTGATGTGGTGGGTATTCCATGCCAACACGCCGGAAACGCAAACGCTGTTCCAGTCGGGCTGGTTTGTGGTGGGCTTACTGTCGCAAACGCTGATTGTGCATATGATCCGCACCCGTCGTGTACCGTTTATTCAGAGCTGTGCATCGTGGCCGTTAATGATCATGACCGTGATCGTGATGATTGTCGGGATCGCATTGCCGTTTTCACCGCTGGCCAGTTATCTGCAGCTGCAGGCGCTGCCGTTAAGCTATTTCCCGTGGCTGGTTGCGATTCTGGCAGGGTATATGACGTTAACCCAGTTGGTGAAAGGGTTCTATAGCCGTCGTTACGGCTGGCAGTAAAGAATAAACTGGGCATGGTGGCCCGGATTCAGATTGCAGACAAAGTGAGCTTTGTTCATGCCGGATGCGGCGTAATGAACTGCACCCCAAATGTTGGACATAATCTGACATCTGAAGGTGCAGTTTATGAAACATTCATTTGAAGTAAAACTTGCCGCTGTAAATCATTACCTGGCTGGTCATGCA